>JBBRVU010000065.1:0-19379 GCA_038246575.1 Actinomycetes bacterium | reverse complement strand
GGCGAAGAAGGCCTTCGCGCTGACCGCACCATCGGTGCTCGAGTGGCACAACGGGCACCTGTTCGCCACCACGGACACGTTCACCAACGGCTCGATCGTGCAGCTGGCACCGTGACGGGGTGCGGCGGTGACGTAGGCGCCGTGGGGTCGGAGCCGCAGATCGGTGGCACGTCGCTGACCGGTCAGCGGCTCCGACCAGGAATGTGCGACCGCTTAGGGTCTCGGCCATGCCGTCACTGCCCTCGCGCGCCCGAGTCGTCGTCATCGGCGGGGGCGTGATCGGGGCCTCGGTCGCCTACCACCTCGCCCACCTCGGCGAGGACGTCGTCCTGGTGGAACGGGACCGGCTGACATCGGGCACGACGTGGCACGCCGCCGGACTGATGGTCACGTTCGGCTCGACCTCGCAGACCTCGACGGAGATGCGCCGCTACACCCGCGACCTGTACGCCCGGCTGGAGGCGGAGACGGGGCTGGCTACCGGGTTCGACCCGGTCGGGTTCATCGAGCTGGCGACCGACACGGACCGGCTCGAGGAGTACCGCCGGGTCTCGGCCTTCAACCGGCTGTGCGGTGTCGACGTGCAGGAGATCTCGGCGGGCGAGGTCGCGCAGATGTTCCCCATCGCCCGCACCGACGACGTGCTCGCCGGCTTCTACGTCGCCGAGGACGGCCGCGCCAACCCGGTCGACGTCACGATGTCGCTGGCTCGGGGGGCCAAGATGGCTGGCGCGACGGTCGTCGAGAGCACGCCGGTGCTCGACGTTCTCGTGCGCGAGGGTGCCGTGGCCGGCGTCCGTACGGCCGCTGGTGACATCGAGTGCGAGGTCGTGGTCAACTGCGCCGGCATGTGGGCGCGCCAGCTCGGCGAGCGCTCGGGTGTCGCGATCCCGCTCCAGGCCGCGGAGCACTACTACCTGCTCACCGAGCCCATCGACGGCGTGTCCCACGACTGGCCGGTGCTCGAGGACCCGGCCAACTTCGGGTACTTCCGCGAGGAGGGCGGCGGGCTGCTGCTCGGTCTCTTCGAGACGGTTTGCGCCCCATGGCAGGTCGGCGGCGTCCCCGAGGACTTCTCGTTCGGGGTACTGCCCCCGGACTGGGAGCGGATGAGCCCGTACCTCGAGGCGGCGATGAGCCGGGTCCCGGTCTCGGCCGATGCCGGCATCCGCACCTTCTTCTGCGGGCCTGAGAGCTTCACCCCGGACCTGTCGCCGGTGGTGGGGGAGGCACCTGAGGTGCGCAACTACTTCGTCGCCGCCGGGCTGAACTCCGTCGGCATCCTCACCGGTGGCGGCATCGGTCGCGCTCTGGCCCACTGGGTCGTCGAGGGTCGCCCCGATGTCGACGTCACCGCCATCAACATCGACCGGCTGCACGCCCACCAGGCCGACGCCGGCTACCGCGCCAGCCGGACCGTCGAGTCGCTCGGTCTGGTCTACCAGTGCCACTATCCGAACCGGTCGATGACCACCGCGCGCGGGATCCGGCTGTCTCCGTGGCACGACCGGCTGGCCACCGCCGGTGCGAGCTTCCGCGACGTCAGCGGTTGGGAGTCCCCGGAGTGGTATGCCCGCGGCGGCGAGGTCCCCGACCCGGGCCCGCTGACCTGGGGTCGGCCGGCCTGGTTCGGGCGCTGGGCGGCCGAGCACCGGGCCGTGCGCGAGGGCGTGGCGGTCATGGACATGTCCTTCATGTCGAAGTTCCTCGTCGAGGGCCGCGACGCCGGTTCGTTGCTGTCCTGGCTGTCCACCAACGGGGTCGACGGCGGGGCCGGCCTCATCACCTACACCCAGTGGCTCAACCAGGCCGGCACGATCGAGGCCGATCTCACCGTCACCAAGCACGACGACGAGACGTTCTGGGTCGTCGCCTCTGACACTGCGCACCGGCACGCCGAGACCTGGCTACGGCGGCACGCCGCCGGTCGGCAGGTCAGGGTCACCGACCGGACCGGCGACTATGCGCAGCTCAACGTGCAGGGTCCGCTCTCGCGCGAGCTGATGTCGGCGGTGACGTCGGCCGACCTGTCGAACGAGACGTTCCCGTTCCGGGCCGCGCGCTGGATCGACATCGGGTCCGCGACCGTGCTGTGTGTGCGGATCACCTACCTCGGCGAGCTGGGCTACGAGCTGTACGTGCCCGCCGACGTGGCCGGGTCGGTGTACGACCGGGTCGTCGCGGCAGGGGAGTCCCACGGCCTGACCCACGCCGGGCTCAAGGCGCTCGGCTCGCTGCGGCTGGAGAAGGGCTACCGCGACTACGGCCACGACATCGACAACATCGACACCGTCCTCGACGTCGGGCTCGGCTTCGCGCTCGATCTCGACCACGACTTCCTCGGCCGCGAGGCAGTCGAGCGTCAGCGCGCTGCCGGCCCGTCGACCCGGCGGTTGGTGCAGGTCCTGGTCAGCGACCCGGAGCCGATGATGTGGCACGCCGAGCCGTTGCTGCGCAACGGGAAACCGGTGGGCTACGTGCGGGCCGCGTCGTACGGGCACACGCTTGGCGGTGCGGTGGGTCTCGCGATGGTCGAGGCGGGCGAGCCGGTGAACCCAGCTTGGCTTGCCGACGGCGACTGGGAGGTGGACATCGCGGGGCGACGTCATGCTGCGACGGCCTCGCTGCGCCCGTTGTACGACCCGACGAACGCCCGGGTGAAGGCCTGACCACTGTGAGATCGCCCGCACCCCGACGTCCGGTCACCTGCCGCTGCCCGCACCGTACGGTGGTGGGGTGGCAACTGTCCCCGCCGTCCTGACCTCCCGCAGCATCCCGTCCTCGCTCGTTGCCGGAGCCTCCCTGCTGATCGGTTTCCTCGTCGCGCAGGCGACCGGCGTGCGCGCTCTCGGCGGGGTCGTGCTGCTCGTCGCCGTCGCGTGGTGCTTCCTGCTGTGGAGGGAGCGCGCCGGTGTCGGGGTCGCCGTCGGTCTCACCGTCGCGTACGGGCTGGCGTTCGTGCTGTCCCACGTGATTGCCCGGGCCATCGGCGCGATCCCGTCGGTGCTGCTCGTGTCGGTTGCGGTGGCGGCGCTGGCCTTCGTGCTGGCCGACCGGCGATGAGCGGCAGCAGCGAGCGCGGAGACGGCACCGTGGTCAGCGTCGGGCCGACGGGGATCCGACTGGGCCAGCTCCTCAAGCTCGCCAACCTTGTCGACACGGGCGGCGCGGTCCGCACGCTGCTCGAGTCCGGCGAGGTGCGCGTCAACGGCGAGGTCGAGGTCCGGCGCGGCCGTCAGCTCGCTGCCGGTGATCTGGTCGAGGCGACCGGAGCGCGCGTCCGGCTCAGCTGACGCCCCGCAAGGCGTGGACCGAGGCGTCGGGCTGCGGTGCCTGGACGTCGACCGGGTAGACGTGCCCGGCCGTGAGCAGTGCCTCGAGCGCGGCGGCCTGCATCGGCCGGGCGAGGAGGAACCCCTGCCCGTAGCGACAGCCGTGCGAGCGGACGAGAGCGAGCTGCTCGAGGGTCTCGATCCCCTCGGCGACGCAGACCAGGCCGAGCGCGTCGGCCATCGCCACCACCGAGTGGACGAGAGCCTCGGTGCGCGGCTCGGTCGCACTGGCCTGGACGAACTCACGGTCGATCTTGAGGATGTTCGCGTCGAACCGGCGTAGGTAGCGCAGCGACGAGTAGCCGGTGCCGAAGTCGTCGACCGACACCGACACCCCACCCCCACGGAGGGCAGCGATGGTCTCGACGACCGCTTCGATGTCGTCGACGAGGGCCTCCTCCGTGACCTCGACCGAGAGCTGCCCCGGCGCCAGGCCGCGGTCGGCAAGCATCCCGATCACCACATCCGCAAGGCGCGGGTCGGTGAGCTGGCGAGGCGACACGTTGACGCAGACCGAGAGCTCCCCGCCAGGGCCTTCGACCCAGCGGGCGAGGTCATCGAGAGCGAGCGTGAGGACGTGGTCGCCGAGAGCGGTGATGCTCCCGACCCGCTCCGCAAGGGGGATGAAGGTCGATGGGCTGATCTCGCCGAAGCCCGGATGCGTCCATCGCAGCAATGCCTCGGCACCCACGATCGCCCCGGTCGAGAGGTCGACGATCGGCTGGTACTCCACCCGGAACTGGCTCAGGTCGGGGTTGCTGATCTCTTCCCGGATCTTGATGGTCGCGGCTGCGGCCGATCGGGCCTGGCCGGTGAGCACGGCGACGGGCACGTCGTGGATCGCCTTGGTGGTCTTGGCCTGGTACATCGCCACATCGGCGTGCGCGAGAAGGTGGCTGGCGTCGCCGGCGCGAGCGGTTCCGGCCGGGCGCTCGTCCACCACGACGCCGACGCTGGGCCGGACCGTGAAGTAGCGGTGTCCGACCCGGACGGACCCGGTGAAGGCGTCGGCGATGTCGGCGGCGAGGCTCCTTCCGTCATCCGGCGAGTTCGTGACGAAGGCCGCGAACTCGTCACCACCGAGCCGCGCGATGCTGCCGTCGGGCACGGCGTGGCGCAACCGGTCGGCCGTGTGCCCGAGGATCTCGTCGCCGGTGTCGTGGCCGTGGGTGTCGTTGACGTCCTTGAAGTCGTTGAGGTCGAGCAGTGCGACCGCGACCGGATGGCAGCCCGGGTCGCGGAGGGCGGCGTCCAACCGGGGCGACGAACGCGGTCCGGTTGGCCAGGCCGGTGAGGGCGTCGGTGCGGGCCTGGACCTGGGCCGCTTTCTCCCGCGCGGCGATCCGGGCCACGAGTCGCCCGGTCTCGCGCGCGTTGGTGAGGTGCCGGACGACGACGGCGCAGCCGATGGCCAGGATGGGCCAGAACTGTGACGGCGGCACGTCGTGCCCGGCGAGCAGCTCGCGCAGGGCGGCGGCGCAGGCCAGGCCGAGAGGTGCGAACGGTGCGCCGACGACCAGGGCGCCGCGGGTTGCCGCCACGTCGGCGTCGAACTCGCTGGTGCCATCGGCCTCCGGCTGCGAGGACGCGCGCTGGGGAGCGGCGCCCAGGAGGGCAGCGTCGAGCAGCAGCAGCAGGCCGAGCTCGCTGAGGGCCGCGACCCAGGACGCCGGGCTGTAGTCACCGGCCCACGCGACGACGGCGAAGGCGGCATCGGCGAGCCCCAGCATCGCGACCCCCGACGCGGCCCGGACGAGAAAGGGTCGGGCTCTCGGTGCGACCCGTGGGAGCGCGGAGAGGATCACCGCAATCACGAAGGCCGGCGCCAGCGGATAGCTCAGGGTGACCACCTGGGCCGCGGGGGCCAGGTCCTGGCCGATGCCCCACGGGTCGATGAGGAGGACCATCGTGAGGTACCAGAGCGACCCCGCGGCCACCGCCCCGTCCGCGAGAGCCTGCACCGTGCCGCCTCGACCGGTCGACCTGCGGGGCAGCGCCAGGACGCCGAGGACGGCGAGGGGTACGTAGCCGAGGTAGAGCCAGTCGTCGAGCCAGCCGGTCGGCGCGACAGCTCCGGTGACGAGGAGGTAGCCGGCTGCGGTGATCCCTGACACCGCTCCGGCGGCCAGGGACGAGGCGAACAGGAGGCGGGCCCGTCCCAGCCCGTCCCGGTGCCTGAACCCGGCTCGGAACAGGACCGCTGCCGCCAGCACGGCCGTGGCGATCCGGATGAGGTACGACGCCTCGACCGACAGCGTCACGGCAGCCGTCAGCGGCACCGCGACACACCAGATCAGTACGGTCCGGTTGCGCAGGCGGTCCGGGAAGCGGAGTCGCGCCACCCCGGCTATGTCGGGCGGATCGGGCCCGGACCTGAGCGACGGCGCCTCAGCACCTGGTCACGGTGTTGCCCGGTGATGGTCCAGCAGCGTGCGGGCCAGCTCCAGCCCGGAGTCCTCCAGGGAGCGCGGGGCCAGCACGAAGGCGTTCGGCCCGCAGGTCAGCAGGGTCAGGCCGAGCCGCTGCTGCACCGGGGGCAGCAGCGTCGCTGTCAGCTTGACCGATTGCTCGTCGTCGTCCTCGACCTCGGTGTTCTCGGCGAACCGCTCCACCGCCCAGCGGCGGTCCTGCGGGACCACCAGCTCGACGGTGACCGGGCTGCGCTGGGCGCTGACCAGGTCATCGACGTCGGCGGGCGGCACGAAGTGTTCGTCGAGGACCTCGCTGCTCTGGATGCCCGAGACCAGGAACGTCCGCACTGCCGCCACGTCGTCGGAGGGACCGGCGTCCACCTCCCAGCCACGCCGCGTACGCACCAGGCGGTAGGGCTCGATGACCCGCTCGCCGGAGCCCGGGTGCCACTGCCGCACGTAGGTGATCCGCACCCGGCGGTGCTCCTGCACGGCGCGGTGCAGCTGCTGCGCCGTCGAGTCGCCGGTCGCGACCGGGCCCGAGTCGACCGGCCAGAGCGCCTGGCGGAACGCCTCGAGGGCGGCTGCCAGCTCCTCGTTGTCCGGCTCGAGCGTGCGCAGATCAGCGCCCGCGTCGTGCAGCCGGCCCAGCTGTTCGGCGCTGAGATGGTCGACCCCGAGCTCGTGCTCCGGGTCCCGGGCCACGACCCGCACCCACTCGGCCGTGGTCGGGTCGACGTCCTCGTCGCTGGTCCCCGGCGCGAAGAACTCCACCACGGGCTGGCCGAAGTTGCCCAGCTCCACGAGGTCGGCGAGGTAGTAGGCCAGGACGACCTCGCGCAGGCCGTCTGCCGTGGTTCCCAGCTCGGCAGCCAGGTCGGCGAGCGGCAGACCCTGTGGGTGCAGCTCGAGGATCGCGAGTGCCCGCGGCAGCGCCGCCAGCCGCGCGGCGTACGTGGCGACCGGGCTCATGCCGGACCTGCGGTCACGAGGCGCCCGCCAGGAACGACTCGAGCTCGTCGGTCAGCTCCCGGCGCACCTCGGGCGGGCTCAGGACCCGCACCCGGGTCCCCAGCTCGTAGACGCGCAACCGGAACACCGCCCGGTTCGTCACGGTGTACGTCAGTCGCAGCGTCGTGGCCTCCTCGGACACGTTCTCCGGCACGCCGAGGAGGTTCTCGGCCAATAGCTGGTGCTCGGTAGGCACCTCGACAAGCACCTCGACCGGGGTGTCCTGCAGCCAGCGCAGCGGGTCGAGCGACGGCCGCGGTGTCTCGGCCACGACCGTTGCGGTGCCGGGGTCGTCCAGCGAGACCTCGCTCATCCGGGACACCACGAACTCCTTGACGGTCCCGGCGTCTCCGTCCTCGCGCCCAGTGAGGTACCAGCCGGAGGGGCCGCTGTGGACGCGCGCCGGGTGCACGACGCGAGGCTCTCCCTTGTACTCGAACCGGATCAGGCAGTGCCGGGTCGTGCCGCGCTGCACCAGGTCCAGATGCTGGGATGAGGCAGGCGGACCGCCGCCGGTCGTCGCGTCACCACCCAGGTGGGTCGTCATGTCGTCGAGCCCAGCGGCGACGGCCGCGCGCAGCAGCTCGCCGCGCTGGCCGGGGGTGAGATGGACCTGCAGCCGGTTGTCCCGGGCCCGCATGACGTAGCGCCCGTCGCTCCCCGGCTCGGCGACGTTGCGGATGTCGTAGCCGAGGTGGTTGAGGTGGTCGAGGTCGCGGGTCAGCATCCGCCGCCGGGCCTCGTCGCCGTGGTCCTCGGGCGCCACGACCTTCAGCAGCAGATCGACCGGCGCGCCGCGCTTGTGCTGGTTGAGGACACCGATGAGGCGGACCAGGCGCTCCATCGGGGCGCTCTGGTCCCTGCCCGGTGGGCGCGGCATCCGGTTCCTCCGTGCGGTCGTCGACCTCGGACACCGCACTCTGCGACACCCGCACAGCTCGTGTCCAACCGGCGCGCGGGGGCTGCGTCAGCCGGCCGGCACCGACTCGCGCTCGGCCAGCCGCTGCGCGGGCAGGTGCACCTCGGGACGTCCCTCGATGTGCAGCTGCGGCAGCAGCCGGTCGAGCCACCTCGGCAGCCACCAGTTCGCCCGGCCCAGCAGGTGCATGACCGAAGGCACGAGCAGCATCCGCACGACGGTCGCGTCGATGAAGATGGCTGACGCCATCCCGACGCCGATCACCTTGAGCACGACGTCCGGGCTGGGGATGAACGCCGCGAAGACGGCGACCATGATGAGGGCGGCCGCCGTGATGACACGGCCGGTGCCGGCCAGCCCCTCGACGATCGCCCGATGGTTCTCCCCGGTGCGCAGCCAAGCCTCGCGCATCCGGCTGACCAGGAACACCTCGTAGTCCATCGACAGCCCGAACAGCACCGCGAACATCAGGACGGGCACGAAAGCGGGCAAGGGCGTCGGGTTGTCGATGCCGACCAGGCGCCCGGCCCAGCCACCTTGGAGGACGAGAGCCACCACGCCGTAGGCCGCTGCGACCGACAGCAGGTTCATCACCGCTGCCTTGACCGCGACGGCGACGCTGCGGAAGGACACCAGGAGCAGCAGCATGGAGAGCAGGACCACGCCTCCGATGAGCAGCGGGATGCGCTTGGCGATGTTGGCACTCGAGTCGATGGACGCCGCCGTGACGCCGCCCACGTGCACCGTCACACCGGTCCCGTCGATCGCCGCGGGCAACGTCGTGTCCCGCAGGCTGTGCACGAGGTCCTCGGTGCGCGAGTTCTGCGGGCCGTCGCTCGGGATGACCGTGAAGACGGCGGTCGTGCCGTCGGGGCTGACCGTCGGCGGGGTCACGGCGACCACACCGTCAGTGGTGCGCAGCGCATCCGTCACCTGAGCCAACCCGGCGTCGGCGCCTGACGCCGGCAGCTCGGCGACCATGAGCAGCGGACCGTTCGCGCCGGCCCCGAACGCCTCGGCCTGCCAGTCGTACGCCTGCCGGGTCGACGTCCCCTCGCGGTTGTTGCCCGCGTCCGGGAAGCCGAACCGGACGTCGAGGAAAGGTGCGGCGAGTGCAAGCAACGCCACGACTCCGGCAACCGCGGCGAGCACCCGGTGCCGGTCGACGAGGCGGCTCCAGCCCAGCCAGGCGCGGGAGGGCTCGACATGGCCACCGGTCGCGACGACAACGGCGCCACCGCGGCCGATCGGCAGGCGGAAGCGGTCGACGTGCCGACCGAGGTAGCCGAGCAGCGCGGGGAAGAGGGTGACGCTGGCCAGCATGACGACGAAGACGGCGAGGATGGTGACCAGACCGGCGCCGCGCATGAAGGTCAGTCCCATCGCGAACAGGCCGAGCATGCTGACGACGACCGTGCTGCCAGCGATCATCACGGCCCGGCCCGCGGTGTCGAGGGTTGCCACGGTGGCGGCGCGCTCGTCGAGCCCGACCGCCCGCCACTCCCGGAAGCGCGTCACCATCAGCAGCGCGTAGTCGATGCCGATGCCGATCCCCATCATGGTGGCCAGCGAGGTCGACCAGTCGGGAGCGTCGACGAACGAGATGATCACCGTCGTGAGCACCGAGCTCACGGCCAGGCCGGCGACGGCCACGATGATCGGCAGCCCGGCGGCCACGACCGAGCCGAAGGTCACCAGCAGGATCACCGTTGCAGCTGCGAGACCGATGCCCTCGCTGCCGATGTCACCCTGCTCGGCCTGCTGGATCGTCTGTCCGCCCAGCGCGACCGCCAGCCCGGGGCGCGACGCGTCGTCCGCCGCGGCGATCATGCGCAGGCTGTCGGCGATCGGGACATCGGGGGCGTTCACGACGTCGAGCTGGAGGTGCGCGACGAGAGTCTTCCCGTCGGCGGCGCTGGCGCCGGGCGCGGAGTAGGGGTCGTCGACGCCCTTGACGTGCGGCATCGTGGCCAGCTCGGTCAGGACGGCTTGGACGTCGGCGCGGGCAGCCGGGGCGGTCACGGCTCCGGTCGTGCGCACGACGACGTCGACGGTGTCGCCGGACTGTGCGGCGAACTCCTTGTCGAGCAGTCTCTGGGCGGTGCTCGAGTCCGAGCCAGGCGCGGAGTAGTCGGCCTTGAACTCGCCGCCGAACGCAGCGGCCAGTCCGATCGAGATGCCCAGCGCCGCCACCCAGGCGACGACGGTCACCAGCCGGTGCCGGTAGGTCAGGTCGGCCAGCCGGCCCAGGGGGCCGGGCTTGGACGCACTCGCCGCGGTAGGGGCGGGGCCGGCGGGGGAGGCAGATCTCGGTCGGGAGCTGACGGACATGGCTTGGATCCTCGGGGTGCGCCGGTGCGGGGGAACGTGCGTGATGTCTCGTAACAAACACGATCCTCCGTCACTTGTCAAGAGGCATTACTTGTGTGATGCTGCGTCACGCAATGTTTCCTGCGAAAGGGTCCCGATGTCCGCCGAGCCCGTGACCGTCACTCGGCGCGAGCGCGCGCGGGCCGCCACGATCGAGGAGATCAAGAGCACCGCGCTGGACCTGATGCGGGAGTCGGGCACCACCGACATCCGGTTCACCGACATCGCCCGGGTCATGGGGATGACGCCGCCGGCCCTCTATCGCTACTACGCCGACCGCGACGCGCTGCTGACCGACCTGATCGCCGACGCCTACGACGACGTCGGACGCACTGTGGCCGAGGCACGCGACCGGGTCCCGGGCGATGACTTCTGGGGTCGATGGGTCGCCGTGACGAGTGGCTACCGCGCCTGGGCCCGCCGGGAGCCCCAGCTGTTCTCCCTGATCTTCGGCGTTCCGGTCCCGGGCTATGTCGCACCGGACGAGGGACCGACCACCGAGGCGGCGAAGCGCGCCATGCGTCAGCTCGCGGCACTGTTCGTCAGCGCGGCCGAGGCCGGCGAGCTGCGCGAGCCCCTGGTCACGGAGGTCTCACCGGCGTTGGCGGCGAGCGCCAGCGAGAAGCACCCCGAGCTCGACGGCGTCCTGTCCGCGCAGACGTTTCAGGCGATGCTGCACACCTGGTCCTCACTGCACGGGTTCACCTGTCTCGAGGCGTACGGGCACCTTGACTGGCTCGACGAGCCCTCCCGGGACAGCCTGTTCGACACGCACGTGCGGTCGGCAGCCGAGGCAGCCGGTTTCCCGACCGCGTCCTGAACCGGCCGGCTCCTGCTGGCCGGTTCGCGCATGTGCACCCTTCAGCGTGGAGGGCGGCGCGTCGATGACCGGGACATGACGACGTACGGCAGCCCGATCGACGGGCCGGTGGTGGCTGCCCGGGCAGCCGGTGCCGGCGCACCGACGACCACGAGCACGAGCACCGGCACGACCACCGCCTCGTGCTACGGCGCGGGACTCGTCGCCTGGGTGCAGCCCATCGTCGCGCTGACGACGGGCACGGTCGCGGGCTATGAGGCCCTGGCCCGGTTCCCCGACTCACGGACCCCGGTCTCGGCGGTCTTCGAGCGCGCGTGGTCCATCGGGAAGGGCCCGCAGATGGAGTCGTCGGCCCTGCTCGCCGCCCTGGCCCTGCCCGGCCGCCCGGCCGCGACGTACCTCGCGGTCAACGTGAGCCCGCGCGCGATGGAGTCAGACGTCGTCCGCGCCGCGCTGGACCGCGACCTCGCCGGCGTGATGGTCGAGATCACCGAGGCCCACTACGTCGCGACGACCGACCTCTCGGCGCTCGCGGCGTGGCTGCGGGACCGCGGGGCGCGGCTGGCCATCGACGACGTGGGCACCGGCTACGCCGGGCTCGAGCGCCTCATCGCGCTGCGGCCCGAGCTGATCAAGCTGGACCGTTCGCTGACCGCCCAGCTGCCGGGAGACCCCGTCACGCGCGCGATGGTGGAGAGTCTCGTGCGGTTCGCGGCCAGCATCGGCTCGGCGGTCTGCGCTGAGGGCATCGAGGACAGCGCGCTGCTCGAGGTCGTGGCCGAGCTGGACATCGCCTACGGGCAGGGCTTCTTCTTCGCCCAGCCGCGACCGCGGTGGACGCCGCTGACCGAGGACGTCGCCGCCGCGGCGGTCAAGGTGCACCGGCAGGCGCTGTCCGGGACGCCCCGGCAGAGCCAGTTCCTCGACGACTTCGTGCTGCTGGAGCGGCTGGCCGACCGGTTCAGCGAGGCCGAGGAGCTCGAGGACGTGCATCACGCCGTCGCCGCCGTCACCCAGCTGGTGGGCGCTGACGACGTGGGCATCGACCTGCTCCGGGTGGGCGGTGCCCATCTCGAGCGGCTGAGTCACCACACGTGGCAGGCGGGGCCGGCCCAGGACGTCGAGGACGCTCCGCTGATCCGCTGGACGTTGGAGAGCCGCAGGGCCGCCCAGGTGCTGGTGACCGACCCGCACGCCGACCGGGCCGTGCTCGACCGGCTGTGGGCCGACGGTTTCGGCGGCCTGCTCCTGGTGCCGGTCATCACTCGCGGGAGCAGTCTAGGTGTGCTGTCGTTCTATCGGCGCGAGCCGGTGCCCTGGACCCTGACCGAGATCCGGATGGCACGCATCGGGGCCAGCCAGCTCGCGGCGACCCTCGACCGGTTGCTGCCAGCGAAGGTCTGAGTCGTCGCTGCGGCCGGCCATCACGGCACTGCCCGGCCGGTCGCCCGGCGCAGACATTGCTCGACCCAGTCGTAGGTCCGGCCTGCCGACTCGAGCAGGTCGCCCGTCGCGCGCAGCTGGTCGTCCACGTGCTCGAGGGTCCAGCCCCAGGCCTGCGCGTGGGCGGCCAGCGCGCGAGCCAGCTCGGCAGTGCCCGCCGCGGGGACCGTCACGTGCTCGACGTCGCGGGTCAGGCGGCGGGCAGTGGCGCACGCCGCCCGCAGGTGTTGCGAGTTCTCGATCAGCTGCGGCGGGCTGACGGTGATGTCGGACACGGCACCAGCGTGGCGTGCGACAGCGTTGCGGTGGCCGCTCCGTCGCGAGGTTGTGGACGCACCCCGTGCTGTGGACAGCGGCCGGCTGTGGACGACCGGTTCCTGCGAGGGTCGTGCAGGTGACCACGTACGACCGCTGGTCGGTCCTCGACGGGGCTGCCTGGGAGGCGGTCCCGGGCGAGCCCGACGTCCTCGACGGCCTGGCTCGCGGCTGCCGTCGGGCCGCGATCGCCCTGCGCGCCGATGTCGCGCTGCTGCGCGGCGCCACCCAGGTCGATGGGTGGAGCGGCCAGGCCGCCCGAGCCTTCGCCGCGTCGGTCCACGAGCTGCCCCGGGACCTGGACCGGGCAGCGGCGTCCTATGACGCGGTCAGTCGCATCCTGACCGGCTATGCGGACGAGCTGAGAGCGGCCCAACGGCGGGGTCGGATGGCGCTGGCGGAGCGCGAGCGTGCGAACGCCGACCTGGTGTTCGGTGTGGCCATCGGCCACGGTGGCACTGGTCCGGAGCTGTTGGCGGACCTGGCTCGACGCACCGCCGAGCGCGAGCGGCTGCTGGCCGCAGCCGACAGGGAGCTGGACGTCGCGCGGAGCCACGCGGCCGCGGCAGCGTCCGCTGCGGCTCGGCAGGTTCTGGCTGTGGCGGGCGACGCGCCCTACGAACGACCCGGGTTGCTGTCCCGGTTGGCCGACGGCGTGGGCGACTGGGTCGAGGAGCACGCGGAGGTGCTGGCCGCCATCTCGCAGACGCTAGCGATCGTGTCGAGCGTCGCCGCGATGATGTCGGCGATTCCCGTCCTGGCACCGGCGCTGGCGCCGATCGCGGCGGGCGCCGGAGTCATCTCCGTCGGCATCGACGCGGCACTGGCGATCAGACGCAAGGCGTCCTGGGCCGACGTCGCCATCGGTGCCGCCTCGACGGGGATCCCTGGTCCGAAGGTCGGGTCCGCGGCCGCCCACGAGGCCGGCACGGTGGCCGCGGGGCGCCGGCTGACCGGGCAGCTGGTCCGGGGTTGCGGGTGAGCGGACACCGGTTGGCGTTGTCGCCGGTGACGGCCCGGACCAACTCGCCGGGCTGCCTCTGCCCCGTTTGTAGCGGCATGGCGGACATCTCCCCAGCGTCGGGTGAAGTCGGCGCGAATAGTAGGCGACGTGGCACGCGACTGGCGCTATCTTCTTGGCGCGCCCCACCACCGACGGCGTGACAGAGGCAAGTCGAAGGGGGAGCTCCCATGCGTAAGGCGTACCAGGTACTCGGTCGACTCATCGCGCTCGGCGTCCTGTTCCAGGCGGTGTGGATCGCGCTCGGGTTCTTCACCGTGGCGCACGAGATCGACGGCGGCACGGTCTTCGACAAGAACTACATCGAGAACAACACCAACTTCGGACTCGACATGCACGGCCTGTTCGGGATGACCATCATTCCGCTTCTGGGGCTGGTGTTCTTCGTCGTGTCGTTCTTCGCCAAGGTTCCCGGTGGCGTCAAGTGGGCCGGGTTCACCCTGCTGGCCATCGTGGTGCAGGTTGTCATCGCCTTCGTCGCGTTCGGGGTCCCGGCCGTCGGCGCCCTGCACGGCCTGAACGCGTTCGCCGTGCTCGGGCTGGCCGAGTACAGCGCCCGCCGGGCGAACATCGGCTCGAGGGTCGCGAGCAGCCCGCGGCCCACCGTCGCTGTCTGAGGCCGCGCCGGGCGTGCCGGCTGCTCGGGTGCCGTGGCGGCCCGTCGTCGGAGTCGCCGCGGCGCTCGTGCTGGTGCTGCCGCTGGGCTTCTTGTGGTGGACCAGCCGGCTGCCGTCGACGTACTCCGTGATGGAGATGGGTTACGTCGATCTCGGCGGCGGCCCCGGCACTGCGCAGAGCAGCGGCGACCGCGCCGGGCACGACGGTCACGGCATGGCGGGCGGCGTCAGCGTCGCCGAACTCACCGGGCCGCGGCAGGGTGGCCCCGACGTCGACGTGACGCTGGTCGCCCGCAAGCAGTCGTTCCGGCTGGCCTCCGGCGAGGAGGTCGACGGCTACACGATCAACGGCACGTCACCCGGCCCGACGATCCGCGCCACCGTCGGTGACCTTGTCCAGGTCACCCTGGTGAACAGGGACGTCACGAGCGGCGCGACCCTGCACTGGCACGGGGTCGATGTTCCCAACGCCGAAGACGGCGTCGCCGGCGTCACGCAGGACGCGGTCCCGGCGGGCGGGAGACACGTCTACCGCTTCGTGGCTCCGCACGAGGGGACGTACTGGTACCACTCGCACCAGGTTTCGCACCAGCAGGTGCGCGGCGGTCTGTTCGGCGTCCTCGTCATCGACCCTGCCGGACCGCCGACCGTCGACGTCGACTTCGCCGTTCCGGTGCACACCTACGACGGCCGCCGGACCGTCGCCGGGCGGACGGGTGTCACCCGGGTCGACGCTGCCGCCGGGTCCGCTGTGCGCCTGCGCATCGTCAACACCGACAACGGTCCATTGCGGACGTGGGTGTCGGCGACCCCGTTCCGGGTGCTGGCGATCGACGGCTACGACATCAACGGGCCGGGCGAGCTGAGCGACCGCGTCGTGGTGGTGCCGGCCGGGGGGCGGGCCGACCTCGGCCTCGCCGTGCCGGCGGCCGGCTCGGTCCGGGTCGAGCTCGGCGCCGGAACCGCCGTCGTGGTCGGGCCGCCAGGACGGCGCCCGGCGCGGAGCCCCGAACCCGCAGCCGAGTTCGACCAGCTGTCCTACGGTTCCCCCGTTGCGCTGCCGTTCGACCCCTCGTCGCCGGACCGCCGGTTCGAGTACCGGATCGGTCGACGCATCGGGTTCGTGGATGGCAGGCCCGGTTTCTGGTGGTCGATCAACGGCCACCTCTGGCCCGAAGTCCCGATGTACTCCGTGGTCGAGGGCGACGTCGTCAGGATGACGATCAGCAACACGAGCGGCGACGTCCATCCGATGCATCTGCACGGCCACCATGCCGTCGTCCTCAGCCGCGACGGCGTCAAGTCCACCGGGAGCCCGTGGTGGGTCGACTCGGTCAACGTGGGTGACGGCGAGACCTACGTGATCGCCTTCCTGGCCGACAACCCCGGCGTCTGGATGGACCACTGCCACAACTTGCAGCACGCCAGTGAGGGCCTCGTCGCGCACCTGGCCTACGAGGGTGTCCGCGAGCCGTACCTCGTCGGCACCTCGGCCCACGAGGACACCAACAACGAGCCGGAGTAGGCCACCGCCGGCTCGTCAGCCGTCGAGGTCGACATCGACCACGACGGGCGCGTGATCAGAGGGCCCCTTGCCCTTGCGGGCGTCGCGATCGATGTACGCATCAGTGACCGCGTCCGAGAGCGACGCAGTCGCGTAGACCAGGTCGATGCGCATGCCGAGGTTCTTGTGGAACATGCCGGCCCGGTAGTCCCAGTAGGTGAACGGCTTGTCGTACTTCAAGGGGCGCGGGACCACGTCGACCAGGCCGGCGCTGCGCAGTGCTTCGAGCGCGGCCCGTTCCGGCGGCGTGACATGGGTCGACTGCGCAAAGGCCGCGGGGTCGTAGACATCCGCGTCGGTCGGAGCGACGTTGAAGTCGCCCAGGACCGCCAGCCGTTGCGTACGTCCTAGGTCCGCGGCCACGGCGTCGCGCAGCGCGGAGAGCCACGCCAGCTTGTACGCGTAGTGCTCGTGGTCGGGCTCCCTGCCGTTGGGGACGTAGACCGACCACAGCCGGACGCCGCCGCAGGTGGCGGCGATCGCGCGCGCCTCCGGGTCGGGGTAGCCGGGCTCGTCCGGGAGCCCGCGCGCCACGTCGGCGAGCCCGGCCCTGGACACGATGGCCACGCCGTTCCACCGCCCGAGCCCGTGGCTGGCCACCTCGTAGCCGAGCTCGGCGACCTCGGCATGCGGGAAGGCCTCGTCCGCGCACTTGGTCTCCTGCAGGCACAGCACGTCGGGTGAGGTCGCCGCCAGCCACTCGAGCAGCCGCGGCAGCCGGGCCGCGATGGAGTTGACGTTCCAGGTCGCTATCCGCACCTCGCCGACTCTGCCATCCGGACGCGCGCCGTGACCACCACCCGCCGTACCGCTTCACGTGGTCGAATGCGCGGTGGGTGGAACGTCAGCGGGTGGAGGTCAGCGGGTGGGGGCGGGGGTTTTCTGCTCCTGGCGGGTGACGGTGGAGCGGCCGAGGGTCAGCCAGCCGAGGAAGCCGACCAGCAGCGCGACGAAGACGCCGAGGTTGGCAAAGGCCCAGTCGCCGTCCTTGCCGCCGAGGCCGAACGGCCCGAGCAGGTAGCCCTGCCAGGTCAGCCAACTCGCCAGACCGTTGGTGACCAGTCCCCAGCCGAGCACGGTGCCCAGCAGGACCAGGCCGACGCCGACCGGCTGGACCGCGCCGTAGCGCCCGTGCCGGTCGTAGAGGTCCACGTCGGTGTACGGGCGGCGGCGCAGTAGGAGGTCGGCGATGAAGATGCCGCACCAGGCGGCGATCGGCACGCCGACCGTGATGAGGAACCCCTGGAACGGGACGATGAAGTTGTCGGCGAAGAACACCACGTAGATCGCACCCAGCGTCATGATGACGCCGTCGATCGCCGCCGCGACGTACCGCGGGACGCGCAGGCCCAGGGTGAGCAGGGCGAGGCCGGAGGAGTAGATGTCGAGCACCGCGCCACCGACCAGACCCAGGACGGCCACGACGGCGAACGGCACGAGGTACCAGGTCGGCAGGATCGTCGTGAGCGCACCGATCGGGTCGTTGCCGATCGCGTCGGAGAGGTCGCTGTTGGACGCAACGAGCAGCAGACCGAACACGACGAGGATGAGTGGCGCGATGGCTCCGCCGACGGTGGTCCAGCCGAACACGCCCGCGCTCGAGGCCTTCCGGGGCAGGTAGCGGGAGTAGTCGGCAGCGGTGTTGACCCAGCCGACGCCGAAGCCGGTGGCGGCCAGGGCCAGCGCCCCGACGAAGGCCTGCGAGGACCCGCTCTCCAGGCCCGACACCCGGTCCCAGCTGACCTCGTCGAGGGTCAGCGCGATGAACCCGAGGGTCAGGACGGCGGTCGCGATGGTGATCCAGGTCTGCAGCCGCATGATCGCCCCGAAGCCAAGGATGCCGGCTCCCATGACCAGCGCGGCCGTCAGCAGGAAGGCCACCACCTTGGTCACGTTGCCGCCGCCCCACCCCAGCTCGGTGAACACGGTCGAGGTGGCCAGGGTCGACAGGGAGACCAGCACGGTCTCCCAGCCGACGAGCAGCACCCACGACAGCGCCGCCGGCAGGGCGTTGCCGGTCACGCCGAACGCCGCGCGGCTGAGCACCATCGTCGGCGCCGAACCGCGCTTGCCGGCCAGGGCGACGAGCCCACACAGCGCGAAGGACGCGATCACGCCCAGCACCGCGGCGATCGTCGCCTGCCAGAACGAGATGCCGAAGCCGAGGATGAACGACCCGTACGAGATGGCGAGCACGGAGACGTTCGCGGCCGCCCACGGCCAGAACAGGCTGCGGGGCTCGCCATGCCGCTCCGACTCGGCGATGACGTTGATGCCGTTCTGCTCGACGCTGAGCGTGGTTGCCGTCGGGCTGGTGGTCGTCATCAGGGCTGCCTCTCGATTGCGGCACTCCCGCCCACCTGGCGGGAGCGACCGGCGTGGTCGTATCGCAGCACGGACCGTAGGACCTGCGCCAGCCGCCGTGCCGATTGGTCCGCAACTGTCACGACCGCATCCGGGTCCAACGGCTCGCCGGTGCCCTCGACCGTGGTCGTGGCCGACAGCCCGAGCAGCTCCAGCCCGGCCGCCCGCGCCGCGATGGCCTCGATCACGGTCGACATGCCGACCAGGTCTGCGCCCATCGTGCGCAGCATCCGGGTCTCGGCACCGGACTGCACCGACGGTCCGCGCATCCCCGCATACACGGCGTCGACCAGCGAGGGATCCGCCGCTCGCGCCGCTGCTCGCAGCCGGGGGCTCCACGCGTCGGTCAGGTCGACGAACTGCGCGCCGACCAGCGGCGAGACGCCAGTGAGATTGAGGTGGTCGACCAGGAGGGCACCAGCGCCGGGCAGCCAGTCCGGGCGCAGGCTCCCGCTGGCGTTGGTGAGGACGGCCGTGCGCGCGCCGGTCGCGGCGCCGACCCGCACCGGGTGGGCTACCGCGGCGACCCCGTGCCCCTCGAAGAGATGGGTGCGGCCCAGGAAGGCCAGCACCGCCACGCCCTCCAGGTCGTACGAGCGCACCAGGCCGCGGTGACCGGGGGCAGTCTGCGCCGAGAACCCGGTCAGCTCGGCGGTGGACACCTCGGCGACCAGCTCGCCCAGAGCGTCTGCCGCTGCGTCCCAGCCGCTGCCGAGGACCACCAGCGCGTCATGCGCCGCGACTCCGGTGCGGCCGGCCAGCTCGGTCGCGGCCTGCGCTGCCTGCTGGTCGTCCGACACGGCAGCCACGGTAGCGAGATGCGCCCCCGTGCCTCGTGGCCTTCCCGCCGGCGAGATGAGCGACTTGTCCGATTTGCCCTCCGCCGATCGAGTGACTACTTGACTCCAGCGTGTAACAACACAGGCCGTGTCTAGATACTCACTCACTGTGCAGAGAAGGTCTCGGCACAGCAGGAGGGAGCCAGATGCAGACCGACTGCTTCAACGCCTCCGTGGCCCTGGTGGATTCGTCCGCCGCGGGTCCCGGGCGGCTCGCCCAGTGGGGGAGCTCGTGGACCTGATCGCCCCCGCGCACCGGTTCCGGGCGCTCGCTGCCGCGGTGGTCGCGGCTGTGCTGCTGGTGACGCCGCTTGCGGCGGTCTCCGGTGGTTCCGCGGGTACCTCGCCGGGCT
>JBBRVU010000064.1:0-19759 GCA_038246575.1 Actinomycetes bacterium | reverse complement strand
CGGGCTTCTTCTTGGCGGTCATATCGCTCAGTGTCGTAGTCATCACGGCACCTTCCCCGCCGACTCAGTCGGCGCGTCGGGCCGGAAACACCGTTAGATCCACAGTCCCGGTCGTGCCGTACGTCGGCTGACCCGCTTGGGTGCGGCAACGGTCGCCTGCGGTCGCGGGCGAACTGGGCGGCCATGATGGGTCGGTGACGACGCTACGGGTCGCAACGGTCGCCGACGCCGAGGCTCTCGGTGTGGTGCACGTCGCGGCGTGGCGTTGGGCGTACGACGGCTTGCTGCCGGCCGGCCGCTTGGCCGAGCTGTCGGCAGCGGACCGGGGTCGGGCCTGGGCCGAGCGGCTCGAGTCCGGGCAGGACGCGATGACCTACGTGGCCGAGCGCGGCGACACACTCGTCGGCTTCGTGTCCGCGGGCGTCGGTCGGGCCGACGTGGGGGGACCCGAGGTGGGCGAGCTCTACGGGCTGTACGTGCTGGCAGAGGTGGCCGGCACGGGCACCGGCCGTCGGCTGCACGACATGGGTCTCCGGTGGCTGGCGGATCGTGGCCATCCGCATGCCCGGCTGTGGGTGTTGCGCAGCAACGACCGGGCTCGCGCCTTCTACGAGCGCTGCGGCTGGCGGCCGGACGGCGACGAGAAGCTCGAGCGTCGACCCGACGGGCTCATGCTCGACGAAGTGCGCTACGAGCTCGCCCTCGGCGTACCGACCTAGGGCCGATCCGCCGACCAAGATCCCCATTCCTGCATGATCGACAGGGGAGTGTGGGGGGCTGACCTGCGGCGATGCACAAGATCCCCATTACTGCATGATCAACGCTGAAGGGGGTCTGGGGTTAGACGTAGCGCTCGAGGATGGAGGACTCGGCGAGGCGGGACAGTCCCTCGCGGATGCTGCGGGCGCGGGACTCGCCGACGCCGTCCACGGCCTGCAGGTCGTCGATGCTGGCGGCCAGCAGCTTCTGCAGGCTGCCGAAGTGGTCGACCAGCCGGTCGACGACCGCACCGGGCAGCCGGGGGACCCGGGCGAGCAGCCGGTAGCCACGCGGGCTCACGGCAGCGTCGAGCCCCTCGCCGCCGGTGTAACCCATGGCGCGCGCCACCGCGGCCACGTCCAGCAGCTCCAGAGCGTCGAGCCCGTCGAGCTCGGTCATGACGTCGATCAGGGTGCGCGACCGTCGCCCGGTCGGGGTCGGCAGGTAGTCGCGCGCGATGAGCTCCCGGTCCGGCTCGACACCGGCGATCAGCTCGTCGAGCTGGAGGGCGAGCAACCGGCCGTCGGTGCCGAGCTCGACGACGTAGGACTCGATCTCGCTGGCGATCCGGCGCACCATCTCGAGCCGCTGGGCCACCGCCGACACGTCGCGCACCGTGACGAGGTCCTCGATCTCGAGGGCCGACAGCGTCCCCGACACCTCGTCGAGGCGCATCTTGTAGCGCTCCAGGGTGGCCAGAGCCTGGTTGGCCCGGGACAGGATCTGGGGGGAGGCCTCGAGCACGTAGCGCTGCCCGGCGACGTAGACCGCGATGATGCTCATCGACTGGCTCACCGAGATGACGGGCAGGCCGGTCTGCTTGTTGACCCGGTCGGCGGTGCGGTGCCGGGTGCCCGACTCCTCGGTGGGGATGGCAGGGTCGGGCACCAGCTGCACGGCCGCGCGCAGGATCCGTGTGCAGTCGCGGTCGACGACGATGCCGCCGTCCATCTTGGCCAGCTCACGCAGCCGGGTCGCGTTGAACTCCACATCGAGGGTGAACCCGCCCGTGCACAGGGCCTCGACCATCTTGTCGTAGCCCAGCACGATCAGCGCGCCGGTGCGCCCGCGCAGGATGCGCTCCAGACCGTCGCGCATGTCGGTGCCCGGCGCGATCGCGGCCAGCGTGGTGCGCAGACTGTCGTCGAACCGTTCTGTGCCAGGCACGCAAGCTCCGCTCGTCCCCCGACGGTGGCGAGTCTGGGGTGGTCCAGCCCGGCCTCGGTCTGCCGCGAATTGTAACGGTGAACGCGCAGGTCAGTCGGTACGCGGACAGATCACGAGACGGACACGATGCGCGGCTTCTGTCGGCTCACTGCCGGCGACTGGCGAACCGGACGATCTCGGCGCCGGGGAAGGCGATGCGCAACGCCTGGCGCAAGTCGGTGACCTCGATCGCGTCGATGCCGGCCGGCACCTTGCCGACGTCTGGTGGAACCAGGGCGTGGGTGAAGCCGAGCCGGGCCGCCTCGGCCAGCCGGCGCCCGGTGCCGCTGACCCGGCGGATCTCACCGGCGAGCCCGACCTCGCCGAAGGCCACCAGGCCGGTCGCCAGTGCGTCGTCGCTCACCGCTCCAGCCACTGCCAGCGCCACCGCGAGGTCGGCCGCTGGCTCGCTCAGCTTCACGCCACCGACAGAGGACGCGTAGACGTCGTGTCCCATGACCGGCACGTCGGCCCGGCGCGCCAGCACCGCGAGGACCATCGCCAGCCGGCCGCTGTCCAGCCCGCTCACCGTGCGCCGCGGGGTGGGCAGCGCCGAGGCGGTCACCAGCGCCTGGACCTCAGCGACCAGCGGACGCTTGCCCTCGACGGTCACCGTCACGCAGGTTCCCGGCACCGCGTCGTGGCGCTGGGAGAGGAACAGGCCGCTCGGGTCGGCCAGCCCCACGATGCCTTCGTCGGTGAGGTCGAAGCAGCCCACCTCGTCGGCCGGGCCGTAGCGGTTCTTCACGCCACGGACCATCCGGAGCCGGGAGTGCCGGTCGCCCTCGAAGTGCAGGACCACGTCGACGAGGTGCTCGAGAACCCGCGGCCCGGCGATCGAGCCGTCCTTGGTCACGTGGCCGACCAGGATCGTCGCGATGCCGCGCTCCTTGGCCACCCGGATGAGTGCGCCGGCGACCTCGCGGACCTGGCTGACGTTGCCGGCCGAGCCGTCGATCTGCGCGCTCGCGATCGCCTGCACGGAGTCGACGACCAGCAGCTCGGGCCGGACCGCGTCGATGTGGCCCAGCACCGCTGCCAGGTCCGTCTCGGCCGCGAGCATCAGGTCCGGCCGCAGCGCCCCGATGCGGTCGGCGCGCAGCCGCACCTGGGAGGCCGACTCCTCACCGGAGACGTAGAGCGCGCGCCCGGTCTCGGCGAAGCGGGCGGCGACGTCGAGCAGCAGGGTCGACTTGCCGACCCCCGGCTCGCCGGCGAGCAGGGCCACCGCGCCCGGCACGATCCCGCCGCCCAGCACCCGGTCGAGCTCGCTGACCCCAGTCGGCAGCGACCGCGCGGACTCGGCGTCGACCTCGGCGATCGGCAGCGCCGGCGAGGTGACCGGGCCTGCCGCCGTGGTGCGCACCGTCGGGGCGGAGATGTCTGCGATCGTCCCCCAGGCCTGGCACTCCCCGCACCGCCCGACCCACTTCGCGGTGCTCCAGCCGCACTCGCCGCACCGGTAGGGCGCCCGCTCGCGGGTCGCAGTCTTCGCCATGAGCCCGACAGTAGGGCGGCCCTCGGACACTTCCGGGGACCCGCGCCGGGCCGCAGCCCGCCGCTCCTCGCGTCCCCCTCGATCGCGCGTCGTCCACCGCGTACGCCGTCGGTCCTCAGGGTCGGCGGAAGCACTCCTCGGCGAACCCGCGCCGCAGGAAGTCCTCGCCCAGACCCTGCACCAGCGGCTCGACCTGGCTGGTCATCGCCCTGATCGCCGTCAGCTTCGTCTCGAGCAGCTCGCCGTCGAACGACTCGAACACGATCAGCTCCTCCCGCGGCGTGCAGGGCGGCTCGGCCCCCATGTACACGTTGAACCGGTCCAGCGGCTCCCGGAACTGCGCGAGCCACTCTGGGGTGTTGGTCGCGTAGCCGAGCACTGCGCCCGGCCGGGCGACCGCCTCGAAGGCCGCCGTCGCCCACCGGCTGGCGGCCTGGTGGTCGGGGTGACCGGTCATCCCGTCCGGCCCGAACGTCAAGACCGTGTCAGGCCGCACCTCGGCCATCACTTCCATGACTCGGCGCACCGCCTCGTCCTGGTCGACGTCGCCGCAGCCCCCGTCTGGGTAGTCCAGCCACCGGTGCTCGCGGACGCCGAGGATCTCCAGGGCCGCCTCCATCTCCGCGGTCCGGACCGCGGCCAGGGCCGGCCCGCTCGGCCAGCGGGCCTCGTCGGGCGAACCGAGCTCACCCCTCGTCGCCGTCACGCACACGACCCGGGCACCCGCCCGCGCAGCCCGCGCCATCAGGCCACCGCACAGGTAGGTCTCGTCGTCCGGGTGCGCCCAGATCCCCAGCACCGTCCCGTACGGGTTTCCACCGCTCATGCCTCGACGCTAGACCGGATTCGTCGCGACCGATCATTTCCAGTGTCGGCCCCGGTCACTAACGTGGAAGAGCAGTCGACGCTGGCCACCTGGCCGGCCACGGGAGGAGCACCACATGTCCGGAGTACGGGTACTTGTCGGCACACGAAAGGGCGCGTTCGTGCTGACCGCTGACGGCACGCGCAAGGACTGGAAGGTCAGCGGGCCGCACTTCCCCGGGTGGGAGATCTACCACGTCAAGGGCTCGCCGGCCGACCCGAACCGCATCTACGCCTCACAGTCCAGCGGCTGGTTCGGACAGCTGATCCAGCGGTCCGACGACGGCGGCGAGACGTGGGATCCGGTCGGCAACGACTTCACCTACGACGGCGTGCCCGGCGAGCACCAGTGGTACGACGGGTCGCTGCGGCCCTGGGCGTTCACCCGCGTCTGGCACCTGGAGCCTTCTCTGTCGGACCCCGACACGGTGTACGCGGGGGTTGAGGACGCGGCACTGTTCAAGTCTGTCGACGGCGGCAAGGGCTGGCAGGAGCTCTCCGGCCTCCGCCAGCACGACACCGGTCCGCAGTGGCAGCCGGGAGCCGGCGGCATGTGCCTGCACACGATCCTCCAGCACCCGACCGACCCCGACCGGCTGTTCGTCGCGATCTCGGCCGCGGGAGCGTTCCGCACCGACGACGGCGGCAAGACCTGGCTGCCCATCAACAAGGGACTTCGCTCCGGCGAGATCCCGGATGAGGACTCCGAGGTCGGCCACTGCGTGCACCGCCTCGCGATGCACCCCTCGCGGCCCGACGTGCTGTTCATGCAGAAGCACTGGGACGTCCTGCGCAGCGACGACGCCGGCGGCCAGTGGCACGAGGTCAGCGGCAACCTGCCCAGCGACTTCGGCTTCCCGATCGACGTCCACGCCCACGAGCCGGACACGGTCTACGTCGTCCCGATCACGAGCGACTCCCACCACTTCCCGCCCGACGGCAAGCTGCGCGTCTACCGCAGCCGCAGCGGGGGCAACGAGTGGGAGGCACTCACCGACGGTCTGCCGCAGAGCGACTGCTACGTCAACGTGCTGCGCGACGCGATGGCCGTCGACTCTCTTGACGATTGCGGGATCTACGTCGGCACCTCCGGGGGCCAGGTCTACGCCTCGGCCGACTCGGGCGACAGCTGGGCGCCGATCGTCCGCGACCTGCCGGCGGTCATGTCCGTCGAGGTCCAGACGCTGCCATGATCCGCGTCATCCTCCCGGCCCATCTCCGCACCATCGCCAAGGTGGACGGCGAGGTGTCGGTGGACGTCGACGGGCCGGTCACCCAGCGCGCCATCCTCGACGCGCTCGAGGCCAGCTACCCCGCGCTGCGCGGCACGATCAGGGATCAGAACACCCATCAGCGACGGGCCTTCGTGCGGTTCTTCGCCTGCGAGCAGGACCTGTCCCACGAGTCGCCCGACGCCGCGCTGCCCGACGTCGTCGCTGCGGGCAGCGAGCCGTTCCTCGTGCTGGGTGCTATGGCCGGGGGGTAGCCCGGCTCGGCCCAGCGGCGCTCAGGGCGGCTCAGCCGCTGGCGGCCTTCGGGTCGGCCGGGTGCAGGGCGAAGCGCCGACGGGAGGCGAGGTGCTCCTCGCTGACGCGGACCAGCTCGTCGTACCCCTTTTGTCCCATCAGCTCGACGAGTTCGGCACGCATCGACACGTACACCGGGTCCTTGCCGACGTGCGCCTCGGTGTTGCCGCTGCAGTACCAGTCGAGGTCGTGGCCGCCGGGTCCCCAGCCGCGCCGGTCGTACTCCGCGATGACCGCGACGAGCACCTCGGTGCCGTCGGGCCGCTCGACGCGCTCGTAGGTGCGCCGGATCGGCAGCTGCCAGCAGACGTCAGGCTTCGTCTCGAGGAAGTGCCGGCCGGTGCGAAGGGCAAGAGCATGCAGGGCACAACCAGTGCCACCTGCGAAGCCCGGCCGGTTGGCGAAGATGCACGCGCCGTCGACGACGCGCGTCTTGCGCTCGCCGTCCTCGTCCTTCTCGGTCCAGTTCTTCGGGTCGTAGTGCTGCCACGTCTCGGGTGTGAGCTCTTTGACGAACTTCTTCACCCGCTTCTCGTCGTCCTTGTCCGAGAAGTGCGCGCCGAGCGTGCAGCAGCCGACCCCGTCGGGCTGGTCGGCATAGATGCCCTGACAGCCGTTGCCGAAGATGCACTCCCAGCTCGACGTCAGCCAGGTCAGGTCACAACGGAAGGCTTGTTCGGGGTCGGCGGGGTCAGGGAACTCGACCCACGCGCGAAGGAAGTCAAGAGATACCTCGGGCACCGGCACAGACTACGGTGCTAACCCGCCGCTTAGGGTTGTGCCCATGAGTCGAGCGGTCCAGGTGCCCGGGGCGAAGGTCGCCCTGTCGACCGCGTCCTGCTATCCCGAGACCTGCACGACGTCCTTCCAGATCGCCGCCGACCTCGGCTACGACGGGGTTGAGGTCATGGTGTGGACCGACCCGGTCAGTCAGGACCCCGACGCCCTGCGGGGACTCTCCGACCGCTTCGGGATCCCGGTGCTCGCGATCCATGCGCCCTGCCTGCTGCTCACCCAGCGCGTGTGGACGACCGACCCCTGGACCAAGCTGGTCCGGGCGCGCGAGGCGGCCGAGCGGGTCGGTGCGCCGACCGTCGTGGTGCACCCGCCGTTCCGCTGGCAGCGCGAGTACGCCCGTGGCTTCGTCGAGGGACTGGCCAGGATGCAGGACGAGACCGATGTCGTGTTCGCGGTCGAGAACATGTTCCCGTGGAAGGCCCGAAACCGCGAGGTGGCGGCGTACCTCCCGCACTGGGACCTGCTCGAGCTCGACACCCCCGACGTCACTCTGGACCTCTCGCACACAGCGGTGTCGGGCACGGACGCAGTCGCCGTTCTCGACGCTGTCGGAGACCGACTGGCGCATGTCCACCTGGCCGACGGGTCAGGGTCGAACAAGGACGAGCACCTCGTGCCCGGTCGTGGTACCCAGCCGTGCGTCGAGGTGCTGGAGCAGCTGGCGCACAACGGTTTCGGCGGCACCGTGGTGCTCGAGGTGAACACCCGCCGGGCCCTCAACCGCGACGAGCGCGAGGCCGACCTCGCCGAGGGGCTGGCGTTCGCACGCCTGAACCTGGCCGTCGCCTCCGACACAGCACTGTGAGCGCCTCCGAAGGGACGCCGGCCGAGCCGGCCCCGCCGGTCCAGCGACAGCTGTTCGACAGCGTCGCGGCCGAGTACGACGCGGTGCGGCCCGACTACCCGGCCCAGCTCTTCGATGCGCTCGAGTCGGCGATGGGCCAGCCGCTGCTGTGGTCGGACGTGTGCGATGTCGGCGCCGGCACCGGCATCGGCAGCCGTGCGCTGGCCGGCCGGGGGGCGACGGTGACCGCCGTGGATCCCGGGCTGGGCGTCCTGCAGGTCTTGCACGCGCGGTCGACGTCCCGGGTGCGTGCTGTCGTCGGCGACGGCAACGCCCTTCCGCTGCGCGACGGCCTGTTCGACCTGCTCAGTTATGCCCAGTCGTTCCACTGGACCGATCCGGACCGCTCGATCGCCGAGGCGTTCCGCGTGCTCAAGCCCGGTGGTGTGCTGGCGGCGTGGTGGAACCGACACGACCTGACCGTGCCGTGGTTCGCCGCGCACCAGGAGCGGCTGTTCTTTGCCTGCGAGAGGCCGGCCCACACCGACGAGTCGTGGGTCGCCGACCTGCTGGCCGCGCCGCCCTGGTCTCGACGGGTCGCCCGGGTAGAGGTGCCGTGGACCCGGCGGGTCCAGCTCGCGGACTACGGCCGGGCGCTGCACACCCAGTCCTACGTGTTCGCCCTCGGCACGGACCGCGCCCGCGAGGTGGTCGACGCCGAGCTCGAGCTGCTCGGTCGCGAGCACCCTGGTGGGGTGTTCGACGAGCCCTTCACGACGTACGCCGTGATGGCGCGCAACTGAGCCGCAGGCACCCGGGCCGCCGTCAGGGCGGCATCATGGCGGCATGACCAGTGGCGAACCGGGCGCACCGCGGCGCGGCCCCGGGCGGCCGGCCGACGGGGGGGACCGGCGCGGGGCGATCCTCGAGGCGGCGCGCGCACAGTTCGCCGCGAAGGGCTACGTCGGTGCCACCGTGCGGGGGATCGCCCGCGAAGCCGATGTCGACCCGGCCCTCGTGCACCACTACTTCGGGACGAAGGAGCGGGTCTTCGTCGCGGCGATGGAGCTGCCCTTCGACCCCGCTGACCGGCTCCCACAGGTCCTGGCCGGCGACCGGGACGGACTGGGGGAGCGGCTGGTCCGGCTCTTCCTCGGCATCTGGGCGGAGCCCTCGTTCCGGGCGCCGTTCCTCGGCATGGTCCGGTCGGCGTTCACCAGCGACCAGGGTGCGACGATGCTGCGTGAGTTCGTCGGCACCGCGCTGCTGTCGCGAGTGGCGGCCTCGGTCGGTGACGTCGACCAGCTGCGGGTCGAGGCGGCCGCAGCTCAGCTGGTCGGTGTCGTGATCCTTCGCTACGTCGTCCGCATCGAGCCGCTTGCCTCCGCGTCCGAGGAGGAGCTCGTCGCCCTCCTCGCACCCACGGTGCAGCGCTATCTCGTGGGCTGACCGGGCTCCTCCTCGCTTCCGGGGCGGGCCAGGGGGCTTGACAGAGCAAGCGCTCAAGCGCATATTCATCGCATGATGAATTACACCGGCGCGGCCGTGGAGGTCGCCAACCTCAGCGTCGTACGCGGTGGGCGCACCGTCCTGTCCGACGTCTCCTTCTCCGTCCCGGCCGGCACCGTCACCGGGCTGCTCGGCCCCAGCGGTGGCGGCAAGAGCACGCTGATGCGCGCGATCGTCGGTGTCCAGATCGTCGCCGGCGGCGAGGTACGGGTACTGGGCGAACCGGCCGGCTCGACGGAGCTGCGTCGCTCGGTCGGCTACGTCACCCAGGCGCCGTCGGTCTACGGCGACCTCACCGTGCGCGAGAACCTGCGCTACTTCGCGCGCGTCCTCGGCGCACCGGCGGGGGACGTCGAGCGGGTCACGTCGGAGGTCGGTCTCGACAGCCACGTCGATGTTGTCGCCGGCCGCCTGTCCGGGGGACAGGAGGCTCGGGTGTCGCTTGCTGCCGCGCTGCTCGGCGCGCCGCAGGTTCTGATCCTGGACGAGCCGACCGTGGGCCTGGACCCCGTGCTCCGCCGGGACCTGTGGGACCTCTTCGGCCGTCTCGCTGCGAACGGGACCACGCTGCTCGTCAGCAGCCACGTGATGGACGAAGCGAGCCGGTGCGAGCGGTTGCTCCTCATCCGCGAGGGGCGCATCCTCGCCGACGACACCCCCGCCCGACTGCTGGAGCGGACCGGTCGGACCGACATCGAAGCGGCCTTCCTCGACCTCGTCGACGAAGCTGAACGGAGCATGGCATGAACCCCCGTATCACCCTTGCCACGGCTGGCCGCGTCCTGGCGCAGCTGCGCCATGACCACCGCACGCTGGCGATGCTCATCGTTGTCCCGTCCGTGCTCGTCGGGCTGCTGGCCTGGGTGTTCCACGGAACACCCACCTTCGACCGGGTCGGCGCCCCCTTGCTCGGGGTCTTCCCGTTCGTCGTGATGTTTCTCGTCACCTCGGTCGCCACGCTGCGGGAGCGCACGTCGGGAACTCTCGAGCGGTTGCTGACGATGCCCATCTCCAAGCTGGACCTGCTGCTCGGCTACGCGCTCGCGTTCGGTCTGGTCGCCGTGGTCCAGGCGAGCGTCGTCACGGTGCTGGCCATCTTCGTCTTCGGGCTCGACATTGCCGGTCCGGCGTGGTTCCTGCTGCTGATCGCCGTGCTCGACGCCGTGCTGGGCATGGCGCTGGGTCTGTTCGTCAGTGCCTTCGCCGCAACCGAGTTCCAGGCCGTGCAGTTCATGCCGGCCTTCGTGCTCCCGCAGTTCCTGCTGTGCGGGTTGCTCGTTCCCCGGGACAGCATGGACACCGCACTGCGCTGGATCTCCGACGTGCTGCCGCTGTCCTACGCCGTCGACGCGATGCGCGACGTGACCCTCCAGGCTGACATCGGCTCCGGGACGTGGGTGAGCGTCGCAGTTGTCGCAGGTGCCATCGTGCTGGCACTGTCCGCCGGCGCGGCGACACTGCGCCGGCGGACTGCCTGACCTGTCCGGCGGCTCAGCCGGCGGGTGCGGCCGGTGTGGCCGCACGATCATCCTCATCTGCGTCCTCATCGGCGTCCTGAGCAGTGAGGGGAGCGGCGATGTCCTCGAGCGACCGTCCCTCGGCCGGCACCGCCAGGAACATCGCGACGATGCCCGCAGCGATCATCAGCCCGGCGCCGAGGTAGTAGCCGTTCACGACCGCACCGCGGCCCGACTCGATGAGCTTGCCGAACAGGATCGGCCCCGCGATGCCGCCCAGCCCGGTGCCAACCGCGTAGAAGAACGCGATGGCCATCGCCCGTGTCTCCATCGGGAAGATCTCGCTCACCGTGAGGTAGGCGGAGCTCGCGCCGGCCGAGGCGAAGAAGAACACGACGCACCAGGCGAGGGTCAACGTGGTCGGGGTCAGGGCGCCCTGGTTGAACAGGACACCGGTCAGGATCAGTGCAAGGCCGGACACGACGTACGTCATGGTGATCATCACCCGTCGACCGACCGAGTCGAAGAAGTGGCCGAGAACCAGCGGGCCGAGGAAGTTCCCGATGGCCAACGGGATGAGGTACCACGGCGCCGTCGAGGACGAGACATTGAGGATCTTGGTCAGGACGAGGGCGAAGGTGAAGAAGACCGCGTTGTAGAGGAACGCCTGCCCGATGAACATCGACAGGCCGAGGACGACGCGCTTCGGGTAGAGCTGCCACGCGGTCTTGGCGATGACCACGAAGCCGATCGTCTTGCGTTGTCGGATCGTGAGGTAGTCCTCGGAGTCGGGCAGGCGCTCGTGAGTCGAGTCCTCCACCTGGGCCTCGATGTCGCGCACTATCGCCTCGGCGCCCTCCGCCTGGCCGTGGATGAACATCCACCGCGGCGACTCGGGCACGTAGCGACGGACCAGCAGGATCGCGACACCGAGAACGGCACCGAGCCCGAAGGCGATCCGCCAGCCGAAGTCCTTGGCGAAGAAGTTCTCGTTCAGCAGGACAACCGACAGTGCCGCACCGAGTGCCGTGCCGAGCCAGAACGAGCCGTTGATGATGAGGTCGATGCGGCCACGCAACCGGGCCGGGATGAGCTCGTCGATCGCGGAGTTGATCGCGGCGTACTCACCTCCGATGCCGGCGCCGGTGAAGAACCGGCAGACGTAGAAGTAGAGCGGGTTCATCGAGAACGCGGTTGCGATCGTGGCCGCGAGATAGACCAGCAGCGTGACGAGGAACAGTTTCTTGCGCCCGAGCCGGTCGGTGAGGTAGCCGAAGAACAGCGCACCCAGGCACGCCCCGGCCACGTAGACGCCTGCGGCGATCCCGATCTGGCTCTCCGAGATGGAGATGCCGCTGCCCTTCTCGGTCAGCCGGCCGGCGATGGCCCCGACGATGGTGACCTCGAGTCCGTCGAGGATCCAGACCGTGCCGAGGCCGACGACGACGAGCCAGTGCCATCGGGCCCAAGGCAACCGGTCGAGCCGCGCCGGGATGTTGGTCTTGATCGTGCCCGTCTCGATACCGCTCATGGCAGTCTCCCGTTGCCCCGTGACTCACCGGCACCGCGCCCCGCGGTGCCAAAAAGGCTGGCGCAGGAATGCCCCGTCGTGATCAGGCGAAACCTGGCTGAAACGAGGCGGTCGGCCGGCCGGCCGGGGGCCGGTTAGCCTGTGCCCGTTGCACGGCGAGCGGCCGTGCAACGCAGTGGACAGGGCGACGATCCGGTCGCCGATGAGGAGGTCATCCACCCGTGCTGCGGCGAGTCCTGCTGTCGATGTCCCGGAGTGCGCGCATCCGCCATGTGGTGGAGACCGCCCCGGTGTCCCGCTCCGTGGTGGCGCGATTCGTCGCGGGGACGAGTGCCGACGAGGCGGTGGCCTCCACCCGAGGGCTCGTGGACCGGGGCTTGCTCGCCTCGATGGACCATCTCGGTGAGGACACTCTCGACATCGAGCAGGCCACGACGACGCGCGACGCCTACCTGCGACTGCTCAAGCTGCTCACCGACGGCGGGCTCACCCCCGCCACGGAGGTGTCGCTCAAGCTCTCGGCGGTGGGTCAGGCGTTGCCCGGCGACGGCGAGAAGGTCGCGCTGGACAACGCCTACGCCATCTGCGAGGCCGCGCGAGCGGCGGGCACCACCGTGACCCTCGACATGGAGGACCACACCACGACCGACTCGACCCTGTCGATCCTGCGCGACCTGCGTGGTGACTTCCCGGAGACAGGGGCGGTGCTGCAGGCATACCTGCACCGCACCGTCGCCGACTGCCGCGACCTGGCCCACGAGGGCTCGAGGGTGCGGCTGTGCAAGGGCGCCTACAAGCAGCCTGAGTCGGTCGCCTTCCAGGGCAAGCGCGACGTCGACGCCGCTTACGTCCGCGCCCTCAAGGTGCTGATGGAGGGGCCGGGCTACCCCATGGTCGCGACCCACGACCCGCGGCTGGTCGCCATCACTGAGGAGCTGGCCCAGCAGACGGACCGGGCCAAGGACAGCTATGAGTTCCAGATGCTCTACGGCATCCGGCCGAACGAGCAGGACCGGCTGGCGGCCCAGGGGCAGCGGATGCGGGTCTACGTGCCTTACGGCAACGAGTGGTACGGCTATCTCGTGCGCCGGATGGCCGAGCGGCCGGCGAACCTCGCGTTCTTCCTGCGGTCGCTCGCGACGAAGGGGTAGCCGCCATGCCGATCGCGGTACTGGGAACCGGGAAGATGGGCGAGGCCCTGCTGTCGGGGATGCTGCGCAGCGGCACATCGCCGGACGAGGTCGTGGCCAGCGCCCGTCGCGCGGAGCGGGCCGAGGCCCTCCGGGACCGTTACGGAGTGCAGGTCCTGTCCAACACCGAGGCTGCGGCCGCGGCCGACACGCTGATCCTCACCGTCAAGCCGCAGGACATGGGTGCCCTGCTCGAGGAGCTGGCCGATCACCTCGCCGGCGGCCAGCTGGTCGTCTCCGCTGCGGCCGGCATCACGACGGCATTCATCGAGGGCCGGCTGCCGGCCGGTGTCCCGGTCGTGCGGGTCATGTCGAACACCCCGGTCCTGGTCGACGAGGCGATGAGCGCGATCTCGGCCGGCGCGCACGCCGGTGAGGAGCACCTGTCCCGCACCGAGGAGATCTTCCGGCCGGTCGGGCGCACGATCCGGGTCCCGGAGTCACAGCAGGATGCCGTGACGGCGCTGTCCGGCAGCGGACCGGCGTACTTCTTCTACCTCGTCGAGGCGATGATCGACGCCGGCATCCTGCTCGGCCTGCCGCGCCAGGTCGCCCACGACCTCATCGTGCAGACGGCGATCGGCTCCGCGGTCATGTTGCGCGACTCGGGAGAGCACCCGGTGACCTTGCGCGAGGCCGTGACCTCACCGGCCGGCACGACCATCAACGCGATCCGCGAGCTGGAGAACCACGGCGTGCGCGCGGCGATGCTCTCGGCGCTGGAGGCCGCGCGGGACCGCGGCCGCGAGCTCGCCGGCGGCTGATCCCGGAGCTGGGGCCAGACGCGCTCCCGGCCTAGACTGCCGGCCGTGCCGACCGATGCCACCTTCGACGACGTCCTGACCGCGAACGCCGCCTACAACCCCGGGTCCGAGCTTGCTGCCCTCGAGCCCAGGGCGGCGAAGGGCCTTGGTGTCCTCACCTGCATGGACTCGCGGGTCGACCCGCTGGCGATGCTAGGACTCGCTCCGGGTGACGCCAAGATCCTGCGCAACGCCGGGGCCCGGGTTACCGACGACGTGCTGCGCACCCTCGTCCTTGCGTCCTACCTGCTGGGCGTCGAACGGGTCATGGTCGTGGCGCACACCAACTGCCGGATGGCGAGTGCGTCCGAGGAGGGCGACGTCCATGCAGCGATCACGGCCGCTGGCGGACCCGACACGCGCAGCATCTCCTTCCTCACGACCGACGACCAGGAAGCCGCGTTGCGCGCCGATGTGCAGCGGGTCCGTTCGTGGCCCTACCTCGGCGCAGTGGTCGTCGGCGGCTTCATCTTCGACCTTGCGACCGGCCGCCTCCGCCAGGTCTGTTGACCGGGCCTCGGGCTTCTGCGCGAGCAGCGCTGCCAGCCGCCACCCCGGCCCCGCCGCCCCCCGCGCCATGATCGGAGACGGGCTGCGGCTTCTAGACCGCGGTCCGTCTCCGATCATGGAACACAGGGGGCAAGGGGGGGCGCGCCGTGGTGCGCCAGCTGGCTAGCGGCGCTTGATGGACGGGCGGGCCGGCTTCTCGACCTCGGGCCACCCGCACCTGCGCAGCGACTTCACCAGGAACTTGCGCTCGGCCTTGTCCAGGGCCAGCCGCCAACGCCACTTGACCGCAACCCACTGCGCCTCGTAGGAACACCGCGTCGACTTGCGTGGTGGCAGCCAGCGCTGCGGCTCCGAGGTGCCGCGGGCGCGCAGCACCCGCTTGGTCGCGACGTTCAGCGTCGGCTGGTAGCTCAGATCGTTGGCAAAGGCTTTGCGGCTGGAGGCTCTCCAGCGTCGGGCACCGGACTGCCAGACCTCCTGCAGTGGCACGAGGTGCTCGATCCCCACCGCTGACCGCTTGTTGGTCCCGACCCCGTCGTAGCGGGAGTACCAGCGGCCGCCGGTCAGTCGGCACGGCGGCAACAGGGTCGGCGGCTTCTTGGCCTCGGCCAGCAGGACCTCGCTGCGGGTGTTGCAGCGGTCGCCGTCGGCATCGACCCAGGTGCGGAACTTCGAACGACGGAAACCCTTGCTGGTCTCCTTGCGAACCTTCAGCGACCGCAGCAGCTTGCGGCTGGAGATCTGCCGAACCGTAGACCCAGGCATCGTCGTGGCGGCCGGGCTCGACTGCTCCGAGTAGTTGTCCGACGTGTCGAACGCGTCGACGGTCCAGGAGTAGGTCTTCGCACTCGCCAAGCTGGTCTCGGTGTACGTCGTGGAGTCCGCGCCGAGAGTGGCGACCACGGCGCCGTTGCGGCGCAGCCGGTAGCCGGCGACCGAGGAGAACTGGTCGGTCGAGGGCTGCCAGGACAGCTGCGCGGTCGACGTCGATGTCGGGGTGGCCAGCAGGCCCGAGGGGGTTGTCGGGGGGAGCGTGTCGCCGCTGCTCTTGCAGCCGATCGTGCCGCCGTCACGCATCTCGCCGGTCACCGAGACGTAGCCGAACCCGGCGTCCTCGGGTCCGAGGTCCAGTCGCATCGCGCCCACCTCGGTGACCGCGGACGCGAGCCGGGAGTCGGACAGGACCGGAGGCGTCAGCTCGTGCCCGCCGGCGCCGGCGACGAGCTGGGTCACGCCGCGCGGGTCGAGCCCGCCCGAGCTGTTCAGCGGCTGCCACCGCTCGTAGTGGTGAGCGTGCCCCGCGACCGCCAGGGTCACTCGGCGGTCCGCGAGGAGGGACCACACCTTCGACAGGCCGGCGCGGCCGCCACCCTCGGCGACCGCGTAGCGCGGGTGGTGCATGTAGACGAGCGTGCAGTGCGAGCGGTTGGCGGCGAGGTCCGCGGCGAGCCAGTCGTACTGGGCCGTGCCCGGGCGCAGCTGGCCGAAGTCGTCGGAGGAGTCGATGGTCGCGATGTGCCAGCCGGCCACGTCCACGCTGTAGTAGCGCGGCACGTTGCCCCAGTGGTCGAAGTAGCCGGCCGCGCCTGGTGTGAGGTACTCGTGGTTCCCGACGGTGGGGTTGGTGATGTCGCGGAAACGTCCGATGCCGGCCGGGTTGGCGTACCAGTTGTCGAACTCGAACGCCGACCCCCGCTCGTAGACGTCGCCGAGGTAGAGCATCAGGTTGGGCGACCACGAGGCGATCGAGCTGGCTACCGCCTCCTCGCGGTCCGAGCCGTCCGCCGCGTCGCCCACGGCCGCCACCCGGAACCGGGCGCCCGGCGCGGGTGTGGTTCCCCGGCGTACGTCGAACGTCTTGAACGTCGCGGGCACCGTCGTCACGCCGTTGGCCAGGGTGAGCGGCACCGTGTGCAGGGCGACGACGTCGTCGGATAGCCGGGCCCGGATCTCGAAGGACCCGGTGCCGTCGACCAGCCGGGTGGTCTGCCAGCGCATGTCGAAGGGCGCGTCGTGGTCGCTGAGCAGGTAGTCGTCCCGGTAGCGGAAGATGACCTTGCTGACGTTCGGTGCCGGGACGGTCGCCGACACGATCTCGACCCGGGCCGAGATGTCGACCGTGCCACCCAGCGGCGCCCCGGTCTCCGGCGAGATCAGGCAGACCCGCGCGATGTACCCCGGGGTCGGGGTGTCGGTGCAGCTCTCCGTCGCCGCAGCAGGCGTGGGCGCGGCAGCGGGGAGCAGCAGCGCGAGCAGCAGAGTGGGCAGGATGAGCCGGAGGCGAAGCGGCGACGCGATGGACACCGGGCCACTATCGGGGATGAGCGCCCTTCTGACAGGGATTTGACCGATTAGTTCCCTACCAGGGCATGTCGAGGAACGGTGAGCTGTACGCCGCCTCGGCCCCGAGAACGCTCGCAGCCTCGTCCACCCCGATCCGGTCCCGCTCGGCCGCGACCACCATCTTCAGCAGCCGCACGTCGCCGGGAGTCGCGATGCCCGTGGCGACGGGGAGCGCCAGGGCCCAGGAGACAGCTGCAGTGATGGTCCGCTGGTCGTCCAGCGGCTCGTACCAGGTGTCGTAGCGTGCTTCGGCCTTCCAGTTCTGCCGGGCCACGGTCTTGATGATCATCAGCCCGGCGTCCTGACGGCCGACCTCCTCGACCAGGGCCTCGAAGGCGGCCCGGTAGGCCGGGTCGCGGTGCAGCACCAGATTCATCGGGCTCAGGACGGTCGCGAACGGGTGCCGCTTGAGTGCCTCGAGGTGGGTGGCCGGGGCGTCGTGGCCGTGTCCGGTGATGCCGACCGCGCCGACCAGGCCCTCGTCGACTGCACGCAGTGCGCCCTCGAGAGCACCGCCTCGGCCGGTGGCCTGGTCCAGCTCCGCGACATCGCCGATGGCGTGCAGCTGGAGCAGGTCCACCCGGTCGGTCTGCAGGCGCTCCAGCGACCGGTTGATCTCTGCCCAGGCGCCCTCCGCGCCCCGTTCCTCCGTCTTGGTCGCGAGGAACACCTGATCGCGGATCCGGGGCATCCACGGCCCCAGCCGCAGCTCGGCGTCGCCGTAGCTGGCGGCGACATCGAAGTGGTTGATGCCGGCGTCGAGCGCCTCCTGCACCGATCGGTCGGCGACGTCCTGGGTCACCCCGCCCAGGGCCGCTGCGCCGTAGACCAGCACCGAGCTCTGGTGTCCCAGTCGTCCCAGCCGTCGTGTCTCCACGGGTCCTCCTCGTCGTGCCGTCAGGTGCGTCGGGCCATCCCGCGAAGAGTGACCCCCACCATGATGACCAGCCCGAGGGCAGCCAACCCCAGCCCGAGCGACCCGTCCAAGGGCAGGGCCACCCCGACCCCACCGCCGATCACCCAGGACAGCTGCAGCAGCGTCTCGGACCGGGCGAACGCCGAGGTCCGGATCTCCTCCGGTACGTCGCGCTGCACGATCGCGTCCAGCGACAGCTTGCCCAGGGACTGGGCCAGCCCCGCGGCGAGCGCCACGGCGATCACGCTCGTGACGCCGTAGAAGAAGGCGCCCGCGGTCGCCGCAACTGCGACGACCAGCAGGACCACGACGATGACGGCCTCGGGAGCACGCGTGCGCAGGCGGGCGCCGATGCTGGTGCCGATGAAGCTGCCCACCGCGGCCGAGGCGACGACCAGCCCGATGGCCACGGTGTCGTCGAGGCCTCCCACCGGCTTCTCGCGCAGCAGGAAGGCGAGGAACATCGTGAGGAAACCCGAGAAGGCGCGAAGAGATCCGTTGGCCCGCAACGCGGTGACCATGACCCGGCCCACGCTGATCTTGCGAGGGATCGGCCCGGTGTCGTCCAGCGACAGCGTCGTCGGCGTCTCGCCGATGGTGGAGTCGACCTTGGGCGGCAGCCGCAGGGCCAGCACCATGCCGGCGAGGAAGACGAAGAAGGCCACCCGCAGCGACCATTGCGGACCGATGAACGACAGCGCGGCGGCCAACCCGGCCCCGACGGCACCGGAGATGATCCCGGCCAGCGAGATCCGCGCGTTGGACGAGACCAGGCTCCCGCCCTCGGGAAGCAATCGTGGTGCTGCGGCCGAGCGTGAGACGCCGTACGCCTTCGACGCGACGAGAGTGGCGAACGCGGCGGGGTACAACGCGAGGGTCTCGTCGACCACCGCCCCGGCCAGCACCCAGGCGGTGAAGCAGCGCGCCAGCATCGTCGTGGCGATCGCGTAGCGGCGGCCGTGCCGGAACCGGTCCAGCAGCGGACCGATCAGCGGTGCCATCACCGCGAACGGCGCCATCGTGATCAACAGGTAGAGCGCCACCCGACCCCGCGCCTCACCGGTGGGCACCGAGAAGAACAGCGTGTTGGCGAGTGCGACCGCCACCATGGCGTCACCGGCGGTGTTCACCGCGTGCAGCTCGATGAGCCGGCCCAGACCCGACTCGCCGGCCCCCTTGGAGTGGGTGACCCGGCGGATCCCTCGGGCGGTACGCAGGGCGCCCGACCGGGTGTGCGTGGCGGCTGCCCTCCCGCGCCGGGCTGCGCCCCGGCTCGCGCCAGCGATGCGCCGACGCCGGCTGCCCTGGGGGGCGGAGCGACGCGGCTCCGAGCGCTCCGTGCGCTCCTGCCGCTCAGCTCGCCGTTGCTCCCGCACGACCCCCATCCTGCCCGCACTCCCGGGCGCTCGACTCGCGCCGTCCCGGGCCATGAGGGACAATCGCTGCCGTGACCACCACCACCGCGCGCCGCCCCGCTGCTGACGCCGTCCTCTCTGCCGCCGTGGACGTCGCGCGAGCGGCAGCGGAGGAGACCGCCGGCGTCGCCCACGTGGGCGACCACCTCGGGGTGGACATGGAGGCCGAGCGCTTGGCCGCCCACCGCTTCGCCTGCCTCGACCCGGCTTACCGCGGCTGGCACTGGTCGGTATCCCTCGCCCGCGTCTCCCGGTCGAAGGCCGCCACCGTCTGCGAGGTCGTGCTGCTGCCCGGCGACGAAGCCGTGCAGTCGCCCGAGTGGCTGCCCTGGAGCGAGCGGTTGGCTCCCGGTGACATGGGCGCCGGTGACCTGCTGCCCACCGCCGAGGACGACGACCGGCTCGAGCCGGGCTACGCCTCGGCCACCGCGGCCACCGCGGCCGACGCCGCCGATGCCGTCGATGACGACACCGACCGAGTCGCTGTCTACGAGCTCGGCCTGGGGCGCGTCCGCGTGCTGTCGCCCATCGGGCGCGACGACGCCGTCGACCGCTGGTACTCCGGCGAACGTGGCCCCGACACCCCGATCGCCGAGGCAGCGCCGGCGCAGTGCTCGACGTGCGGCTTCGCCGTGACCCTCGGCGGCTCG
>JBBRVU010000063.1:0-20197 GCA_038246575.1 Actinomycetes bacterium | reverse complement strand
GCGAACCGGTTGGCCACCAACCCGATCCTGCGCCCGATCGGCGACTGCGACGTGGTGACGCTGCTGGCCTCGCGCGCGCTGCGTACGGTGCTGTGCGCCGAGGACTCCTCCGGGATGAGGGCGGCCGCTGTGCCGATGCGTCGGCGGGGCTGGCTCGACCTCACCCGCATCGACCCCTCCTTCACCGCCGCCGCGGCAGCCGCCACCGCTCCCGAGGAACGCGGCTTCCCCCGCCCCGTGCTGCTGACGGTCGACGAGGTATGTCTCGCGCCCAGCGGTGGGCGGCCCGCCGAGATCGTCCTGCGTGACCCGGCCGCCGACGCGCCGCACCTGCGGCCGATGCTGTTCCGCTGACCGTCCGGTCGGCTGCTGGAGTCTGTCCCGCTCAGCGGGTGCGGGTGCGCATCTCGGTGGCGTCCTCGAGCTCCGGCATCGCCGGCCGGGACACGCGATGCCCAGCGATGCGGCGGGCATAGCGCCGCGCGAGGGGGGCCGCGCTCACCCCGTGCGCCAGCACGCTGAGCAGCACGGTCCAGCCCACCACGAGGAAGATCGAGTCCGCTCCGGTCACTCCGGACTCCTCGACGACCAGCAGCCCGAACAGGATCGACGCCAGCCCGCGCGGCCCGAACCACCCCAGGAACAGCACCGTGTCCGCGCGCATCCGAGACCCGAGCAGGCTCAACGCCACCGGCAGCACCCGGACCACGGTGAGGCTCAGCACGGCGTACGCGAGCACCTGCCAGGTCAGCTCGTCGAGCCGAGGACCGATGATGGCGGCGCCGAAGACCAGGAACGTCAACAGCGTCAGCAGCTGTCCCTGCTCCTCGGTGAAGTCGTAGACGCCCTCGCAGGACCCGCGCGCGACCGTCCCGAAGGCCAGCCCGGCGGTGAAGGCGGCGATGAAGCCGTTGCCACCGACGCTCTCGGCCAGGGCGTACGCACCGGCGGCGACCGCAAGAGTGGACACCTGCCGGAACGCCTCGCTCATCCAGCTGTTGCGCGCCGCTGCGTCGACGAGGCGGCCACCGACGACCCCCACCAGCAGCCCGGCCACGACGCCGTAGCCGACCTGCTCGGCGGCGAACCCCGCCCACGAGGCCGGGCCTCCCAGGTCCTCCGCACTGGCCGCCGCCGCCACAAGCACCGTGACGGCCGGCAGCGCGATGCCGTCGTTGAGGCCGCTCTCGACGTTGAGCGCCTGGCGGATCCGCAGCGGGACGTCCGGCGACGTGACCACGACCTGCCCGAGGGCGGCGTCGGTAGGCGCCAGTACGGCGGCCAGCACTGCTGCCTCCCACACCTCGAGCCCATCGACGAGGACGAGCGCGGCCAGGGTGCCCAGCAGCACCGTGAGCGGCAGGCCGATGCCGAGCAGCCGCGCGGGCAGGTGGTACTCCCGCCGCAGGACCGCCAGGTCGATCCGCGCCGCATCGGTGAAGAGGACCAGCACGAGGGTGGCCTCGGCGAGCAGCCGGACGGCCTCGTTGTCCAGCTCGAGCTGGAGCAGCCCGAGGGCCGACGGACCAGCCACCAGGCCGAATGCGACGAACAGCATCGGCGGCGTGACCAGGGTGCCCGCGAGCCGGCCGGAGACGAGCCCGTAGGCCACCACGAAGGCGGCGATCACCAGGAGGTCCTGAAGCGCCATCGTCTGAACCTACGTGGTCAGCTGTGCGACGGCTTCTCGGTGACGTCATGGTCGCCCGAGCCGACCTCGAGCCCGGACACGGTCTCGACGATGTCCCGCGCGATGTCCTGGGCGGTCAGCCCGATCTCGACGAGCACCTCGGCGCGCTTGCCGTGGTCGAGGAACTGCGACGGGACCCCGAAGTCGCGCAGCGGGGTGCCGACCCGCGCGTCGCGCATCGCCTGCGCCACTGCCGAGCCCACCCCGCCGTTGCGGACACCGTCCTCGACCGTCACCACCAGGCGGTGCTCGCCGGCAAGACGCACCACAGCATCGGGGATCGGCTTGACCCAGCGCGGGTCGACCACCGTCACTGCGATCCCCTGCTGTGCGCATCGCTCGGCTACGTCCAGGCACATCTCGGCCATCGCGCCGACCGACACGAGGAGCACGGCGGCGTGTTCGGACCGGCGGAGCACGTCGACACCGTCGATGTTGTCGACAGCGGCGACGTCGGCACCCACCGCCCCGGTGGGGTAGCGCACGACCGTCGGCGCGTCGTCGACCGCGACCGCTTCGCGCAGCAGCGCACGCATCGTGACCGCGTCGCGCGGCGCGGCGAGCCGCAGCCCAGGGACGACCTGCAGGAACGCCATGTCCCACATGCCGTGGTGACTGGCCCCGTCCGGACCGGTCACCCCCGCGCGGTCGAGGCAGAACGTGACACCGCACTTGTGCAGAGCGACATCCATCAGGACCTGGTCGAACGCGCGGTTGAGGAACGTCGCGTAGACAGCGACGACCGGGTGCATGCCACCGATCGCGAGGCCGGCAGCCGACGTCGCGGCGTGCTGCTCGGCGATGCCGACGTCGAACACGCGCTCGGGGAACTCCGCGGCGAACTTGTGCAGCCCCACGGGGATCAGCATCGCGGCCGTGATGCCGACGATGTCCTCGCGCTCCCTGCCCAACGCAACCATCTCGTCGGCGAACACGCTCGTCCAGGCGGTGCCGGCCGCCGCGAGCGGCTGCCCGGTCTCGGGGTCGATGACGCCGATGCCGTGGAAGTGATCGGCCGCGTCGTCCTCGGCGTGCTTGTAGCCGAGACCCTTCTGGGTGATGCAGTGCACGAGAACCGGGCCGCCGAAGCTACGCGCCCGGCGCAACGCGTGCTCGACCGCCTCGACGTCGTGGCCGTCGATGGGTCCGACGTACTTCAGTCCGAGGTCCTCGAACATGCCCTGCGGCGCGACGACGTCCTTGAGGCCCTTCTTCATGCCGTGCAGCGCCTCGTACAACGGCGGGCCGACGAGGGGCGTCCGGCCCAGGACGTGCTTGCCCCACTCCAGGAAGCGCTCATAGCCCCGGGTGGTGCGCAGGGTCGCCAGGTGGTGGGCCAGCCCGCCGATCGTCGGGGCGTAGGACCGCTCGTTGTCGTTCACGACGATCACCAGCGGCCGGCTGTGGTCGGCTGCGATGTTGTTCAGCGCCTCCCAGGCCATCCCGCCGGTCAGCGACCCGTCACCGACCACCGCGACGACGTGGCGGTCGGTCTCGCCGCGCAGCTGGAAGGCCTTGGCCAGCCCGTCGGCGTAGGACAGGGCGGTCGAGGCGTGCGAGTTCTCGATGACGTCGTGCTCGGACTCCGACCGGCTCGGATAGCCGGAGAGCCCTCCCCGCTGGCGCAGCCCGTCGAAGCGGCCGGTCCGGCCGGTGACCATCTTGTGGACGTACGACTGGTGACCGGTGTCCCACAGGATGCGGTCGCGCGGCGAGTCGAAGACCCGGTGCAGGGCGAGAGTGAGCTCGACGGCCCCGAGGTTGGGGCCGAGGTGGCCGCCGGTGCGCGACACCGACGTGATGAGGAACTCGCGGATCTCCTCGGCCAGGGTGGCCAGCTCTGTGCTGTCCAGCCGGCGCAGGTCGCGCGGTTCGTGGATCGACTCCAGCAGGCCCATCTGCGGCCGGCTCCTCTCCTCGCCTCTACGGGTCCGAGATCCCGGCGCCCGAGTCTACGGGTGTGGGTTCGGACTCCCTCCGGTGCCTGGATGGCCCGGCGCGCCGCTGACCCGGGCCGGGCGGGGGTGATCCCGGTCATAGCCGCTCGATGAAGCGCCGCCCGAGCAGGGCGTCGCTGACCAGGGCGACGGCGCGGGACGCCGTCACCAGGCGGGCACCCTCCCGCTCGTACGCCGCGACGGCCGCCGTGATCGTGCCCGCGGCCAGCGTGGCCGAGAGGTCGTCACGCACGGTGGCCAGCCCGCGCCGGGCCGCCTCGATGCCGGCCTGCACGTGATGGGTGGCCAGGTGGGCGAGCACGGTCGGGTGGCGGCGCAGCACGTCGTGGGCCCGGTAGTCCGGGGGGCACAGGTCGAACAGCCACGCCGTCGCGGTGCGCTCCCAGGCAGGCGTCCCGGGCGGCCTGACCTCTGCCGGCCAGCCGGGCGGGACGACGGCGTGGGTCACGCCGCCAACCTACGTCCCGGGTCAGCCCTCGGGACGGGACAGGGTCAGCTCGCTGGCCTCGGCATAGCGCTCGCGGACCTCCGGCACCGGGTCGGACTCGAACAGCTCGGCGCCCGCGACCGACCAGTCGGGCGGCTCGGCGCCACCAGCCAGCACCCAGGCGGCCTGCCGCGCTGCCCCGTCGGCGACGTACTCCCCCGGTGGTGGGACCAGCACCGGGCAGCCGAGCACACCCGGCGCCAGCCGGCGGACCGCTTCGGACCTGGCTCCGCCGCCGACCAGCAGGACCCGGCTCACCTGCGCTCCCTGCCCGCGGATCGCGTCCAGCCCGTCCGCAAGCCCGCACAGCAGGCCCTCGACTGCCGCCCGCGCCAGGTGCTCTGGCGTCGAGGTGGCGAGCGACATCCCGTGCAGCGCCCCGGTGGAGTCCGGCCGGTTGGGTGTCCGCTCGCCTTCGAGATAGGGCACCAGCACGAGCCCGCCTGCGCCGCTGGGCGCTGCGAGGGCGAGCCGGGCCAGCTCGGCGTGGTCGACCCCCAGCAACCGGCGCGCGGCGTCGAGCACCCGCGAGGCGTTGAGGGTGGCGATCAGCGGCAGGAAGCGACCGGTCGCGTCGGCGAACCCCGCGACCGTGCCGGACGCGTCCGCGGCGGGCACCTCGGCGACAGCGCTGACGACACCCGACGTCCCGATCGAGACGACGACGTCACCAGGTCCTGCCCCCACGCCCAGCGCCGCCGCCGCGTTGTCCCCGGCGCCAGGCCCGAGCGTTGCGCCGTGTGCCGTCTCCCCCGCGACGCCGTCCGGGGCCAGCACGTCCGGCACCTGCAGCGACCGGCCGAAGCCGCGCTCGAGCAGGTCCGGTCGGTACGCCCCGGTGGCGGCCGACCAGTAGCCCGTCCCGCTCGCGTCGCTGCGGTCGGTCCGCAGTGCGTCGAGGCTGCTTGCGCCGGTGAGCCGCCAGGTGAGCCAGTCATGGGGCAGGCAGACCGCGACGGTGCGGGCCGCCAGGTCGGGCTCGTGCTCGGCGAACCACCGCAGCTTGCTGACAGTGAACGACGCCACAGGCACGACGCCGACCGCGTCGGCCCAGGCCTGGCCGCCACCCAGCTCGTCGACCAGGTCCGAGGCGGCCGCGCCCGACCTGGTGTCGTTCCAGAGCAGCGCGGGGCGCACGACCTCGCCCTGCTCGTCCAGGCAGACCATGCCGTGCTGCTGACCGCCGACGGCCAACGCGGAGACGTCGTCGAGCCCGCCGACGGCTCCGACCGCCTCGGTCAGCGCGGCCCACCAAGCGTCAGGATGCACCTCGGTGCCGTCGGGGTGCGTGGCCCGACCCTCGCGCAGCAGCACACCCGTCGCCGCGTCCCGCACGACGACCTTGCACGACTGGGTGGAGGTGTCGACGCCGGCGACGAGCTGCCCGGCGCCGGGCGTCGTTCGCGTGCTCAGCGTGCGCCCAGCACGTGCTCGACCGCGAGCTGGGCCAGGGCGCCGAAGCCGTAGCCGTGGGCGGCGACCGTGTCGGGGTCGAAGGACTCGAAGGCCGAGGTGTCGGCCAGCAGGTCCTGGTAGCTCTCCCCCTCGGCCAGCGTCGGCGTGGCCAGCTCGGCGACCCGGCTGGCCGCGAGCGCCGCCTGAACCTCGGGGTCGGCGCGGAAGGCCGCGGCCCGCTCCTTGAGCAGCAGGTAGCTGGCCATGTTGGCCGCGGCCGACGCCCAGACCCCGTCGGCGTCCTCGGTGCGCATCGGCTTGTAGTCGAAGTGTCGCGGCCCGTCGTAGGCCGGGCCGTCCCAGGCCCCGCCGACCCCACCGTTCTCCAGCAGGTCGACCAGGAAGAACGCCGACAGCAGGTCACCGTGGCCGAACACCAGGTCCTGGTCGAACTTCGGGCCGTGCTGGCCGTTGAGGTCGATGTGGAAGAGCTTGCCCTGCCACAGCGCCTGCGAGATCGCGTGCACGAAGTTCAGGTTGGACATCTGCTCGTGCCCGACCTCCGGGTTCACGCCCACCATCTCGTGGTGCTCCAGTTTCGAGATGAACGCCAGTGCGTGCCCGACGGTGGGCAGCAGGATGTCGCCTCGCGGCTCGTTCGGCTTCGGCTCGATCGCGAAGCGCAGGCCGTAGCCACGGTCGACCGAGTACTCCGCCAGCAGGTCGATGCCCTCGGCGTAGCGGGACAGGGCGGCCCGCACGTCCTTGCCGGCGTCGGTCTCCGAGCCCTCCCGGCCGCCCCAGAAGACGTACGTCGACGCGCCCATCTCGGCGGCGAGGTCCATGTTGCGCATCACCTTGCGCAGCGCGTAGCGCCGGATGCTGCGGTCGTTGCTGGTGAACCCGCCATCCTTGAACACCGGGTGGGTGAACAGGTTGGTCGTCATCATCGGCACCACCAGCCCGGTCTCGTCCAGGGCGTGCCGGAACCGCTTGATGTGCTCGTCGCGGCCCGCGTCGTCGCTGCCGAACGGGATGAGGTCGTCGTCGTGGAACGTGACGCCGTAGGCCCCGAGGTCGGCCAGCCGGTGCACGCTCTCGACCGGGTCCACCGGTGCCCGGGTGGCATCGCCGAAGGGGTCGCGGGCCTGCCAACCCACCGTCCACAGGCCGAAGGTGAACTTGTCCTCGGGAGTGGGCTGCTGGTTCGGCATGATGGTTCCTTCCGTTGGTCAGGACGCGGAGAGCCGCGACATCTCGAGAAGCGGGTCGGACAACAGGGGGGCGAAGGCGAGCTCGGCGGCGCCGAGCAGGGACGAGTCGGCGGCGAACGCCGGGCGCACCACACGCACGTCCTCCAGCGGGGCCGACAGTGCGTGGGCGCGCAGGGACCTGTCCACGGTCGGGCCGGCGGCGCCGTAGATCTCGGCCAGCGCTCCGCCGAGGATGACGACCTCGGGGTTGAAGGCGTTGATGACGACGGCGGCGCCACGGCCGATCCAGGTCGCGACGTGCTCGACGGCACGCGCGGCGTCGCGGTCGCCTTCGGACGCGGCGGCGACGACCTCGCGGACCCCGTCGAGGCCACCGCCGGCCGGGCGACCGGCCAGCGCGAACAGCCGTTCCTCGCCGGCCTCGGTCTCCCAGCAACCGCGCGCCCCGCACTCGCACTGCAGCCCTTCCGGGTTGACGGCGAGGTGGCCGACTTCGCCGGCGTAGCCGCGGCTCCCGACCAGGGGGCGCCCGGAGGTGAAGATCCCGGCGCCGATGCCGGAGTGGCCCGCGATGTAGACGATGTCCTCGCTGTTCACCGCGACCCCCCGGACGTGCTCGGCGAGCGCCCCGAGGTCAGCGTCGTTGCCCACCGCGACGGGCATGTCGAGCTCGCGCGCCAGCTCCTCACCCAGCGGCACGTCGCTCCACCCCAGGTTTGGGACCTGCCGCACCAGCCCGTCGGGCACCCGGACCATGCCGGGCACGGCGGCGCCCGCGCCGGTGACACAGCTCTCCGGTGCCATCTCGGCCAGCAGCTCGCGGGCGACCTTGCCGATCGAGCGCACCACAGTGGCCAGCCGACGGGGGCCGCGTCGCCGGGCGATGTCGCGCCGGGCGAGGACGTGGCCGCCGAGACCCACCCGCGCCACCGTGAGGTGAGTGACGCCGATGTCGATGGCCAGGGTCTGCACCCGCTCGGTCTCGGGGACGACCAGGAACGACGGTCGTCCTCCGGTGCCCGTCCCGCCGGCGGACAGCGCGTTGGTGCGGGTTCCCGGCTGCTCCCGGACCAGGCCGGCGGCCACCAGCTCGCTGGTGAGGTCGCCGATCGTGCTGCGGTTGAGGGAGAGCAGGTCGGTCAGCGTGCTGCGCGACGTGGGGCCGTGCACGTGGACGAAGCGCAGCAGGGTTCCGAGATTCTCCCGCCGGACATCCTCCGATCTGGCTCCGCGGGCGGTCCGCGGCAGGACGTGCATGGTCATGGAGGGACGCGCCTAGACCCGTCCGGTGGCGGTGGCCCGCTTCCGCGACACCGCGTCGACCCCGGCCGCAAGCAGCAGCACCGCGCCGGTGACGATGAACTTCACGCCGGCGGAGTACCCCAGCAGCCCCATGCCGTTGTCGATGACTGCGATGACCGCACCACCGAGGATCGCGTCACGGACCTTGCCCTTGCCGCCGAACAGGCTGGTGCCGCCGATCACGGCCGCCCCGACGGCGTAGAGCAGCGTGTTGCTGCCGCCGGCGTTCGGATCGACCGAGTTGGCGCGTGACGCGGCGATGATGCCGCCGACGGCCGCCATCGTGGAGCCCACGACGAACACCGAGGTGCGGATCCGGGCCACATCGATGCCGGCTCGGCGCGCGGCCTCGGCGTTCCCGCCGACCGCGTAGATGTGCCGGCCGTACGCCGTTCGGGACAGGACGAACGTGAGGATCAGCAGCAGGACGAGGATCACCGGGACGACGATCGGGATCCCACGCAGGGACACGATGGCCGGGTTGCGAGAGCGCTCCTCATTCAGGAAGAGCACCGCGAGGCCGGAGAGCACCACGATGATGCCGACGCGCAGCGCGACGACCGGCAGGGGTGGCGCGACGAGTCCCTTGGCCCTGCGCCGCACGCTGGTCATCACGGCGAACCCGGCAAACGCCGCGGATCCGACGAGCCACAGTGTCCAGCCCAACCAGGGCGTCACGTTCTTGTTGGCTATGGCGAGCAGCACCGAGTCGCGGACCGGCACGTTTCCACCGGCGCCGATGATGACCAGCACAATGCCCTGGAAGGCGAGGAACGCGGCCAGGGTGACGATGAACGACGGGATGCCGACGCGGGCGACGATGGTCCCCAGACCCAGGCCGATGACGGCACCGGTGATCAGGGCGGCCAGGACGACGACGTACCAGGGGTAGCCCTGCTTGGTCAGCAACGTGGCCAGCACCGCCGCGCATACGCCGCTTGTCACACCGGCGGACAGGTCGATCTCGCCGAGCAGCAGCACGAAGACGAGACCCATCGCGATGGCCGTGATGGCGGCACCCTGCACCAGCAGGTTCGCGAAGTTGCCGGAGCTGAGGAACACGGAGTCCAGGAGCGAGAAAACGATGCACAGAGCCACGACGCCGAGCACGGCCGGCAGTGCGCCGACGTCACCACCGCGGACCCTGTCGACGTACTCCTGCGCGTACTCCCGGATGCCCGACCGCGAGCCGGGCGTGACGGGTCCGGACGGATCGGGCCCCGGCGTCGAGCGACGGGTGCCTTCGACGGTGTCGCTCATGCCTGGCTCCCTTCGCCGCTCGCCGGTATCGCTGAGGGCACACCCTCGGTGCTGCCGGCGGTGATCAGCTCGACGACCTGGTTGCTCGTGACGTCGGTGGTGCGGACGTCTGCGGCGATCTGGCCCAGGTAGAGCGCACTGATCCGGTCGGCGACCTCGAAGACATCGATCAGGTTGTGCGAGATGAGCACGACCGCCAGCCCGTTGTCGGCCAGGCGGCGCACCAAGTCGAGCACCTGGCGGGTCTGGGCCACCCCGAGAGCGGCCGTCGGCTCGTCGAGGATGACGACCTTGGAGTTCCACAGCACGGCCTTGGCGATCGCCACGGTCTGCCGCTGACCACCGGAGAGGCTGGCGACGTGCTGGCGGATGGACTTGACGGTGCGGACCTGCAGGCTTGCCAGCGTCTCGGTCGCTGCGGTCTCCATCGACGCCTCGTCGAGCACGATGCCGTTCTTGCGCTCGCGGCCGAGGAACATGTTCTGCACGATGTCGAGGTTGTCGCAGAGCGCAAGGTCCTGGTAGACGATCTCGATGCCCAGGTCGGAGGCGTCCCGCGGGCTGTGCACGGTGACCGGCTTGCCCTCGAACAGGTAGTCGCCGGAGTCGATGCCATGGATCCCACCGACGCACTTGATCAGCGTCGACTTGCCGGCGCCGTTGTCACCGACGAGCGCAGTGACCTCTCCCAGGTTGGCGGTGAAGTTGACCTCGCGGAGCACCTGCACCGCGCCGAAGCTCTTGTTCACCCCTCGCAGCTCGAGAATCGGAGACCCTGTGGCCGTTGGTCGTGGCTCGGTGGCTGTTTCGGTCACGCTGGCACGCTCCTCACCTGGACATCGTCAACCGGACGGGCTCGCGGGGTGAGCCTTGCAGGTCCGTGGCGCACCGTCGACGGCGCGCCACGGACCTGGCCTGGTGGCGGCTAGGCGATGCCCGCCTCGCTGCACATGGCGGCGAACTTTCCCGTGCACAGGTCGTCCTTCGTGACGAACCCGTCATCGACGACGTCCTTGACGTTGTCCTTGAAGATGGCCTGCGGGACCAGCAGCACGGACGGGACGTCCCGACCACCCTCGGTGTCCTTGGTGGTGCCGGTCGCGTCGGGCGTCTCACCCTGGGCGAGCGCGATCGCTAGCTTGGCAGCCGCGTCGGCCTCCTGCTTGACCGCCTTGTAGACGGTCATGCACTGGTCGCCGGCGAGGATGTTCTGCAGACCCTCGACGGTGGCGTCCTGACCCGTCACCGGCACCTGGCCGTTGAGGTTGTTCTTCTTCAGGATCGAGATCGCGGCGTTGCCCAGCCCGTCGTTGGCGGCGAGGACGCCGTTGATGTCCTTGTTGGCCGTGAGCATCTGCTCGAAGATCGTGGCGGCCTGCTGGTTGTCCCAGTCCGGCACGGCCTGCTCGGCAACCTTCTTGTAGTTGCTCATGCCGTCGAGCACGTCGTGGGCGCCCTGGGAGAACAGCGTCGCGTTGTTGTCGGTCGGCGAGCCGTTCAGGAACGCGATGTTGGCCGACTTGTCGCCCAGGCACTTGGCCAGGCCCTCGCCCTGCAGCTTGCCCACTGCGACGTTGTCAAAGGACACGTAGTACTGCGCGCTGCCACCCAGCGTCAGTCGGTCGTAGTCGATGGTGGCGACGCCCTGCGACTTCGCCTTGTCCAGCACGGCCTTGCCGGTGCCGCTGTCCAGGTTGACGATCATCAGGACGTTGACGCCGCTGGAGATCATCTGGTCGGCGATGGTCTGGAACTGGCGCTTGTCACCCTGGGCGTTCTGGATGTCGGAGTCGACTCCCGCGGCGTCGAACGCCTCCTTGAGGAACTTGCGGTCCGCCGTCTCCCAGCGAGCCGAGGACTTCGAGTCCGGCAGGATGACGCCCACCTTGGCCTTGGCCGCATCGCTGCTGGCCCCATCCCCTGAACCTGTCCCCGTGCTGGTGCCATTGCTGCCGCCACAGGCCGCCAGAGCCAGCGACATGGTCGCCAGTCCGGCGACGGCGATCCGTCGGTTGCGCATGCGCATAGCGAGTGTGCCTTTCGCTGGGAGCCCGCCGGGCGAATCTGCCGGCGGAGGTATGTTGTTCCCCACAACGTACTCACATCAGGTCCCCGTGGGAAGTCACAAGTACGTAACAAAGCCGATCCGACGGCTGGCCGCTTGCCTTGCTGTGAGCGGGCAGTGAGCGCCTGGACGTGTCCGCCAGATGTCGCCCGGGTGTCAGCCGGCCAGGCTCCGGAGGAGCAGCACCAGCGCCGAGCTCGCGCAGATCACGAGCACGGCGGCGCGGGTGCGGCCCGCGTCCACGTGTCGGCGCACCGGGCCGCCGAGCAGGAAGCCGACGAGCAGGAACGGCGTCAACAGCAGGGCGGCGACTCCCTGCGCCGCGTCGAGCTCCCCCGCCAGCGCCAGCCCGCCGAGCGAGAGCACGCCACCACCGACGAAGTACGCCGCCAGCGTGCCGCGCAGCCGCGGGCCGGTGACGTGCTGGTAGACCAGCGCGAGCGGCGGCCCCCCGATGGAGGTCGCCGTCCCGGTCAGCCCGCTCACCACGCCCGCTCCGGCCAGGACAGCGGGGCGCATCGGCAGGCGCACCACCAGCGCCGTGAGCGCGACAGCGACAAGCACCATGGCGCCGACGAGCACGCCGAGCAGCCGCGCCGAGACCATGCTGACGACCACGACGCCGAGCGCCGTGCCTGGAACGCGCCCGGCGAAGGCCCAGCGCAGGCCCCTCCAGTCGGCCGACCGCCAGTCCTTGACCAGGCTGAGCAGCGGGAGCAACGTCCCGAGCCAGACCAGGACGCCGGGCATCAGTGCGGGCGCCAGCAGCGCCACCACCGGAGCGGAGACCAGCCCGAGGCCGAGCCCGACTGCGCCCTGAACGAGCGCACCGACGGCCACCGCGGCAGCGATTGCCGCGAAGACGAGCGGGTCGGGCACTCAGTCAGCCACGCAGCGAGCGCAGCACGTACTGCATGATGCCGCCGTGCCGGTAGTAGTCGGCCTCGCCGGGGGTGTCGATGCGCAGCCGTGCCTCGAACTCGACGGGTTTGCCACCGGCGGCCACCGCAGACACCGAGACCTCGCGCGGGATCGAGCCGTCGTTCAGGCCGGTGACACCGGTGACGGCGAACTCCTCCTCGCCGGTGAGACCCAGCGACTCGGCGCTCTCCCCGTCCCGGTACTGCAGCGGCAGCACGCCCATCCCGATCAGGTTGGAGCGGTGGATGCGCTCGTAGGACTCGGCGATGACCGCACGGACGCCGAGCAGCGCCGTCCCCTTCGCTGCCCAGTCACGCGACGAGCCCGAGCCGTACTCCTTGCCGGCCAGGATCACCAGCGGCGTCCCTGCCTCGGCGTAGTGCTGGGCCGCCTCGTAGATCGAGGTGACGTCGCCGCCGGCAGTGAAGTCACGGGTGACACCGCCCTCGGTGCCGGGCGCGAGCTGGTTGCGCAGCCGGATGTTGGCGAAGGTGCCACGGATCATCACCTCGTGGTTGCCACGGCGCGAGCCGTAGGAGTTGAAGTCGCGGCGGTCGACACCGTGCTCCTGGAGATAGGCACCGGCCGGGGAGTCGGCCTTGATCGAACCGGCCGGGCTGATGTGGTCGGTCGTGACCGAGTCACCGAGCAGCGCGAGCACCCGGGCGCCCTCGATGTCGGTGACCGGCTCCGGCTCGGCGGGCATGCCGTCGAAGTAGGGCGGCCGACGCACGTACGTCGACTCGGCGTCCCACTCGAACGTGTCTCCGGTCGGCGTGGGCAGGTTGCGCCAACGCTCGTCACCCTTGAACACGTCGGCGTAGTCGCGGCTGAACATCTCCGAGGCGATGGACTCGCTGACGACCCGCTGGATCTCCTGGCTGCTCGGCCAGATGTCGTGGAGGAACACGTCGTTGCCCTCGGTGTCCTGCCCGAGCGCCTCGGTCACGATGTCGATGTCCATCGACCCTGCCAGCGCATACGCCACGACCAGCGGCGGCGACGCTAGGTAGTTCATCTTCACGTCGGGGTTGATCCGGCCCTCGAAGTTGCGGTTGCCCGAGAGCACCGACACCACGGCCAGGTCGCTGGCGTTGACCGCCTCGCTCACCGGCTCCGGCAGCGGACCGGAGTTGCCGATGCAGGTCGTGCAGCCGTAGCCGACGAGGTTGAAGCCGAGCTTGTCGAGGTAGGGCGTGAGGCCCGCGCGGTCGTAGTAGTCCATGACGACCTTGGAGCCCGGTGCGAGCGTCGTCTTGACCCACGGCTTGCTGGTCAGGCCCCTCTCGACCGCGTTCTTGGCCAGCAGTGCGGCGCCGATCATCACCGACGGGTTGGACGTGTTGGTGCACGAGGTGATCGCGGCGATGACGACGTGCCCGTGGTCCACCTCGAAGTCCTGGCCGTTCATCGAGACCGGGGTCGGGCTGCTGGGACGTCCGCCGCCGGCGTGCGCTGGCTCACCGTGCGGCTCGCCGGCGGCGCCGTTGCCGCTGTGGACCGCGACCGGGTCGCTGGCCGGGAACGTCTCGGCCGCGCCCTCGTCGACGGTGGACTGCACGCTCTCGGCGCCCTCACCCGGACCGGCGTAGGCCGCCAGTGCCTCGCGGAAGCTGTCCTTGGCGTCGGTGAGCGACACCCGGTCCTGCGGCCGCTTCGGACCGGCGATCGAGGGCACGACGGTGCCCAGGTCGAGCTCGATGGTCTCGGAGAAGCGCGGCTCGACGCTGGCGTCGTGCCAGAGCCCCTGCTCCTTGGCATAAGCCTCGACGAGGGCAACCTGCTGCTCGTCGCGGCCGGTCATCCGCAGGTAGGTCACCGTCTCGTCGTCGATCGGGAAGATGGCGACGGTCGACCCGTACTCCGGGCTCATGTTTCCGATGGTCGCGCGGTTGGCCAGCGGTACCGCCGCCACGCCCTCGCCGTAGAACTCGACGAACTTCCCGACGACCCCGTGGTGGCGGAGCATCTCGGTGATGGTGAGCACCAGGTCGGTGGCGGTGGCGCCCTCGGGCAGCTCACCGGCGAGCTTGAAGCCGACGACGCGTGGGATGAGCATCGAGACCGGCTGCCCGAGCATCGCGGCCTCGGCCTCGATGCCGCCGACGCCCCAGCCGAGGACGCCGAGCCCGTTGACCATCGTGGTGTGCGAGTCGGTGCCGACCAGGGTGTCGGGGTAGGCCACGCCGTCGCGGTCGAAGATCACGCGGGCGAGGTACTCGATGTTGACCTGGTGCACGATGCCGGTGCCCGGCGGGACGACCTTGAACTGGTCGAACGCGCTCTGCCCCCAGCGCAGGAACTGGTAGCGCTCCTTGTTGCGCTCGTACTCCAGCGCGACGTTGCGCTCGAAGGAGTCCGGCGCGCCGAAGAGGTCGGCGATCACCGAGTGGTCGATGACCAGCTCGGCCGGGGCCAGCGGGTTGATGAGCGACGGGTCGCCGCCGATCTCGCGCATCGCCTCGCGCATCGTGGCGAGGTCGACCACGCAGGGGACGCCGGTGAAGTCCTGCATCACCACGCGGGCGGGCGTGAACTGGATCTCGGTGTCCGGCTCGGCCTGGGGGTCCCAGGCGGCCAGCGCACGGATGTGGTCGGCGGTGGTGTTCGCGCCGTCCTCGGTGCGGAGCAGGTTCTCGAGGAGGATCTTGAGGCTGTATGCCAGGTCGGCGCTGCCCTCGACCGCGGCCAGGCGGTAGATGTCGTACGTCGAGTCCCCGACCTCGAGCTGACCCTTCGCCCCGAAGCTGTCCTGCGATGCGCTCGCCACGAGCGTCTCCTCTCGTTCGCCGCCATCCTGCCCCGGTGACCGGCCGTCATCCACGCCGGGTCGCGCAGGCAGTTATCTTGACGTCAAGATACCTCATCCCCGGCCGGTCGGCCACCCTGGCCCGCCTCCCCGCCGTACACCCCCCCCCGCGAGTGCGGGAGGAGCGTCAGGGGCGGGCGGGGGTGAGGACAGCGACGCACTCGATGTGGTGGGTCATCGGGAACATGTCGAAGGCACGCAGCGACTCGAGCCGGTAGCCGCGCTCGCCGAACCAGCGCAGGTCACGGGCCAGCGCGGCGGGATCGCAGGCGACGTACGCGATACGGCGCGCGTGCAGCCGGGACAGCAGCGACACCACGGCCTTGCCGGCGCCCGATCGCGGCGGGTCGAGCACGACGACGTCGGCGCGATGGAGCCGTTGGGCGCGCAGCACGTGGTCGACCCGGCCCCGGTCGATGCGCACCTGGGGGAAGTCGGCGAGATTGTGCCGGGCATCCGTGACCGCCAGCCGGTCGGACTCGATCGCGTTGACCCGTCCAGCCGGCCCGACCCGTTCGGCCAGTGCTGCCGCGAACAGGCCGACCCCGGCGTACAGGTCGAGCGCGGTCTCGCCGGGCTGGGGGTCGAGACCGTCGAGCACCGCGGCCAGCAACGTCGAAGCAGCGCCCGGGTGGACCTGCCAGAAGCCGCCGCCGGTGACGCGGAAGATCCGATCGCCGACGCGCTCGGCCAGCTCACCCGTTCCCGACCCGTCCGGCCGGACCACGACGTCCCCGCTGTCGACCGACGCCGCGACCTCGACCGAGTCGACGCCCGGCCACTCCCGCGACGTCACTCCGACCTCGGAGACCAACGGGTGCGCGATGCGGCAGCGGTCCACCGCCACCACCTCGTGCGAACGGTGCCGACGCAGCCCCGCATGCCCCGAGTCCGAGACCGCGAAGTTGACCCGCGTCCGCCAGCCGAGCCCGTCGGCGGCGCCGGGCACCTCCTCGACCTCCACCGCCAGGTCGATGCCGGCCAGGTGGCTCAACGCCTCGCGCACGACCGCGGCCTTCCACCCCCGCTGCGCCGTCACGTCCACGTGTTGAAGGTCGCAGCCGCCGCAGCGTCCCGGTCCGGCCCACGGGCACGGCGGCTCGACCCGCTCCGGGGACGCGTCGAGCACCTCGACCGCGTCGGCCCGCCAGAACGACGACCGGTCGTGGCCCTCGGTCACCAGCGCGCGCACCCGTTCGCCGGGCAGAGCGTGGCGGACGAACACGACCCGACCCTCGTGACGGGCCACGCAGTGACCGCCGTGAGCGACCGCGCCCACCTCCAGAGTCAGCAGCTGGCCGGCAGCGAGCCCGACACCGCGCGGCCCGGCCGAGGATTGCGGGTCCGGGACCTCACCGAGGTCGCCGCTCAGGAGTCGCCCCGCCCGCCCGACTCGCCCCGTCGCTCCGGTCCGCCGCGGCGGACCGCACCCGGCGCCGGCCCCTCCCGGTCGGCCAGCGCCACCGAGCTCTTGAGCTGCCACGGGACGCTGGTCACCATCACCCCGGGCGTGAACAGCAGCCGGCCCTTGAGCCGAAGCGCGCTCTGGTTGTGCAGGACCGTCTCCCACCAGTGACCCACGACGTACTCCGGGATCAGCACCGTCACCAGGTCGCGCGGGTGGCCGGTACGGATCGACCGCACGTACTCGAGGATCGGGTCGGTCACCTCGCGGAACGGCGAGTCGAGCACCTTCAGCGAAACGGGGATCCCCCGCCGGTCCCACTCCGCCTGCAACCCCCGGGTCTCCTCGCTGTCGACGTTGACCGTCACCGCCTCGAGGGTCGACGGACGCATGGCACGGGCGTAGGACACCGCGCGCATCGTCGGCTTGTGGATCTTCGACACCAGCACGATGACGTGCGTGCGAGCGGGGAGCATCACGTCCTCGTCCTCGTCGACGATGAGCTCCTCGGACACGGTCTCGTAGTGCCGGTGGATGCCCTTCATGACCAGGAACACCACGACCATGGCGGCGATCGCGATCCACGCGCCGTGGACGAACTTGGTGATGAGCACCACCACCAGCACCAGCCCGGTCACCGACAGGCCTACGGCGTTGATGACGCGGCTCCGGGTCATCCGCGCCCGGGCGGCAGGGTCGGTCTCGGTCCGCAGCAGGCGCGTCCAGTGCCGCACCATGCCGGTCTGGCTCATCGTGAACGAGACGAAGACGCCCACGATGTAGAGCTGGATGAGCTTGGTGACCTCGGCGTTGAACGCCACGATCAGCAGGATCGCGAAGCCGGCCAGGATGACGATGCCGTTGCTGTACGCCAGCCGGTCACCGCGCGTGTGCAGCTGCCGCGGCAGGTACCGGTCCTGGGCCAGGATCGAGCCGAGCACCGGGAACCCGTTGAACGCCGTGTTGGCCGCGAGCACGAGGATCAGCCCGGTGATCGAGGTGACCACCCCCGCCAGCAGCGGGGCGTTGTCGAAGATCGCCTTGGCCAGCTGTCCGATGACGGGGTCCTGGACGTACGTCGTCCCGTCCGGGAAGCGCACGCCGGCCATGGTCGCGGTCCCGGCCTCCCCGCCGAGTCGCAGCTGCTCGACCACGTCGTCGGCGAAGCGCAACCCGCTGACCCTGGCCAGCACGATGATGCTGGTGAGCATCGTCACCGCGATGGTCCCGAGCAGCAGCAGCGTGGTGGCGGCGTTCTTCGACTTCGGTTTGCGGAAGGCCGGCACGCCGTTGCTGATCGCCTCGACGCCGGTCAGCGCCGCGCAGCCGGACGAGAACGCGCGCAGCAGCAGGAAGGCACCGCCCAGCCCGACGATCCCGTCCTGGTAGGCAGGCTCCGGCACCAGGTCGAAGCGCGCGCTGGCCACCTGGGGCAGGTCGCCGAACAGGTAGCGGCCGAACCCCCACAGCACCATCCCGAAGATGGCGACCATGAACGCGTACGTCGGGACCGCGAACGCCGTGCCCGACTCGCGCACCCCGCGCAGGTTCGCCGACATGAGCAGGATCACGGCCACGACAGCGACCGTTGCCTCGTGACCTTGCAGGGCGTCGATCGTGGACGCCGCGTACTGCGCCGCCGAGGAGATCGACACCGCCACCGTCAGCACGTAGTCCACCAGCAGGGCGCTTGCAACGGTCAGGCCCGACGTACGCCCGAGGTTGACGGTGGCGACCTCGTAGTCGCCGCCACCGCTGGGGTAGGCGTGCACGTTCTGGCGGTACGAGGCCACGACGACGAGCAGGACGAACGCGACCGCAAGGCCGATCTTCCAGGAGAAGGTGTACGCGGCCAGCCCGGCGGTGCCGAGCATGAGGAACACCTCGTCCGGCGCGTAGGCCACCGAGGACAGCGCGTCGCTGGCGAAGACCGGCAGCGCGACCCGCTTGGGCAGCAGGGTCTCGCCGAGGCGATCGCTGCGCATGGCACGCCCGAGCAGGAGCCGCTTGAGCGCATCGGTGGTCTGTGGCACAACGGCAGATGCTAGGTCCATCGGCTGCCCACTGACGCCGCGCCCACCGGGTGGGCAGCGCTGCGCTAGCGTCGTCCCCGTGCACGTCGTGATCATGGGCTGCGGCCGAGTGGGGTCCAGTCTTGCCCTGATCCTCGAGTCCCGGGGGCACGACGTCGCCGTCGTGGACTCCAAGGAGGCGGCCTTCCGGCGCCTGGGTCAGTCCTTCGTCGGGCACACCGTCACCGGCCTCGGTTTCGACCGGGACACCCTCATCGAGGCGGGGATCGAGAGCGCCGGGGCGTTCGCCGCCGTGAGTAGCGGCGACAACTCCAACATCCTCGCCGCCCGGGTGGCGCGCGAGACGTTCGGTGTGGACAACGTGGTCGCGCGCATCTACGACCCGGGCCGCGCCGAGGTCTACCAGCGGCTGGGCATCCCCACCGTCGCGACGGTCCGCTGGACCGCGGACCAGATGATCCGACGGCTGCTCCCCCACGGCACCGAGCCCGAGTGGCGCGACCCGAGCGGCACCGTCCGGCTCGCCGAGGTCCCGGTGGACCTCGCCTGGGTCGGCGAGCGGATCAGCCGCATCGAGGAGGCGGCGGGGGGACGGGTGGCGTTCCTCACCCGCCTGGGCGAAGGGCTGTTGCCTGCCGCAGACACCGTGCTTCAGGAAGGCGACATCGTGCACGTGGTCATGCGCGAGAGCAGCGCGGAGCTCGTCGAGGGCATCTTCCGCGACCGTCCGAAGGAGCAGCCGTGAGGGTCGCCATTGCCGGAGCCGGCAGCGTCGGTCGCTCGGTGGCCAGCGAGCTGCTGGAGAACGGTCACCAGGTCCTGCTGCTGGACCGGGAGCCCGAGGCCATCAAGAAGTCGTCGGTCCCGGACGCCCAGTGGCTGCTCGCCGACGCCTGTGAGATCACCTCGCTCGAGGAGGCGGGCCTGCAGGAGTGTCAGGTCGTCATCGCGGCGACCGGCGACGACAAGGTCAACCTTGTCGTCTCGCTGCTGGCCAAGACGGAGTACGGCGTGCCACGCACTGTCGCCCGGGTGAACAACCCCAAGAACGAGTGGATGTTCGACGAGGCCTGGGGAGTGGACGTGGCGGTGTCGATGCCGCGGCTGATGACCGCCTTGGTCGAGGAGGCCGTCAGCGTCGGCGACCTGGTGCGGCTGTTCACCTTCCAGCAGTCCAACACCGACATGCTCGAGCTGACGCTGCCGCCGGACTCCCCTGTGGTCGGCGGCCGGGTCGGTGACGTCGACTGGCCGGTGGACACCGCGCTGGTCGCGATCATCCGCGAGCAGCGCCCGTTCGCGCCCAGTGCTGACGACCCGCTCGAAGCCGGCGACGAGCTGCTGTTCGTGGCAACTTCGGACATGGCGCACGCCCTCGAGGAGCTGCTCGCCCCGCACGCCCGGTAGGCGCCGAGCGGCCGAGGTGGCCGAGGTGGCGACCGTCAGGCCCCGCGTCCCCAGGTCCGGTTGGCGGAGCTGCGTACCGGTAACCGTGTCGGAGCTCCGCCAACCGCGTACGAAGTTGCAGCGTCGGGTACGCGGTCGCTCAGGTGACGTCGGGCGCGGTGAGGTCTTTCGACAGGTCGGGCTCCGGCGACGCGACCGGTGTGCGGCCACGGGCCAGCAGGTAGACCATCGCCGCGAGCGCGCCGACCTGC
>JBBRVU010000062.1:0-20229 GCA_038246575.1 Actinomycetes bacterium | reverse complement strand
CCCTCATACCGGCAGCGAGACCGGCCCAACCCGTGCGGCATCGTTGACACCGAAACCGGGGCCCGAGATGCTCACTGACACCTCCAGGTGGTCCCATGCTCGTGGCAACGAGGTGGTCCCATACCGCTGGCAAGCGACACGTGGATGCCATCAAGGCGCTGACCTGCGCAAACGCATAACCAGAGCGGACCAGCGCGAACTACGGCGGACGGCCCTTGCGGGAAATTAAATCCGACCGCGGGAAACGGCGTGTACGCCCCCTTGCGGCCAACCCCTGTCCGGTTCGGTCCTGACAGCCAAACTGACAGCAAAGCCACGACCCCGGGCGATGCGGCGCGGATGACGGCGGACGTCGATATAGGCGCGGGCTGGGCAAACACTCGCGAGCGGGCGTCGATGGACGACCAAGATCGAGTTAGGAAAACTGGCCCGGGTGGCTGAGGTCGTGAGTGGGCTGCCTCGTGCGCTCGGTGACCAGCCTCGTCGGAATGCTCATCGCGCGTGTCCGGTCGGCGAACTCTGCCTCACCCGGGTGACAGCGGATGCACTCAGCCCGCACGCGGCGAAGGAACCGTCTGGCAGTCAGGCGTTGGCCATAGATCGCGGTCGCTCGACGCAGCAGTGGGAGTCAGCCGGCGAGGTACTGCTCAAACGCCTCCCGGGCGAGCTGGGAGACAGTCTTGCCTTCTCGGGCGGCGCGCACCTCTGCCTTGGCTCGCAACTCGGCCGGCGCCCGGAACGAGACATGGGGTGAGTGCTTCTGACCTCCATCGAGCGAAGGCCGCCCTACCCGACGGGCCTTGCTCAGGTCGTATCCCGCCTCGGCCTCGTCGGCGAGACGCTGGACCTCCTCATCGGTGAGGGTGGTCCCGCCCTTGGTGATCGGCGAAGCGTTCTGCTTCTTGCTCATGGCCTTCCCTCCTCATAGGCGACCCGGGTACTTAGCCCTCAGGTCCATGACGTGAATCACGTACAGCGTCCCGTCCGCCAGCTCGACCCCCATCACCTCCAGGGCTCGACCGGTCTTGTCGTCGCCGAGGAACATGATCCGGTCGTCGCGGCCGTCCGGATCCGCGACGACGAACTGAACCCGCGCGTTGCGGATCACATGGAGAGCGCGTGCCTTGCCGACACGGTGGCGACGGGCCGACCCAGCGAACTCGACCTCCATCAAGTTATTGTGGCACACGAAATAGGCGGGGAGAGGTCGGCTCACGCGGCGCCGTCTGGTGCCGATGAGTCACTGTGCCGACTGCCCTCTACTGGTAGCCAAACTGGTAGCCACGCCCCGCGAATTTCAGCGAACTCGGGCGGACCTCCCCGGACGCAATATGCCCTCTGACCTTGGCCTTTGCCGATTCTGCGGACGCCAGCAAACAGGTTGATCTTCCCTGACACGGAAGAGGTCACAGGTTCAAGTCCTGTATCGCCCACCACTGACACCGCCGCTAGACCCCGGCGGATCGATGGTCCCCGCGGACCGAACGGGCCTAGTCCGGCTGCGTCGTGCTCACTGGACGCCCGAGCGCCTCTAGTGACCAGCTGTGCAGGTCGCGCAGCCGGATCACCCAGACTCCCGGGTTGCGCGGATGCGCCCGGACCGCCCGGATCTCCCGCGCCTCGATCGCCGCCACGATGCGCTCGGCCTGGACCCCGGCTAGCTGGGCGGCCGTCTCGACCGACAGCCAACGGGTGACACGCCTTCCCCTGCTGGTCATGGCATGGGCATCGCCACTTGTTGACCGGCACTTGACCCACCGTTCGAGTGAGCGAACGACCCACCGGGACTACCGCGTCAACAAGCCGACCCCTGCGACACAGTGCGCCTCCTCAGCTGGCGGCGCCGCGCGTTCCCTGACCCCGGGTGAGGGGTGGAGCGCGGCGCCTGCGCACGAGGCTAGGCGAACCCGGTCGACTACCGCGTCGACCAATCCGATGACCCCACGATGCGCTGCGATGGACACCGGTGACGGTCGGTGACTCGACCGGTCCCGCGGCGCCGCCCGTTGCCGGAACCGCACCACGAGAGCAGCATGGGAGAGTGTCGGCCGCCGCAGACTCCTCGGAGTCCTTCCAGATCCCCGTCGAGGTCGCCGAGGCCTACGAGTCCGCGTTCGTGCCCGCTTTCTTCGCCCAGTGGGCACCGATCCTGTGCGAGCACGCCGGTGTCGCGCCGGGCCATCGCGTGCTCGACGTCGGGTGCGGCACGGGCATCGTCACCAGGACCGCCGCCGACCGGGTGGCACCCGACGGCGCTGCCACCGGCGTGGACCTGAACGAGGCCATGCTCACGGTTGCCCGACGCGTCCGGCCCGACATCGAGTTCAGCCAGGCGGACGCCGCTGCGCTCCCCCGACTCGGCCTATGACGTGGTCCTGAGCCAGATGGCGCTGATGTTCTTCCCCGATCGAACCCAGGCGTTGGCCGAGATGTCCAGGACCGCAGTTGCCGGCGGCACCGTCGCCGTGCTGGTGCCGGGACAGCTGGAGTCCCAGGCCGCGTTCGCGCCGTTCGTCGCCATGGCCGGTCAGCACGCCGGGCCCGAGGCCATGTCCCTGCTGGGCACGTACTTCGCCTGCGGCGAGCTCGACTATCTCGCCGGGCTGGTCGAGTCCGTCGGCCTTCGGGTCGAGGGCCGCGAGACGCATGAGGGCACCTACCGGGCGCCCACGGTCGACGCGTTCGTCACCACCGAGGTGGAGAGCACCCCGCTGCTCGAGCGGATCTCCGAGGAGGAGTACCGGCAGATCCGCGCTGGCGCGCACAGCGTCCTGGCACCGTTCACCACCCCCGACGGAAGGGTCGAGGCATCCTTTACGGCCAGCATCGTGGTCGCCGGCAAACCGTGACCGCGAAGCTCCTGCCGCGGTCCTGACCGGGTGGGGTCGCTCAGGCGGCGCCGTCGGTGGCCCAGCCGGCACGCAGGCCGGTCCGGGCTCCGACCCACAGGTCGATGTCGTCCATCCGAACCATCGCGTCTCCGGGTCGGCGCGGGTGGTTCCGCGTGACCGGCAGCAGGCCCTTGGTCGCGGCCGCGGCGAGCTCCGCGAACGGAAGGCCGGAGTAGTCGGCTGCCGCCTCGAGGTCCATCCAGGGGTTGAGGCGGCTGATCACCATCGAGACCTGATTCATAGCAATCTCGTCGGCGCCGCTTGACTCCTTCTTGACCCGGAAGGGGCATCCGTCACCCGTGCGGCCTAACAAGGTCGCTCAGACGGGGACCCAGCGGCCGGCGAGCAGCAGGCACACGGCGATCAGCGTCAGGGTCACGAACGGCACCACTCGGAACACGACAGGTCCCTTCCCCAACAGTCCCGATCTACTCAGGTCATCCGCCCACTTCGTGGATCGCCCGGACAGATTCTAGGGTGTCCGCGGCCTCCGCGTCCTTGTCCGGTCGGTGCCGGATCACCCGGGCGAATCGCAGTGCCATCCCCGCGGGGTAACGCGGCGAGGTCTGCACCCCGTCGAAGGCGACCTCGACGACCAGCTCCGGGCGCACCTGCACGACCCAGTCCGAGCGTTCGACGGCCAGCGCCTGCAGCCGTTCTGTCTGCCAGGTGAGCATCGCGTCGGTCAGACCCTTGAAGGTCTTGCCGAGCATGACGAAACCCCCGGACTCGACGTCGCGGGCACCCAGGTGCAGGTTCGACAGCCACCCCTTCCGGCGACCGTGCCCCCACTCGGCGGCGAGCACGACGAGGTCCAGCGTGTGCCGCGGTTTGATCTTGAGCCAGCCGGCACCCCGTCGACCCGCCTCGTACGGCGCGTCCAGCGATTTGGCGACCACACCTTCGTGGCCGCGGGCCAGCGTGTCGGCCACGAAGGCCTGCGCCTCGCCCACGTCCGCGGTGACGATGCGCGGCACCCGGAGCGACTCGGGCACGGCTCCCGCGAGCGCACTGAACCGTTCTTGGGCGGGACGGTCCAGCAGGTCCGCGCCGTCGAGGTGCAGGACGTCGAATGCGTACGTCGACAGGGGCGCGGTTGCCCGCGCTGCCGCGACGTCGACCCGGGACCCGACCCGGCTCCCGGTCTGTTGGAAGGGCCGCGGTCGGCCGTCGGGGCGCAGCGCGATGGCCTCGGCATCGAGCACGACCGAGGTCGTCGGCAGGGCGAGCACGGCATCCACGACCTCCGGGACCCGGGAGGTGATGTCGTCGAGGCTGCGGGTGAACACCGCGACGTCCGTGCCGTCCCGGTGCAGCTGCACGCGAACCCCGTCGAGCTTCCAGTCCAGCGCAGCGGTGCCCAACCGCTCCAGCGCACTCGCCACGTCGTCGCCGGGTGAGGCGAGCATCGGCTGCACGGGTCGGCCCACCTGCAGCCGGAACTCGGCCAGTCCGGCCACGCCGTCGGTGAGCGCCGCCCTGGCGACCGGGCCGAGGGCGCCGCGCAGCATCGCTGCCCGGCGGACGTCGGCGACCGGGACGGACGCCGCAGCTGCCACCGCATCGAACATCACCCCCACCAGCGCTCCCTGTCGCAGCTCCCCCGTCAGCAGCCCGCGCAACAACCGTTGCTCGGACTCGGTCGCCAGCGCGAGCAGCGCGGCGACCTGCTCGGTGCGGGCCCGGACCGACCCCGGCCCGGACAGCTCGGAGACCGCGGTGAGGGTCGCGTCCACCTCGGTCACGGTCAGCGTCGGCTCGGCGGCTGCGGCCGGCACCTCCCGCAGAGACGCCCAGCCGACCCCGGTCCGGCGCTGGCGCAGCTCGCCGGAGAGGTAGGCGACCACGATCGCCACGTCGTCGGGCGCTGCCCGGCGCAGGCACTCGGCCACTGCCGCGGTCTTCTCCGACCGGCGGCTGGTGGCGGTGACGGTCAGCGACGCGGCCGCGACCTCGGTGAGCAGCACGGGCTCATCGTGCCCCGACCCACCGACACGCAGGCGCGGCGGTGCGACGGTGCGACGGTGCGGTGTCAGCTGTCCAGGTCGGCGAGGGCGTCCTGAACCCCGCGGTGGAATGTCGGGTAGGCGTAGATCATGGTGCGCAGCGTCGACACGGGAACCCGGGCGTGCACGGCGAGGGTGAGCATCGAGAGCACCTCGCCACCCCACGGTCCGCACGAGGTGGCACCCACGAGCAACCCCGAGTCGGTGTCCTCGACGAGCTTGATGACCCCGGCGCCGCCGGGCCCGTGGATCCAGCCGCGCGCCGACGACCCGACCTGCGCCGAACCGGTGCGCACCGACAGACCCTTGTCGCGGGCGGCCTGCTCGCTCAGCCCGACAGAGCCGACCTCGGGGTCGGTGAAGGTCACCCGTGCCAGGCCTCGGTAGTCGGCCGGCTCTCCTTCGCGACCCAGGATGTCTGCGACCGCAATGCCCGCCTGGTACATCGCCATGTGCGTGAACGCGCCGACGTCCGTGACGTCGCCGACGGCCCACACGCCGTCGAAGGCGCGCATCCGCTCGTCGACGGTGAGGGCCTTGGCCGACGGGTCCAGCCCGACGGTGTCCAGGCCCAGGTCCCGGATCCTCGGCCGGCGGCCGACCGAGACGAGCAACTCGGCCGCGCGGACCGACGTACCGTCCGCGAGATGCACCACGACCACACCGTCCTCGCGAGTCACCTTCTGCGCAGCGACGCCGGTCCTGAGGGTGATGCCGTCCTCGCGCAGCGCCTCGGCGACCACCTCGCTGGCCTCCGGCTCCTCCGGCGGCAGCACCCGGTCCATGGCCTCGACGATGGTGACCGTCGAGCCGTAGCGCGCGAGGGACTGGGCGAGCTCGACGCCGATCGCGCCCCCGCCGAGCACGATCAACGACTCCGGCGCCTCGGTGGCCGAGATGGCCTCCCGGTTGGTCCAGTACGGGCCGTCGGCCAGGCCGTCGATCGGCGGGATGACCGGCTCCGCTCCGGAGGCGACCACGACGGCGCGCGAAGCGACATAGACGTCGTCACCCACCTTGACCCGGCCCGGTCCATCAAGCACCGCCGGGCCTCGGACGAAGCGGCCGCCCTTCCCCACGAAGCGGTCGACGGCGACCTTGTCGTCCCAGTTGTCGGTGGCCTCCTCGCGGATCCGCTTCGCGACCGGGCCGAGGTCCGGCTCCACGGTCGCCGACCCGGCGTAGGACCCGACCCGCCGCGCCTCGGCGAGCATGGTCGAGCCGCGGATCATCATCTTGCTCGGGATGCAGCCCCAGTAGGGGCACTCGCCGCCCACCAGCTCGGCCTCCACCCCCACCACCGAGAGGCCGGCCTCCGCGAGCTTGCTCGCGACCTCCTCCCCGCCTGGCCCCATCCCGACAACGACCGCGTCGACCTGCTGCTCGCTCATTGCACCTTCCTACTGCACGGATAGCCTGCGGGTCATGTCCCGCCCCGTCCGAGATCAACGCCAGTTGTGGGTGGTGCGCCACGGCGAGACGGAGTGGAGCGCGTCGGGGCGGCACACCGGACGCACTGACGTGCCCCTCACCCCCGCGGGTGAGGCCGCCGCGCGGGCACTCGCGCCGACCCTGAGCGAGACGACGTTCGCCGCAGTGCTGACCAGTCCCCGGCTGCGGGCCAGGGACACCGCCCGGCTCGCCGGTTTCGGCGATGTCGAGATCGACGACGACCTGGCCGAGTGGGACTACGGCGCCGACGAGGGTCGCACCACGGCAGAGATCCGGAAGGAGCGGCCGGCGTGGACCGTGTGGGCCGATGGCCCGCGCGACGGTGAGACGGCGGCCGAGGTCGCTGCCCGAGCAGACCGGGTGATCGCCCGCGTGAGATCGAACGATGCGGACGGTGACCCGGAAGGACCCGTGCTGGCCTTCTGCCACGGACATCTTTCGCGCATGCTCGGCGCCCGGTGGATCGGCCTCGGCCCCGCGGGCGGCGCGCACCTGCAGCTGTCGACAGCCGCGGTGTGCATCCTGGGCTGGGACCGCGAGACGCCGGCGATCGAGCTGTGGAACGCCTCGTCACCCCCCGGTTGATCCGAGCTCGATCAGACAGGTCACCACCCAGACCCTGTCGTCGTCCTCCAGAGTGGGTCGTCGCTCATGCCGGCAGGCTAGGGTCCATTCCGGACGTTCGGCGACCGGGACGGGGACCACGGTGACGATCAGCTCCAGCCCGACAGCGCGAGCCCTGCTGGCCCTCGAGCTGGTCCAGGGCAGCCCCGGCATCACCGCCGAGCGACTCGCCGACAAGCTCGGCGTCTCCGAGCGGGCCGCCCGGCGCTACGTCGGCATCCTGCGCGAGGCCGGCATCCCGATCGAGTCGGTGCGCGGGCCGTACGGCGGCTACCGCGTCGGCCGCGGCCTGCGGCTGCCACCCCTGACGTTCAGCGCCACCGAGGCGCTCGGCCTCGTCATGGCGGTCCTTGACGGCCACCACGACGCGAGCGATCCGACCGCCCCGGTCGGCAGCGCCCTGGGCAAGATCGTGCGGGCACTGCCGGCACCGGTGGCTGCCCAGGCCGAGGCCGTTCGCCGCACGACGGCGCCGGCGCCGGACCGCGCGGCCGCCAGGCCGGACCCAGGAGTCACGGCCACGCTCGTCGAGGCCTGCTCGGACCGCCGGCGGGTGCGGCTCGGTTACCGCTCCGAGGCCGGGGTGGAACGGGACATCGAGGTCGACCCCTGGGCCGTGGTGGTCCGCCACGGCCGTTGGTACCTGCTGTGCCGGTCGGTCAGCGCTGACGCGCGGCGGGCCTACCGGATCGACCGCGTCAGCGCCGCGACTCGGCTCGACGACAGGTTCGTCCCGCCCGCGGGCATCGACCCCGTGGCCGAGCTCGACGAGCATCTGGCCGTCGGGTGGGAGTACGACGTCGAGGTGGTCGTCGACGCGCCGGCCGAGACGGTGGCGCGGCGCCTGCCCCGCGCGCTCGGCCGGCTCGACCCGATCGATGCCGGGACGACCCGGCTCGTCGCAAGCACGAGCAACCCGGTCTGGTACGCCGAACAGCTCGCCGGCATTCCCGTGCCGTACCGGATCGTGGGGTGCCCTGAGCTGCAGCTCGCCGCGCGCACCCTCGGCCAACGACTGCTGGCAGCGGCCGGCCCGTCGCTAGGTCGCTAGATCGCTACGTCGCTAGGTCGCTAGGGCCGGATCCGGCCGCTGGCCCGGACCTCCTTGTGCACCCGCTTCCAGCGGGCCCGCTCCTCGGCGCGCAGCCGCGCATCGTGGCGCATCGCCATCCAGCGCGCCTCCCGGCCCAGCTTGAGATAGCTCGCCCACCGGCGCTCCGGCAGGCGGCCGGCTGCCAGCGCCTCCTGCACCGCACACCCGGGCTCAGTGTCGTGGGCGCAGTCGCCGAACCGGCAGTCCTGGGCCAGCTCCTCGATGTCGGCGAAGACGAGGTCCAGCGACTCCGACACGTCGGTGAGACCGACACTGCGCAGGCCCGGCGTGTCCACGACGACGCCACCGCCGGGCAGCGGGACCAGCTCGCGGTGCGCGGTCGTGTGCCGCCCCTTGCCATCAGCTCGCAGCTCGCGGGTGAGCATGACGGTCGCTCCGACGAGGGCATTGGTGAGCGTGGACTTCCCGGCCCCCGAGGGCCCGAGCAGCGCGAGGGTGCGGCCCGGGTGCGCCGGCCCGACGTACGCCCGGAGACCCTCCAGCCCCTCCCCCGTCTCCGCGCTGACGACGAGCACGTCGACCCCGGGTGCGGCCGCTGCGACCTCGGCGGCGACCTCGGTCGCGTCGGGCACGAGGTCAGCCTTGCTCAGGACCACGACCGGGGTGGCGCCGCTCTCCCAGGCCAGCGCGAGGAAGCGCTCGATGCGGCCCAGGTCGGGCTCGGGATGCAGCCCCTCGACCACGACGGCGAGATCGACGTTGGCGGCCAGCACCTGGCCGTGCGAGGCACCGGGGGTGACCGAGGCGCGCACGAACGCCGTCCGCCGGGGCAGCACGACCTCGGCAGTGACCCGGCCGTCCGACCAGGTGCGGGCGGCGACCCAGTCGCCGACGCAGGGGGTGCTGACCGGGTCGGCTGCGGCTGCGGAGAGCAAGGCGCCGGAAAACGTGAGGCGCATCGGACCGGCGGCAGCCAGCGCGTCGCAGGCGCCGCGATCGACGCGGCTGACCCGCGCCGGCACGTGGTCGGCGCGGTAGGGCAGGAACTCGGTGCTGCGGCTGCTGTCCCAGCCGAGGGAGGTGACGAGCAGGTCGGGATCGGGGTTCGTCGGCAGATCGCTCAACGCAGTGGGCCTTCCGGGAGTACGGCGGAGGTGCCCTGCGCGGGTCAGCGAGAACCGCTAGCGGCGGGCACCGGTGAGGACGTGGCGGGGCACGACAGGCATGACGTCCTCCTCTGCGATCCGGTGCTGCCGGCGAGGTCCGGCGATCGTGACTCGGCGAGGCTAGCGGCGCTTGCTGACCGGTGCCAGCGAATTGTCGCCGCGCTGTGCGTCACCGTCGGACGCCTTGCCCGCCGACCCGGGCGTGCGGTTGGGGGGGAGCTCGACCTCACCGGTCTCCATGCCGGGGTTGGGCTTGTCCACGCGGGTGGCCGGCTGGCGCGCGGCGCGGGCCTCGACGATCTCCCGGCGCGGCCACTCGTTCTCGACGGCGGCGTTGAGCGCAGCGCCGATCAGCACCGCGATCGAGAGCACGTACAGCCAGATCAGCAGCACGATCGGCGTGGCGAGCGGGCCGTAGATCGAGGTGCCGCCGACGGAGACGGAGATGATCCAGCGGACCGCGAAGCTGCCGAGGAACCAGATCGCCAGGGTCAGCAGCGCGCCCGGGACGTCGCGGATCCACGGTGTCCGGACGGGGACGCTGATGTGGTAGAGCGAGGTCAGCGACACGAGGGACAGCAGTGACGCGACCGGCCAGTACAGCGCGTTGACGAAGCCGACCTGGTCGGGCGTGACCCGCTCGAGCAGGGTCGGGCCGGCCAGGATCAGCGGGATGACGACGGACCCGGCGAGCAGTGCAGCGACGTAGAGGGTGAAGGACAGGGCCCGCGTCTTGACGATGCCGCGGACGCCGCCGAGGCCGTACATGATCGAGCAGGTGTCGAGGAAGACGTTCAGCGCCCGCGACCCCGACCAGAGGGCGATCAGGAAGCCGATCGAGATCAGGTCCGGCCGGCCGCCCTCGAACACGTCGGTCAGGGTCTTGGCGATGACCTCGTTGACAACGTCGGAGGTGAGCACCTGCTGGGCGCCGTCGAGGATGCGCTGCTGGACGTCGGCCACGACGTCGGCGCCGATCCAGTCCCCGAAGTACGCGATGGAGCCGACCAGCCCCAGCAGCAGCGGCGGCAGCGACAGCAGGGCGAAGAAGCCGGCCTCGGCGGCCAGGCCGGTCACGCGGTAGCGGAAGGCCACCGCGGTGGTCTCCCTGGTCAGCCGCCAGAGGACGCCGAAGACGCCGGTCAGCGACAGCGCCCGGCGCCGGTCACTCACCTGCTCGTCGGACACCCCTTCGGCCGCCACGTCTCTACGGTAGGCCACATGAGCCCGGCGACCCATGAGGTGACGAACCAGGCTCCCCCGCTTGTCGGGCACGACGTCTACGCCTGCGACCACGCCCTGGTCGAGGCGGTCGGCAGGTACGCCGGGCCGGACGCCGACGCCGGCCTGTCGCGGCTGGGCCGCCGGGCGGGCTCCGAGCAGGCCCAGGAGTGCGGTCGGCTGGCCAACACGAACCCTCCCGTCCTACGGACCCACGACCGGTTCGGGCACCGGGTGGACGAGGTCGACTTCCACCCGTCCTGGCATGCGCTGCTCGGGGTCGCGGTCCACGCCGGGCTGCACGGAGCCGCCTGGTCGGCGAAGCCGGACGGCCACGTCCGGCGGGCGGCGGGGTTCCTCGTCTGGTCGCAGGTCGAGGCCGGTCACGGGTGCCCCGTGTCGATGACGTACGCGGCGGTGCCGGCGCTGGGCGTCGACCAGACGCTGGCTGCGGACTGGGTCCCGGCACTGTCCTCGACGACGTACGACCCAGGTCTGCGGGTGCCGGCGGGCAAGGTCGGGCTGCTCGCCGGGATGGGGATGACGGAGAAGCAGGGTGGGTCCGACGTCCGCGCGAACACCACCCGGGCCGAGCCGACAGGTGTCGACGGCGAGTACGTGCTCACCGGGCACAAGTGGTTCTGCTCGGCCCCGATGTGCGACGTGTTCCTCATGCTCGCGCAGGCACCCGGTGGGCTGACCTGCTTCGTCGTCCCGCGGGTGCTGCCGGACGGAAGCCGCAACACCTTCCGGATCCAGCGACTCAAGGACAAGCTCGGCAACCGCTCCAACGCCTCCGCGGAGGTCGAGCTCGAGGGCACGCTGGCCCGTCGCCTCGGCGAGGAGGGCCGCGGGGTCCGCACGATCCTCGAGATGGTGAGTGCGACCCGGCTGGACTGCGTGCTCGGCTCGACGGCGCTGATGCGTGCGGCGCTCAGCCAGGCCACGCATCACGCGGCGCACCGCAGCGCCTTCGGCGGGCCGCTGGCCGACAAGATGTTGATGCGCAACGTGCTGGCCGACCTGGCCGTCGAGACCGAGGCGGCCACCGCGCTCGCGGTGCGGCTGGCGCACGCCGTGGACACCGGCGAGCGAGAGCTGCTGCGCCTTGCCGTGGCCGTCGGGAAGTACTGGGTGTGCAAGCGGACCCCGGCCGTGGTCGGCGAGGCGCTGGAGTGCCTGGGCGGCAACGGGTACGTCGAGGAAAGCGGGCTGCCACGGCTCTACCGGGAGGCGCCGCTGAACTCGATCTGGGAGGGGTCGGGCAACGTCAACGCGCTGGACGTGCTGCGTGCCCTGGGCCGCGAGCCGACAGCGGTCGACGCCCTGCTGGCCGAGGTGGAGCCAGCCCGCGGTGCCGATGCCCGGCTCGATGCCGCGGTGAGCCGGCTGACCGCGGACCTCGCGGCGGGTCCTGAAGAAGGGTCGGCGCGACGGCTCGTCGAGAACATCGCAGCCGTGCTGCAGGGATCGTTGCTGGTGATGCACTCCCCCACGTACGTCGCCGACGCCTTCTGCGCCTCGCGGCTGGCCGGTGACCACGGTCAGGCGCTGGGCACGTTGCCGCCCGGGCTGGACACCGCGGCCATCGTCGCCCGAGCGACACCGCGTCCGGATGCCGGAGGCCCGCGCGGCTGACGGCATCTAACGGCGACGGGCGTGGCACGGTTGGTGCCATGTCCCGGACCGGTGCACCTCTCGTCGTGCGGCTCCACGTCGACTTCGGTCACGTGTCGAGCGCGGTCTGTCGACGCGGCTGAGCTGCTCGAGCCCTGCCCCCGGCCGGACCAGCGGCACGGTCACCAGCTGGCACCGCTGGTGGCTGCGGACGCGAGCGCGGCGCGACGAGCCCGCGCGCCGGAGGTGGCCGACATCGTACTGTCCCGGTACGACGTCGCCCTGGCCTCGACCGAAGGCTGGGCAGAGGCCTGCGCCTTCCTGCGAGGCGATCACCCGCTCCGCCCGCGCCTGTCCTCCCCGCCCGCGTGGTGCTGTGCTGACAAACCTGTCGGCAGAGCACCACGCGGGCGGACGGGCAGGCGTCCGTCTGCGGGGGTCGTCGAGGGCGGCGGGATCAGCCTGGATCCGCAGGGGATCCGAGCCTCGTCGGATGGGCTTGAACCATCCACAGCTGAGGAAATCCGGTGCACCGTCCACATGTCGGCGGCGGCGAACCCTGTCGCCGCCATGCGGGGTCGAGCCTGACGGGATGGACAACTCGTCGGACCCCGAAGGTGACCAGCACGTGCGTGCCGGGGATCTTCTTCGGCTGGTTCGACATTGCGCGGATCTGTCGCAGCGAGAGCTGGCCGAGCGCGCCGGCCTGTCCCCGAGGTCGGTGGCACGCATCGAGTCCGGGGCGACCGCGGCACCACGGCTCACCACCGTCCAAACCCTGCTCGGGGCCGCCGGGTTCGACCTCGGCCTCTCCCCTGGCACCCGCGCCACCCGCGCCACCCGCGCCACCACCGACACCACCGACACCACCGACGTGGAGGATTCTGGCAGCGAGGCAGTCGACCGCGCCGGGCGCCGGTTCCCCGCGCACCTCGACGTCCGGCCCGTCGACAGGTTCGGCTCCTGGTGGGGCGACTGGGGCATGCTCAGCACCAGGAGTCCGAGCATCTGGCACCTGGCGCCGCGCCGGCGGCCGAAGCACACGTTCGACCGGTTGCGGTGGCGGCGCGACGCGCGTCGAGAGGCCGGTGACTACGCTCGTCGTGACCCGCCAGGACGCGTGACGAGGAGACCGCTGATGACGCACCAGACCCACGACCCGGACCTGCGGAGCGCGGACGCCGAGATCGCCGACCTCGTGGTCGCCGAGGGCCAACGGCAGCGCGACTCGATCCGGCTGATCGCGTCGGAGAACTACACCTCGCGGGCCGTGCTCGAGGCCACCGGCTCGATGCTGACGAACAAGTACTCCGAGGGTTACGCGGGCAAGCGCTACTACGAGGGCCAGCAGGTCATCGACCAGGTCGAGACGCTGGCGATCGAGCGGGCCAAGGCACTCTTCGGTGTCGAGCACGCCAACGTCCAGCCGTACTCCGGCTCCCCCGCGAACCTCGCCGTCTACCTCGCCTTCCTCGACCCGGGCGACACCGTCATGGGCATGGCACTGCCCGCCGGCGGCCACCTCACCCACGGCTGGAGCGTCTCGGCGACCGGCAAGTGGTTCCGGGCCGTGCAGTACGGCGTCCGCAAGGAGACCGGTCGCGTTGACCTCGACGAGGTCCGCGACCTGGCGCGCGCCGAGCGCCCGAAGGTCATCTTCTGCGGCGGCACGGCGATCCCCCGCACCATCGACTTCCCGGCCTTCGCCGAGGTGGCCCGCGAGGTCGGCGCCGTCCTCGTCGCGGACATCGCCCACATCGCCGGGCTCGTCGCCGGCGGCGCACACCCGTCGCCCGCCGGACACGCTGACGTCATCACCACCACGACGCACAAGACCCTGCGTGGGCCACGCGGCGCCATGATCATGAGCACCGCCGAGCACGCGAAGGCACTGGACAAGGCCGTCTTCCCCGGTCTTCAGGGCGGCCCGCACAACCACACGACGGCCGCCATCGCGGTCGCGCTGAAGGAAGCGTCGACGACGGAGTTCCGCACCTACGCCCACGCCATCGTCGACAACGCCAAGGCGCTGGCCGAGGGGCTCATGGCCCGGGGCTTCGACCTGGTGTCCGGCGGCACCGACAACCACCTGCTGCTCGTCGACCTGCAGAGCAAGCAGCTGCCGGGCAAGCAGGCCGCGAAGGCCCTCGACCGGGCCGGCATCGAGCTCAACTACAACACCGTGCCGTTCGACCCGCGCAAGCCGTTCGACCCCTCCGGCATACGCATCGGGACCGCCGCGGTCACCTCGCGGGGCATGACGACCGGGGACATGGACCAGGTCGCCGGCTGGATCGACCGGGTCGTCGAGGCCGAGCGGGGCGGGGACGAGGCCGCCGTCGACAAGGTCGGCGCCGAGGTGCGCGAGTTCTGCGCCAAGTTCCCGACCCCGGGCCTGCCCGGCTGAGCCTGCGTGTCGAGCATCACGTGCTGGGACGGCCCCGCGGGTTCGGATTGAGGACGTCCATCTAGGACAATCTCCGACCATGGAGATCTGGCCTGGCAATGCGTACCCCCTTGGCGCGACCTTCGACGGGGCCGGGACCAACTTCGCCTTGTTCTCCGAGGTCGCCGACAAGGTCGAGCTCTGCCTCTTCGACGGGTCGGAGTCCAGCCGTCGGCTGACCGAGACCCGGGTCGTCCTTCCGGAGAGCGACGGGTTCGTCTGGCACGGCTACCTCCCCCGCGTCGGCCCCGGCCAGCGCTACGGCTTCCGCGTCCACGGGCCGCGCGACCCGCAGCAGGGACTTCGGTCCAACTCCTCGAAGCTGCTGCTGGACCCCTACGCCAAGGCCGTGGAGGGTCAAGTCGACTGGAGCGAGTCCCTCTTCGACTACCGCTTCGCCTCCGCGACCCGGGTCAACACCCTCGACTCGGGGCGTCACGCGCCCAAGTCGGTTGTGATCAACCCGTTCTTCGACTGGCAGAACGACCGCCACCCGCGGACGCCCTACCACCAGACGGTCATCTACGAGGCGCACGTCCGCGGCCTGACGATGACCCACCCGGCGCTTCCCGACGAGATCAGGGGCACGTACGCCGGCATCGGCCACCCGGCGATCATCGAGCACCTGCACAAGCTCGGGATCACCGCGATCGAGCTGATGCCGGTTCACCAGTTCGTCCAGGACCACCACCTGGTGCAGCGCGGGCTGTCGAACTACTGGGGCTACAACACGATCGGCTTCTTCGCCCCGCACAACGCCTACTCCTCCAGCGGCACTCGCGGCGAGCAGGTGCTGGAGTTCAAGGCAATGGTCCGCGAGCTGCACGCGGCCGGCATCGAGGTCATCCTCGACGTCGTCTACAACCACACCGCCGAGGGCAACCAGATGGGCCCGACGCTGTCCTTCCGGGGCATCGACAACCAGGCCTACTACCGGCTCGTCGACGGCAGCCCCGAGCACTACTACGACACCACCGGCACCGGCAACACGCTGCTGATGCGCCACCCGCACGTACTGCAGCTGATCATGGATTCGCTGCGCTACTGGGTGCTCGAGATGCACGTCGACGGCTTCCGCTTCGACCTCGCCTCGACGCTGGCCCGCCAGTTCCACGAGGTCGACCGGCTCTCCGCGTTCTTCGACCTCGTACAGCAGGACCCGGTCATCTCCCAGGTCAAGCTGATCGCCGAGCCATGGGACGTCGGCGAGGGCGGCTACCAGGTCGGCAACTTTCCCCCGCTGTGGACCGAGTGGAACGGCAAGTACCGCGACACGGTCCGCGACTTCTGGCGCGGGGAGCCCGCCACGCTCGCCGAGTTCGCCTCGCGGCTCACCGGTTCTGCCGACCTGTACCAGCAGGACGGCCGGCGCCCCTTGGCCTCCATCAACTTCGTCACCGCGCATGACGGCTTCCCGCTCAACGACCTCGTGTCGTACAACGACAAGCACAACGACGCCAACGGCGAGGACAACAACGACGGCGAGAGCCACAACCGGTCGTGGAACTGCGGCGTCGAGGGCCCGACGGACGACCTCGAGATCGTGGCCCTGCGCGAGCGGCAGAAGCGCAACTACCTGGCGACACTCTTCCTCTCCCAGGGCGTGCCCATGCTGCTGCACGGCGACGAGCTCAGCCGCACCCAGCAGGGCAACAACAACGTCTACTGCCAGGACAACCCGATTGCCTGGGTCGACTGGGCCGAGGCGCGCGAGCACTGGGCGCTGACCGACTTCGTCGAGTCGCTGTCCAAGCTGCGGCGCGAGCACCCGGTGCTGCGCCGCCGCCGCTTCTTCCAGGGCGACCCGGCGCGCGGGTCGACCAACCCGCTTGGCGACATTGCCTGGTTCACCCCGGCCGGCGAGCCGATGAACGAGGGCGACTGGCAGGTCGGCTACGCCCGCTCCGTCGTGGTGTTCCTCAACGGCGACGCGATTGTCGAGCCCGACGGACGCGGTCAGAAGGTGCACGATGACTCGTTCCTGCTGCTGTTCAACGGTCACCACGAGGACATGGACGTCACGCTCCCGCCCGAGGCCTACGGCGAGCGCTGGGAGGCCGTCATCGACACGGCGGCGCCTCTCGTCGTCGACCGCCCCAGCAGCAAGGCCGGCGAGAAGGTCGCCCTCGAGTCCCGCTCGATCCTCGTCATGCGGCGCGTGATCTGACCCGGTGCCCGACATCCCCCGCGTGCCCACCGGCACGTACCGCCTGCAGCTGCGTCCGGACTTCGGGTTCGACGACGCGGCAGCCGTGCTGCCCTACCTCCACGACCTCGGTGCCTCGCACGTCTACCTCTCCCCCGTCCTGCAGGCGGCGCCCGGGTCGACGCACGGCTACGACGTTGTGGACCACGCCCGGCTCAACACCGACCTGGGTGGCGCCGAGGCCTTCCACCGGCTCTCCGACGCAGCCCGCGAGCTGGGCATGGGCGTTGTCGTCGACGTCGTGCCCAACCACATGGCGGTGCCGACACCGGCATGGTTGAACGCCGCGCTGTGGTCTGTGCTGCAGCATGGCCCCGCGTCGCCGTACGCCCGGTGGTTCGACGTCGACTGGGCTGCCCAGGAGCGCGCCATCCTGATGCCGGTGCTGGGCCGGCGCATCGGCGAGGCGGTTGCGGACGGTGACATCACGATCGACACGAACGACGACGAGCCCGTCCTGCGCTACTTCGACCACGTCTTCCCGATCCGGCCAGGGACCGCGGAGCTGCCGCTGCCCGAGCTCCTCGACCGGCAGTTCTACCGGTTGGCGCACTGGCGGGTCGGCGACGAAGAGCTGAACTACCGACGGTTCTTCGACATCGACACCCTGGTGGCCATCAGGGTCGAGGACAACACCGTCTTCGCCGAGACCCATGGCGTGCTCCTCGCGCTGGTCGCCGAGGGTCGGGTGCACGGCCTGCGCATCGACCACCCCGACGGGCTGGCCGACCCGCGCGACTACGTCCGTCGCCTGCACCGGGCCACCGGTGGTGCCTGGGTGGTGGTCGAGAAGATCCTCGAGGGCGACGAGCAGCTGCCCGAGGACTGGCCGTGCGCGGGCACCACCGGCTACGACGCCCTGCTGCGCATCGGCGGCGTGCTCGTCGACCCGGAGGCCGAGTCGACCCTCGGCAGCCTGTACGCCGGGCTGACCGGCGAGCCCGCGGACTTCTCCGAGGTCGTCGACGAGGCGAAGCGCTTCGTCATCGAGCACGGGCTGCACGCCGAGGTGGCACGCCTCGTCGAGGTCGCGTCGGCCATCGGCCACGAGCACCTCGAGCTGCGGGACCACACCCGACGAGGGTTGCGCGAGTGCCTCGTCGAGCTGCTCACCGCCATGCCGCGCTACCGGGCGTACGTCGTGCCCGGCGAGCCGGCTCCGGAGGAGTCGCGGCGCATCATCGCCGAAGCGGTGGACGCGGCTCGGGTGCGGCTGTCCGAGGACCGGCACGGCACGCTGGACTTCGTCGCCCAGCTCGCCCTGGGAGACCAGGGCCGGGGGCAGCACCGGGACGAGTTCATCGTCCGCTTCCAGCAGACCTGCGGACCGGTGATGGCCAAGGGTGTCGAGGACACCGCGTTCTACCGCTACCTGCCTTTCACCGCGCTCAACGAGGTCGGCGGTGATCCGGCGCACGTCGGCGTCTCGCCCGGGGAGCTGCACGCCTGGTGCACACGCCAACAGGCCACCTGGCCCGATGCGATGACCACCCTGTCCACCCATGACACGAAGCGAAGCGAGGACGTCCGGGCTCGGCTCGCCGTCCTCAGCGAGGTACCGGGCGAGTGGGGCGCCGCGGTCACGTCGTGGCGGGCGGCGACCGGGACCTACCGGCCAGCGGCGCTCGACGCCAACACCGAGTACCTCATGTGGCAGACCCTGGTCGGCGCGTGGCCGATCGACGCCCGCCGACTCAACGACTACCTGGAGAAGGCGACCCGCGAGGCCAAGCGGCGCACGACCTGGACCGAGCCCGACGAGGAGTACGACGACGCCGTGCGCGAGTTCACGGTGGCGGTCCTGGCCGACGAGTCCGTGACGTCGGAGGTGAGCGAGTTCGTCGACCGGCTCGCCCCGGCCTTCCGGGCCAACGTGCTCGCGCAGAAGCTCCTTGCGCTGACCATCCCGGGCGTCCCCGACGTCTACCAGGGCTGCGACCTCGTCGACCTGTCGCTGGTGGACCCGGACAACCGGCGGCCCGTCGACTACGGCGTACGCCGGGAGCGGCTCGCAGCACTGGACAACGGGACGGAGCCCCGGGACCTGGACGACGAGAAGCTCCTGGTCGCCTCGCGCGGGCTCCGGCTGCGCCGCGAACGCCCCGAGTGCTTCGACGCCACCGCCGCGTACGACCCGATCGAGGTCACCAGTCCGCACGCTCTCGCCTTCGCCCGGGCCGGCGAGGTCATCACGGTGGCCTCGCGCCTGACCTCCGGACAGCGGGACGGGTTCGGCGATGCGGTCCTGCTGCTGCCGGCCGGCGAGTGGCGCGACCTGCTCACCGACCGGACGCACTCCGGCGAGGCCCTGCTGACCGAGGTGCTCGAGTCGCTGCCCGTCGCATTGCTCGTGCGCGGCTGAGGGAGCGGTTCCATGACAACTGACGGGGTAGGTGCGCCGGCCGTGTCGGATCTTCAGGTGTGGGCACCGAGCGCTGCATCGGTGGCTGTGCTGACCGACGGCAGTCCGACCCCGATGACGGCGGCCGCGAACGGCTGGTGGTCGGCCGGGTCCGTCGAGCACGGCCAGGACTACGCCTTCGTCCTCGACGGCGACAGCGACCCGGCGCCGGACCCCCGCTCGCGCTGGCAACCGCACGGCGTGCACGGCGCGTCGCGGGCGTACGACCACGACCGGTTCGACTGGACCGACGACTCGTGGCGGGGACGGCAGCTCGCCGGGTCGGTGTACTACGAGCTGCACATCGGGACCTTCACGGCCGGCGGCACCCTGGACTCGGCGGTCGAGCGGCTCGCGCACCTGGTGGACCTCGGCGTCGACGTCGTCGAGCTGATGCCGGTGTCCGCCTTCCCGGGCGTCGCCGGCTGGGGATACGACGGGGTGCACCCGTACGCCGTGCACGAGCCCTATGGCGGACCGGACGCGCTCAAGCGGTTCGTCGACGCCTGCCACTCCCGCGGGCTCGCGGTCTGCCTCGACGTGGTCTACAACCACCTCGGGCCGGCCGGCAACTACCTGCCGCGCTTCGGCCCCTACTTCTCCGGCAAGCACGAGACGCCGTGGGGTCAGGGCATCAACCTCGACGACGACGGTGCGCACGAGGTACGCCGCTGGATCATCGACAACGCACTCATGTGGCTGCGGGACTTCCACATCGACGCGCTCCGGCTGGACGCGGTGCACGCGCTCGCGGACGACTCCCCCGTGCACTTGCTGAGCGAGCTCGCCCGCGAGGTCGACGCGCTGTCGACGCACCTGGGTCGCCCGCTGTCGCTGGTCGCGGAGTCAGACCTCAACAAGCCCTCGACCGTGACGCCGGTCGAGGGCGGCGGCCTGGGCATGACCGGCCAGTGGAGCGACGACTTCCACCACGCCCTGCACACGCTGCTCACCGGCGAGGCGCAGGGCTACTACGCGGACTTCGCCGCCGACCCGTACGCCGCGTTGGCGACCACCCTCACCGGAGCGTTCTTCCACGACGGACGGCACTCGTCCTTCCGCAACGCACCCTGGGGCGAGCCGGTCGACCGGTCGACGATGCCGGGCTGGCGCTTCCTCGGCTACCTGCAGACCCACGACCAGGT
>JBBRVU010000061.1:0-20505 GCA_038246575.1 Actinomycetes bacterium | reverse complement strand
GGATCTGGCCAGGTCTGGCCAGTACGGGGTCGTATGGGGGAGCATCCTGGACAGGTGGCCATCCACCACACCCGTGTCAGGTTCGCGGACCGTGCCGCCGCCGGCCGGGATCTCGGCGTCCGGGTGGCGGCCCTGGACCTGTCCGAAGGCGCGGCTCCGCATCGGAACGCGGCCGACCGCGGTCGCGGGCCGGGCGGGCCGGGCGGGCAGGGCGGGCAAGGCGGGCAGGGCGGGCAAGGCGGGCAGGTCGCAACGGGCCGGGCGGCGAACCTCGCAGTGCTCGGCCTGGCCCGCGGCGGGGTCGTGGTGGCTGCCGAGGTCGCCCGAGCGCTCGGCGCCGAGCTGGACGCGCTGGTCGTCCGCAAGCTCGGCCATCCCGACCAACCCGAGCTCGGCCTGGGTGCGATCGCCGAGGACGGCAGTCCCGTCTTCGACGAGGACGGCCTGCGCAGCGCCGGCCTCACGCCGGCCGACCTTGCCGACGTGGTCGCCGCCGAGCGGGCCGAGTGCCGCCGCCGTACGCAGACCTACCGCCAGGGCCGGCCGGCCTCTGGTGTCACCGGACGTACGGCAGTGGTCGTCGACGACGGCGTCGCCACCGGAGTGACCGCCATCGCCGCGCTCGAGCTGCTGCGCCAGCGCCGGCCGGCGCGGCTCGTCTTCGCCGCGCCGGTCGCCTCGCCACGGGTGGTCGCCCGGCTGGCCGCCATCGCCGACGACGTGGTCGTCACCCGGACGCCCGACACCTTCGGCGCGGTCAGCCAGTTCTACGACCGCTTCGACCAGACCTCCGACGACGAGGTGGTGCGGCTGCTGGCTAGGGCTCGACGATCGCGATGACCGGCCCACCGCCCGACGGCCCCTGGTGGACCGCCGCGACCGACACGAACACGGCCGGGTCACCGGTCACCGAGGCGACGACTCCCCCGACGCAGGACTTGATCTGGCGGTGCCAGTGCACGTCCGAGTCGTCGAGCATGATGTTGCGCCGGTCGCGCACCCGCCCGGTCGGGTCGGCCTCGCACTTGCAGAAGATGTTGACCACGCGGCCGTTCAGGTCGCTGGTGTGCGGGCGCTCGGGCAGGTCGTCGAGGCCGGCGTTGCGGATCGACTCCCACACGCCGTCGGCGTCGAGGGCGTCCTTCATCACGCTGTGCCCGATGCGGAACCGGCCACCGACCCCGCGCACGTTGCCGAGCACCACGATCTGGGCCTGGTCGAGCTCGACGCCCGACGAGCAGGACGCGACCGAGGAGAACAGCGAGAGGTCCTTGTGGATCTGCTCGGTGGTGGGCATCTCGATCTCGCCGAGCGCAAGGGCGATGCCGAGCGCGGTGGTGGAGTTCGACACGTCCATCGACTTGAGGGTGTCCTCGGTCCAGACGTCCTTGCCGCGGCTCTTGGCGTCGGTGATGGTCTCGAGGGTGAGCAGCGGGGTCTTGGTCTGTACGTAGTGGACGTCGGCCGGGTCGGTGATGCCGGCTCGCTCCATCGCGATCTTCACGCCCGCGGCGACCTTCTCGACCATCGGCAACCGGCCGATGTCCTCCGGGAAGATCTGCTCGCTCATGGCGTAGCCGACGGACAGCCGGGGCTCGTCGGTCTGCGGCACCTTCGCGGCGTCAGTCGTCGCGAAGATGGTGGCGTGCGGCGAGATGACCCCGTCGGTGCCGCCGGACCAGACGATCGGGATCTGGCGGATCTCGTCCATCGACCGGGTGCCCTTGGTCTCGAGCACCTCGCGGAAGGCCCGGTCAGCGATGATCCGGGTGTAGTCGTTCACCCCGCCGTTGCCCTCCGTCTTGCCGATGACCGCGATCACCCGGTCCGCCTCGATGGCGCCGTCGTCGATGAGCCGGGCGAGCCCGGACGCGTCCGACACACTCTCGAGCGGGACCTTGTGGACCTCGATGGGCTGCGTGCTCGTACTCATCCACTCTCCTCAATGACGGTGCCGGACCTGCCGTGCACGGCGTGCTCGATGTTCTCCAGCGACGTGATGACTGCCCGGGTGCCGCCCCGCTCGACGAACCGGACCGCCGCCTCGACCTTGGGACCCATGCTGCCGCTCGCGAACCCCTGCTCCTCTTGCAGGGTGCGCATCTGGGCGACGGTGACCCGCTCGACCGGCCGGGCGTCGGGCGTCCCGTAGTCGAGGACCACGTTCGGCACGTCGGTCGCGATGACGAGCACCTCGGCGCCGATTGCGCGGGCCAGCAGGGCTGCGGAGAGGTCCTTGTCGACCACGGCTTCGACGCCACGCAGGACGCCGTCGTCACCGCGTACGACCGGGATCCCGCCACCTCCGGCTGCCACCACGACGAAGCCGGCGTCGGCCAAAACCTGTATCGCGGCCGCGTCGACGATCTCGAGGGGCTCGGGCGAGGCGACCACGCGGCGCCAGCCCTTCTCGCCGCGGTCCTCCCAGGTCTGGCCGTGCTCGACGAGGGTCGCGGCCTGGTCGGCGGGCAGGTAGCGACCGATCGGCTTGGTCGGCTTGGCGAACCCGGCGTCCGCGCCGTCCACGCGGGTGCGGGTCACGAGAGCGGCGACGCGGCGGTCGGTGCCGCGGGCTGCCAGTGCGGCATCGAGCGCGTCCAGGATGAGGAAGCCGAGCGTGCCCTGGGTCTGCGCGCCACACCAGTCCAGGGGTACGGGCGGGACGACGTGGGCGGCCAGCTCGTTCTTCACCAGCAGGTTGCCGACCTGGGGCCCGTTGCCGTGGGTGAGCAGCACGTCGACGCCGGCACCGATGAGGTCGGCGACCGGGTCCATGGCCACCACGACCGCGCGGTCCTGGTCCTCGGCGGTCGCGCTGCCGCCCGGGCCCGTCATGGCGTTGCCCCCGAGGGCGATCAGGACCCGCATGGGCCGACACCCTAGGCCCCGGCCGGGTCAGCTGCCGAGGGCGCGGTAGCGGGCCAGCCGGGCGGCCAGCCTTGTCCGCGGGTCCCGGTGCAGCAGCGAGGTGAGCTCGTACTCGAGCACGCGCGCCACCCGGGACAGGTACGGACCCGGCTCGTCGGCCGCGTCCGGGTGCTCGGCCACCACCCGGTCGACCACCCCGGCCGCCAGCAGGTCCAGCGAGCGCACCCCCTGTGCCGCCGCCATCTCCGGTGCCCGGTCGGTGGTCCGGTGCAGGATCGCCGACGCACCTTCGGGTGGCAGCGGGGAGAGCCAGGCGTGCTGCGCGCACACCACCCGGTCGGCCGGGAGCAGCGCCAACGCTCCCCCGCCCGCCCCCTCGCCGAGCAGCAGGCACACCGTCGGCGCGTCCAGCAGCACCAGGTCGGCCAGCGACCGGGCGATCTCCCCCGCCAGCCCGCCCTCCTCGGCCTCCTTCGACAGCGCGGCGCCGGACGTGTCGATCACCGTCACCAGCGGCAGCTTCAGCTCGTCGGCCAGCTTCATCCCGCGCCGGGCCTCGCGCAGCCCCGCGGGCCCCAGCGGGCTGCCCACCCCCTGCCGCGACCGGTCCTGGCCGAGCACCACGCACGGCGCCCCGCCGAACCGGGCCAGCGCCAGCAGCAGACCGGCGTCGGTCTCCCCCGCACCGGTCCCGTGCAACGGCACCACGTCACTCGCCGAGTGCCGCAGCAGCTGGCGCACCCCCGGCCGGTCCGGCCGCCGCGACGCCAGGATCGAGTCCCACGCAGGGACGTCCGGCACCGGCTCGTCCGGCACGTCGGCCACGGCAGGCGATCCCTCGAGCGGGCCGGCCAGCACGTTCAGTGCGCGGTTGAGCACCTCCGCGATCGCGTCCGGCGGCAGGACCGCGTCGACGATCCCGTGGTCGCGCAGGTTCTCGGCCGTCTGCACGCCGGCCGGGAAGGTCGCGCCGTACAGCGCCTCGTAGACCCGCGGCCCGAGGAAGCCGATCAGCGCGCCGGGCTCGGCGACCGTGACGTGCCCGAGCGACCCCCACGACGCCAGCACCCCGCCGGTCGTCGGGTTGCGCAGGTAGACGAGGTACGGGTTGCCGTTGGCCTTGTGCCGCCCGATCGCGGCCGAGATCTTCACCATCTGCAGGAAGGCGACCGTGCCCTCCTGCATCCGGGTGCCACCCGAGGTGGGCGACGCCAGCAGCGGCAGGCGCTCGTCGGTCGCGCGTTCGACCGCGGCCACCAGCCGGTCGGCCGCCGCCACCCCGATCGAGCCGGCGAGGAACCCGAACTCGCAGGCCGCGACCGCCACCCGCCGGCCCCGGATCCGGCCCTCGCCGGTGATGACGGCCTCGTCCAGCCCGGTCCGCTCCCGCGCCCGGGCCAGCGAAGCGGCGTAGGCGCTGTCCGCGGGTGGCCCCCCCGTCAGCGGGGCGTCCCAGCGCGACCAGCTGCCCTTGTCGAGGACGGCGTCGATCAGCTCCAGCGCACCCGGGCTGCTCACGGGGACCCCTCCACCTCGTCCAGCCACGCCCGCACCGACGTGTCGTGCTGGCCCAGCGTCGGCGGCGCCGCGTGAGTCATCGCCTCGGAACCGTCGAAGCGCAGCGGCGGCCCCGGCAGCGTCAGCCGGCCGGCGCTCGCGTGCTCGACGTCGATCAGCAGGCCCTGCGAGCGGGTCTGGTCCCACTCGTACACCCGGTCCAGCGAGCGCACCTCGCCCGCGGGGATGCCCAGCTCGGCCAGCTTGGGCAGCAGGTCCACCAGGTCGTACGCAGCGAAGGCCTCGTTCACGGCAGCCACCACGGCCTCCCGGTTGCGCACCCGCTCGGCGTTGGTCGCGAAGCCCGGCGCGTCCACCGGCACGCCGACCGCCGGGGCCAGCCGTCGCCACAGGCTCTCGCTGCCGACCGAGATCTGCACGATCCCGTCCCGGCAGCGGAACAGGCCGTAGGGGCAGATCGAGGGATGGTGGTTGCCCTGGCCGTAGGGCACCTCGCCGGTCACGGTGTAGCGGGTGCCCTGGAACGCGTGCACCCCGACGATCGCGGCGAGCAACGACGTCCGCACCACGGTCCCGAGACCGGTGACCGACCGCTCGTGCAGCGCGGCCACCGCTCCGTACGCGCCGTACATCCCGGCGAGCAGGTCGCCGATCGGCACGCCGACCCGCATCGGGGCGTCGGGCCCGGTGCCGGTCAGCGACATCAGCCCGGCCTCGCCCTGCGCGATCTGGTCATAGCCCGCACGCCCGCCCTCGGGCCCGTCGTGGCCGAACCCGGTGATGGACAGGACCACCAGCCGCGGGTTGAGCTCGTGCATCGCCTCGACAGTGAAGCCGAGCCGGTCGAGCACCCCGGTGCGGAAGTTCTCGACGAGCACGTCGGCCTGGCGCACCAGCCGGGTCAGCAGCTCCTTGCCCTCCGGCGACTTGAGGTCGGCCGTCACCGACTCCTTGTTGCGGTTGCAGGAGAAGAAGTACGTCGACTCGCCGCTGTCGGCCACAGCGCCGCCTGGCCCGACGAACGGCGGCCCCCAGCCGCGGCTGTCGTCACCGCCGTCGGGGTTCTCCACCTTGATGACCCGGGCGCCGAGATCGCCCAGCATCATCGCCGCGTGCGGGCCGGCCAAAGCGCGGGACAGGTCGACGACGAGCAGGCCGTCCAGGGGTCCGGGCATGGCGATCAGCGTAGGGACCGATGGTCCCGGCGATGATGAGCGGGTGAGACCTGCTGCCGCGGACGTCGCCGACCTGGTGCGTCGGGTGGGCGCCGCCCCGCCCCGGCTGGGTGCCGTCCGCCTCGTCGTCGTCGACGGGCCGGCGGGCTCGGGCAAGACCACGCTGGCCGGGCTGCTCGCCGCCGCTCTGGACGACGCGCCGGTCGTGCACATGGACGACCTGTACGAGGGCTGGACCGGCCTCGGCCGCGACGTGTGGGCGCGGCTGCGCGAGCAGGTTCTCGACCCGCTTGCCCGGGGCCACGCGGCCCGCTACCAGCGCTTCGACTGGGACCAGGACCGGTTCGACGATTGGGTCGACGTGCCTCGCCACGACGTGCTCGTCGTCGAAGGGGTGGGTGCGGCCGCAGCCCCGGTCGACCAGCTGTCGTCGCTGCGGGTGTGGGTCGAGGTCGACCGTGACCTACGACTGGACCGTGGGCTCGCCCGGGACGGCGCCCGGATGAGCGCCCACTGGCTGAGCTGGAGCGCCCTCGAGGACGCGCACTTCGCCGAGGACGGCACGCGCGGTCGGGCGGACGTCGTGATCGACGGGACCCTGCCGGCGTCTCGCTGACGCAGTCGGCTACTTGCCGCGCAGCTTGGCCAGCGCCTCGTCGAGGATCGCGGCACCGTCCTTCGCGGTGCGCCGCTCCTTCACGTAGGCCAGGTGCGTCTTGTAGGGCTCGACCCGCGGCGGGCTGGGAGGGTTGTGCTCGTCCCGGCCGGCGGGGAAGCCGCAGCGGGGACAGTCCCAGATGTCGGGCACCTGGACGGTGGTGTCCTCGGCGAAGCTCGGCCGGGTCTCGTGCCCGTTGGAGCACCAGTACGAGATGCGCAGGCGTGGGGCGGTGTCGCCCCGCTCTGCCTCGCCCATCGGGCCGGCACCGACCCTGCTGCCGCGGATGGCGTTACCACTTGCCACGTCTCTGGCTCCCCAGTTGTGTCGAGGTGTGCGGGTCGAGCCCGCCCGTACGGGTCGGTGGTCGATCGGACCAGCAGTCTATGGTCCGCGGCTCGCGCCAGTCAGGACTTGAGCAGAAGCCCCAGTCCGACGACCGAGGCGATCCAGATGATGCCCATGCCGATGGTGAGCCGGTCCAGGTTGCGCTCGACGACCGCGGAGCCGCCCAGCGACGACGTCGCGCCGCCGCCGAAGAGGTCGGAGAGGCCGCCGCCCTTGCCCTTGTGGAGCAGCACGAACACGATCATCATCACGCTCGCGATCACCAGCACGATCTCGAATACGAGCTGCACGCGTGGCCTCCTTCGGCGGTCGTCTCAACGGTCACGGCGGACTACAGGGTACGTCAGGAGGCGACCGGGTCGGGTGCGGTCCGGTAGCGGCAGATGCTGACGAAGTCCTCGCCCACGATGCTGGCGCCGCCCACGAGCGCCCCGTCGACGTCGGTCTGGGCCATGATTCCGGCCGCGTTGGACGGCTTGACCGAGCCGCCGTAGAGGATGCGGACGCCGTCGGCAAGGTCACCGGAGTACAGCTCGGCGAGGCGGGTGCGGATCGCCGCGCAGACCTCCTGCGCGTCCTCCGGCGTCGCCACCTCGCCGGTGCCGATCGCCCAGACCGGCTCGTAGGCCACGACGACCTGTCGGGCCTGCTCGGCCGGGACCCCCGCGAGGCCGCCGCTGAGCTGGGCCAGCGTGTGCTCGACGTGCTTGCCCTCCTGGCGGACCTCGAGCGGCTCGCCGATGCACAGGATCGGCACCAGCTTGTGCGCGAAGGCCGTGGTCACCTTCGCGTTGACCAGGCCGTCGTCCTCGTGGTGGTCGGCACGGCGCTCGGAGTGGCCGACCGTGACGTAGCGGCAGCCGAGCTTGGCCAGCATCGAGGCCGCGACCTCACCGGTGTGGGCGCCGGACTCGTAGGCCGACACGTCCTGCGCGCCGTAGACGATGCGCAGCTTGTCGCCGTCAACCAGCGTCTGCACGGTGCGGATGTCGGTGAACGGCGGCAGCACCGCGACCTCGACGGCGTCGAAGTCCTCGTCGGTCAGCGAGAACGCCAGCTTCTGCACCAGAGCGATGGCCTCGAAGTGGTTGAGGTTCATCTTCCAGTTGCCCGCCATGAGCGGGGTGCGTGCCATCGTCGTCAGTCCTCCACGTCGGAGAGGGCGGCCAGACCCGGCAGGGCCTTGCCTTCGAGGAACTCCAGGCTCGCGCCGCCGCCGGTCGAGATGTGGCCGAAGGCCGACTCGGCGAAGCCCAGCGCCCGGACCGCGGCGGCCGAGTCGCCACCACCCACGACCGTCAGCCCGCCGGCCGCGTCGACCTCGGTCAGCGCCTGCGCCACCGCACGGGTGCCCGCGGAGAACGGCGCCAGCTCGAAGACGCCCATCGGGCCGTTCCAGAACACGGTGCGCGCCTTGGCGATGTGCTCGGCGAAGAGCCGGCCGCTCTCGGGACCGATGTCCAGCCCGAGCCGGTCGGCGGGGATCGCGTCGACCGCCACCACGTCGTGCTCGGCGTCGGCCGAGAAGTCGGTGGCCGCGACGATGTCGACCGGGAGCACGATCTCGACTCCCTTGCCCTCGGCCTGCTCGAGGTAGCCGCGCACCGCGTCGAGCTGGTCCTCCTCGAGCAGACTGCGCCCGACCTCGTGACCCTGGGCCTTGAGGAAGGTGAAGACCATGCCGCCGCCGATGAGCAGCGAGTCGACCGACCCGATCAGGTGGTCGATCACGCCGAGCTTGTCGGAGACCTTCGACCCGCCGAGCACCACGGTGTACGGGCGCTCGGGCGTGCCGGTGAGTCGCTCCAGCACCTCGGTCTCGGCCAGCACCAGTCCACCGGCCGCGTGCGGCAACCGGCGAGGCACGTCGTACACGCTCGCGTGCTTGCGGTGCACGGCACCGAAGCCGTCGCCGACGTAGACGTCGGCCAGCGCGGCCAGCTCGTCGGCGAAGGCTGCCCGCGCGGCGTCGTCCTTGCTCTCCTCGCCGGCGTTGTAGCGCAGGTTCTCCAGCAGCGCGACGTCGCCGTCACCGAGCCCGCCGACCGCCGCGTGGGCGCTGTCACCAACCGTGTCGGTGGCGAACTCCACCGGGCGACCGAGCACCTCGGCGAGCCGGGCGGCGACCGGCGCGAGGGAGTAGTCCGCGACCGGCTTGCCCTTGGGTCGCCCCAGGTGCGCGCAGACCACGACGCGGGCGCCGCGGTCGGCGAGGTCGCGGATGGTCGGGACGCTGGCGCGGATCCGCCCGTCGTCGGTGATGCGGTGCCCGTCCAGCGGCACGTTGAGGTCCGAGCGGACCAGCACCCGTCGACCGCGCAGGTCCCCCAGGTCGTCGATGGTCCGCATCGACCGCTCCGACGGCTCCGACTGCCCCGGCGGCGCTGTCAGAGCGACTCGCCGACGATGCGTACGAGATCCACGAGGCGGTTGGAGTAGCCCCACTCGTTGTCGTACCAGCCGACGACCTTCACCTGGTCGCCGATCACCTTGGTGAGCCCGGAGTCGAAGATGCACGAGGACGGGTCGGTGACGATGTCGGAGGAGACGATGTCGTCCTCGGTGTATGTCAAGTAGCCCTTCAGCGGGCCGTCGGCGGCCGCCGCCTTGAACGCCGCGTTGACCTCCTCGACCGTGGTGTCACGAGAGACGTTCACGGTGAGGTCGGTCGCCGAGCCGGTCGCGATCGGGACCCGGAGCGCGTAGCCGTCGAGCTTGCCCTTGAGCTCGGGCAGCACCAGGCCGATCGCCTTGGCGGCGCCGGTGCTGGTGGGGACCACGTTCAGCGCGGCGGCGCGGGCGCGGCGCAGGTCGCTGTGCGGACCGTCCTGCAGGTTCTGGTCCTGGGTGTAGGCGTGGATCGTGGTCATCAGCCCACGCTCGATGGTGAAGCTGTCGTGCAGCACCTTGGCCAGCGGGGCCAGGCAGTTGGTCGTGCACGAAGCGTTGCTGATGACGTGGTGCTTGGCGGGGTCGTAGCCGTCGCCGTTGACGCCGAGCACGACGGTGAAGTCGTCGTTCTTGGCCGGCGCGGAGATGATGACTTTCTTGGCGCCGCCGTCGATGTGCGCCTTGGCCTTGGTCGCGTCGGTGAAGAACCCGGTCGACTCCACGACCACGTCGACGCCGAGGTCCTTCCAGGGCAGGTTGGCGGGCTCGCGCTCGGCCAGCGCCTTGATCTCCTTGCCGTCGACCGAGATGCCGTCCCCGGTCATGACCACGTCCGCACCGAGCCGGCCGAGCACCGAGTCGTACTTCAGCAGGTGGGCGAAGGTCTTGGTGTCGCCGAGGTCGTTGTACGCCACGACCTCGATGTCGGCGCCCTGGGCGCGGGCGGCGCGGAAGAAGTTGCGGCCGATGCGGCCGAACCCGTTGATGCCAACACGGACAGTCACGACAGTCTCCTCGATCGACGCTTGCAACTCCGCGGATGAGCCTATCCGCCCCTCGGGACGGCCCCGCTGCCCCGCCTCACCAGTCGAGACGCCCGCCCGCTCGTACTCCCGCAGTCGACCACGTTTGGCAGGCGGGTGATCGCTTCAGCAGGCGTACACACCTGCTGAAGCGATCTCCCGGGTGCTGTACGTGGTCGACTGCGCGGCTGCGGCTGCGGCTGCGGCTGCGGGCGCGGGCGGGGGGCGTGGGGGCGTGGGCGCGGGTTGAGCGCAGCGGAGGGGTTGCGGGGCTACGCGTCGAGCATGTCGGGGGTGATGTTGGCGTCGGTGCCGGCGATGCCGAGGTCGGAGGCCCGCTTGTCGGCCAGCGCCAGCAATCGGCGGATCCGGCCGGCGACGGCGTCCTTGGTCATCGGCGGGTCGGCGAGCCCGCCGAGCTCCTCGAGGCTCGCGTGCTTGTGGTTCAGCCGCAGCTCGCCGGCCGCCCGCAGGTGGTCGGGCAGCTGCTCGCCGAGGATCTCCAGCGCCCTGGACACCCGGGACCCGGCCGCAACCGCGGCCCGGGCGGAGCGGCGCATGTTGGCATCGTCGAAGTTGGCCAGCCGGTTTGCGGTCGCCCGCACCTCGCGGCGCATCCGCCGCTCCTCCCAGGCCAGCCGGCTGTCCGGCGCCCCGAGGCGGGTCAGCAGGTCACCGATGGCGTCGCCGTCACGGATCACGACCCGGTCCACCCCGCGTACCTCGCGGGCCTTGGACGCGATGCCCATCCGCCGGGCTGCTCCGACCAGGGCCAGCGCGGCCTCCGGGCCGGGGCAGGTGATCTCGAGCGCCGAGGAGCGGCCGGGCTCGGTCAGCGAGCCGTGGGCCAGGAAGGCTCCGCGCCAGGCGGCCTCGGCGTCACAGAGCGCGCCGGACACCACCTGCGGCGGCAGTCCGCGCACGGGTCGGCCGCGACCGTCGAGAAGCCCGGTCTGGCGGGCCAGCGCCTCGCCGTCCTTGGCGACCCGGACGAGATAGCGGCTGCCCTTGCGCAAACCGGCGGCCGCGACGACAGCGACCTCGGAGGCGTGGCCGTAGACCTCGGCGATGTCCTTGCGAAGCCGTCGGGCGGTGGCTCCACTGTCGAGCTCGGCCTCGACGACGATGCGCCCGCTCACGATGTGCAGGCCGCCGGCGAAGCGCAGGATCGATGAAACCTCCGCCTTGCGGCAGCAGGTCCGCGTCACCGTGAGGTGCGCGAGCTCGTCCTTGACGGCGGCGGTCATGGCCATGGGCTCACATCCTGTCACTCGGAAGGCGGTCGGTGGAGAGCGCATCGGAGAACAGTCGGTCGAACGCAGCCGCCAACAGGTCCGGGTCGTGCACGTTCGGGTCGTCTACATCGGCCAGAGGTGCGAGGTGCACCTGCGCACCGAGGCCCGCAGCAACGGCGCGCAGCGACCCGGGGTCGGGCACGGCACCGATGTCGGCCAGCACCAGGTCGAGCCGCAGGTCCGGTGCGTGTGCGGCCAGCACCTCGAGGTGGGTCTCGGGTGCGAACCCCGCCGTCTCCCCCGGCTGCGGTGCCAGGTTGAGCACCACGACTCGCCGGGCACTCGTGGTGGTCAGAGCCGCGGCGAGGTCGGGCACCAGCAGGTGCGGGATGACGCTGGTGAACCAGGACCCGGGGCCGAGCACCACGAAGTCGGCGTCGAGGACCGCGGCGACCGCCTCCTTGCAGGCCGGCGGCCGATCGGGCACGAGACCCAGCTGCAGAACCCGGCCGGTGGTGCTGGCAACGGCGACCTGTCCGCGTACGGTCGCGAGACAACCGGCGCCGCCGCCAGCCCCGGCGCCATCGATGTCGTCGAGCTCGACGACTGCCTCGATGTCCAACGGCACCAACGACATCGGCAGCACCCGGCCGTGCGCGCCGAGCAGCCGGGCGACCCAGTCCAGCCCCTGCACGGAGTCGCCGAGCAGCTCCCACAGCGCCACGATCAGCAGGTTGCCCACCGAGTGGTCGTGCAGGTCACCCTCGGTGCGGAAGCGGTGCTGTGCGACCCGGCTCCAGGTCTGCCCCCACTCGTCGTCACCGCAGAGTGCGGCCAGCGCCATCCGCAGGTCGCCCGGCGGCAGCACGCCCAGCTCACGGCGCAGCCGGCCGCTGGAGCCGCCGTCGTCGGCCACGGTCACGACCGCGGTCAGCTCGTCAGTCACCCGCCGCAGCGCCCGCAGGACAGCCGCTAGACCGTGGCCACCCCCCAGGGCCACGACGGCAGAGCTGTTCACGCGCGGCCCATGTCGCCGGTCACTCGCGCCCCAGGTCACGATGCTCGACCACCGCGTCGACACCGCTGTCGACGAGCCGGCGGCGGATCTCCTCCGCGATCGCCACGGAGCGGTGCTTGCCCCCGGTGCACCCCACGGCGACCATCGCGTAGCGCTTGCCCTCGCGCTGGTAGCCCTCGCCGATGACGCGGAGCAGGTCGGCGGCACTGTCGAGGAACTCGGTCGCACCCAGCTGGGCCAGGACGTAGTCGCGCACCGGCGCATCCTGCCCGGTCTGCGGGCGGAGCTCGGGCACCCAGTGCGGGTTGGGCAGGAAGCGACAGTCCATGACGATGTCGGCGTCGACCGGAAGGCCGTACTTGTAGCCGAAGGACATCACCGTGGCGTGCAGCTCAGGCGAGACCTCGTCGAAGGCGGCCGTCACCTTTGCCGCGAGCTCATGGACGTTCAGCGACGAGGTGTCGATGACGATGTCGGCGTCGGCCCGCAGGTCGCGCAGCATCGCCCGCTCGGCAGCGATCCCGTCGGCCAGCCGACGGTCGCTCTGCAGCGGGTGCGGGCGACGGTTTGCCTCGTAACGGCGGACGAGCACGTCGTCAGAAGCCTCGAGGAAGATGATCCGCGGGTCGACACCGGCGGTCGACAGGTCCGCGAGGGCGGCCCGCAGGTCGTCGAAGAACGGCCGACCGCGGACGTCGACGACCGCAGCCAGCTTCAGGACGTTTCCCCGAGCCCGGGCACCGAGCTCGGCGAGTGTCGGCAACAGCGCCGGCGGCAGGTTGTCCACGACGAACCAACCCTGGTCCTCCAGGACCCGGGCCGCCGTGGTGCGCCCTGCTCCGGACATCCCGGTGACCACGACCAGCTCGGCCAGCGGCGCGGCGGGCTCCTCGACGGCACTCATCGGCTCTGCACGTCGTCGAGGATCTCACCGGTCGTCATGTTCACAGCAGCCCCCTGTTGCGGCCGCGACGCCAGGGCCGCGACCACCGACTCGGCCGTACGCCGGCCCACGCCCGGCACCTCCATCACGTCCTCGACGCTCGCCGCGGAGAGCCGCTTGAGCGACCCGAAGTGCTTGAGCAGCGCGGTCCGCCGGGTCTCCCCCAGCCCCGGCACCCCGTCGAGAGCGCTCTCGGTCATCGTCTTGGAGCGCCGCTTGCGGTGCAGGGCGATCGCGAACCGGTGCGCCTCGTCGCGCACCCGCTGAAGGAGGTAGAGCCCCTCGCTGGCCCGCGGCAGCAGCACCGGGTGCGGGTCACCGGGCAGCCAGACCTCCTCAAGCCGCTTGGCCAGCCCGCACAGCGCGACGTCGTCGATGCCCAGCTCGTCCAGGGCACGTTGGGCAGCAGCGACCTGGGGTGCGCCGCCGTCGACGACGACGAGGTTGGGCGGGTAGGCGAAGCGCTTCGGGCGTCCCGTCTCCGGATCGATCCCGGTGGGTACGACGGCCCGCCCGACGTCCTGCTCCACCTCGATCTCACCGGTCTCTGCGCGGTCCTCGACCAGTCGCCGGAACCGTCGGCTGATGACCTCGTGGATCGACGCGACGTCGCCTCGCCCGGCCTGGCCACGGATCACGAAGCGGCGGTACTCGCTCTTGCGCGCCAGGCCGTCCTCGAACACGACCATCGAGGCGACGACGTTGTCCTCCTGCAGGTGGGACACGTCGTAGCACTCGATCCGCAGCGGGGCCTCGGCCAGGCCGAGCGCCTCCTGGATCTCTGCCAGCGCCTGGCTGCGAGCGGTGAGGTCGCTGCCGCGCCGGGTCTTGTGCAGGGCCAGCGCGTGCTCGGCGTTGCGGGTGACCGTCTCCATCAGCGAGCGCTTGTCACCGCGTTGCGGCACCCGAACCTCGACGCCCGACCCGCGCAGACCGGACAGCCAGGCCGTGACCGCGTGGTTGTCCGGCGGCAGCTCGGGCACGAGCACCTCGCGCGGCACCGTGTCACCGAGGTAGCCGCTCTCACCGGCACCGCCCTCGGTGGCCGCCGCGCCGTACATCTGCTGCAGGAAGTGCTCGACGAGGTCGCCGGTGGTGAGGTCCTCGACGCGGTCCACGACCCAGCCGCGTTGCCCGCGGACGCGTCCGCCGCGGACGTAGAAGACCTGCACCGCGGCCTCGAGCGGGTCCTCGGCGAGCGCGACGACGTCGGCGTCGGTGCCGTCACCCAGCACGACGGACTGCTTCTCCACCGCGCGCTCGAGTGCCTTGATGTCGTCGCGCAACCGCGCCGCGCGCTCGTAGTCCTGGTTGGCGGCCGCGACCTGCATGTCCTTCTCGAGCCGGCGCAGGAAGGTTGCCGTCTGACCGGACATGAACGCGCAGAAGTCGTCGACGATCGCCCGGTGCTCCTCCTCGCTCACCCGACCGACGCAGGGGGCGGAGCACTTGCCGATGTAGCCGAGCAGGCACGGCCGCCCGACCTGGCCCGCGCGCTTGAACACCCCTGCCGAACAGGTCCGCGCGGGGAACACCCGCAGCAGGAGGTCGAGGGTCTCCCGGATCGCCCAGGCGTGGGAGTAGGGGCCGAAGTAGCGCACGCCCTTCTTCTTCGGGCCGCGCATCACCTGCAGCCGCGGGTACTTCTCGTGCAGGGTCACCGCCAGGCTGGGGTAGCTCTTGTCGTCGCGGTAGCGGACGTTGAACCGCGGGTCGAACTCCTTGATCCAGGTGTACTCCAGCTGGAGCGCCTCGACCTCGGTGCCGACCACTGTCCACTCGACGCTGGCCGCCGTGGTGACCATCGTCTGGGTCCGCTGGTGCAGGTTGGCCAGGTCCTGGAAGTACGACGAGAGCCGCGGGCGCAGGCTGCGCGCCTTGCCGACGTAGATGACCCGGCCCCGCTCGTCGCGGAACCGGTAGACACCGGGCCCATCGGGGATGGATCCCGGCGCGGGACGGTAGGACGCCGGATCAGCCACGTCGCCACTCTAGGCGCGGTATGTGACGGCCCGGGAACCGGACGAACGGGTGCTTCCGGCTGGTCCGGTCAGGCCTCCACGACCTGGTCGCCCTCGACCTTGATGGCGATCGACTTCAGCGGACGTGGGGCGGGTCCGTTCTCGACCGAGCCATCCGCCGCGCTGTATGCCGAGCCGTGACACGGGCAGCTGATCACGTTGTCCTTCACGCTGCCGACCGTGCACGACTGGTGTGTGCAGATCGCGCTGAACGCCTTGAAGTCGCCGGCCGTGGGCTGGGTGACGACGATCTTCTTGGCGTCCAGGATCACTCCCCCGCCTACGGCGACGTCGGCGGTCGCGACCAGTGCGGCGCCGGCGCCTGCCCCGCCACCAGCGTCGGACGAGGCGCCCGCGCCGTCTGTTTCTGCGGAGGAGGTGTCGCTGCCACCGCAGGCGGCCAGCAGCGAGACGGCCCCCGCGCCGGCGGCGATGCCGAGCACCCGGCGCCGACCCAGGCCGCCTGCGTGGCCGCACACCGCTGCGGTTGCCGGATCGGCGGTCGGGTCAGTGCTCGGATCGGTCGCGCTGGTCATGGGGACTCCTCATGTCAGGGGCATCGGCCAACCACCACAACGTACGAGGCGGCCGCAGCGTTCAACCATGCTCAATTCTGGGGCCGCTGCCGGCTGCCACGCGCATCGCGAACAGTCCAAGCATCGTGTTCTCCAGCTGGGTCCCGTCCTCGCCGAACAGCTCCATGGTCGCAACTTCCCGACCGCCGGAGACGAGCGGGAAGATCATCCGCTCGGCAGTGTCGGCTCCGGAGTCGCCGACCGTGAGATCCAGGCCTGGGCTCTTCGCCGATGCCGGGACCCTGATCGCGACTCCGTCCAGGCGCCAGTCGGCGACGAGCCGGGTCAGCGCGGTGTGCAGGGCCCGCTCGAGGTCGGCCTCGTCGATGAGCGCCTCGACGATGGCCCGTCCGCTCTCGATGAGTCGGCCGCGTTCCCGGCTGTCCTGCGCCAGCTTCATCTCCTCTGTCACGTCCCTGGCGAAGATCGACAGTCCGGACGCCGTCGGGAAGATGCGGTTCTCGATCCACTTGTCCCACGGGGCGTAGTAGCCGGACACCTGCACCTGCACCTGCTCGGCGCGGGCCCGGCGATAGGCAGCCTCGAACTCGGGGGCGACGTGGAACTCGTCCCAGATCACCTTGCCGATCACCGACTCAGCGGGATCGCGCTCGAGCAGCCGGTAGCCCGCCGAGTTCATGTAGACGTAGCGCCACTGCTCGTCCAGTGCGCAGTAGGCATCCGAGAGGATCTCCATCGTCTGCTCGAGAAAGACCCGCTGGTGCGGCGCGTCGGTCGAGCCGTCCGGGTGCCCCACCCGCGACGGGAGCCGCGCCTCGACGAGGCTCCCACCAGCCTCGGCGGGGCCAACCCGGCACCAGCCGCCGATCGACTCGGCCCGCTCGCCCATGCTTCGCAGCCCGATGTGCGCCTCGCCGGCCGCGGCACCGGGGCGCTCGACGACGGGCAGCCCGGAGACCGCCGCTCCCGCCTGGGCGGTGATGCCGACCCCGTCGTCCCGGACGGTAAGGAGGTAGTGGCCCTCCGCCTGGACCACACCGACGGCGACCGAGGTGGCACCAGAGTGCTTGCGGACGTTGGTCAGCGCCTCCTGCGCGATCCGGATCAGGATGCGGCCGACCAGATCGGTGGGAGTCGCGTCGACGTCGACGTCGACGCTCCACGACGTGCCGCTCTCCCGCAGGATCGTCTGTGCCTGCTGCCGGAGCAGCGATTCCAGGCCGACCTCCTCGACGGGTGCAGGGTCCAGCTCGCTCATGATGGCTCGCAGCCGGGACGTGGCGGCCCGGACGGCATCGTCGAGCCGGTCGATGCCTTCGACCATGCGACCGCCGTCCTCGACCTGAGCGAGCTGGTTGCGCAGACCGCCCAGCCGCAGGTTCACGGCCGCCAGGACCTGGATGGTGTCGTCATGGAGTTCCCCGGCGATGCGCCGTCGCTCGGCCTCCTGTGCCTCGTGCAGGTGCAGCAGCAGACCTCGCTGGTGAGCAAGCGTCTGGTTGGCCGCGAGCCGGGCGTCCACCACCGCGGTGATGTCCGTCCGCACCGTTCCGAGCGCACTCGGCTCCCCGGTTGCCGGGTCTCGGACGAGGAAAGAGGACGCCGCGACCGGGATGGCGGCCCCGCTCGACCACTGTCTCATCTGCGCCTCGCCCCGGAAGCTGCCGTGCTCCACGACTTCCGCTATCTCGGCAAGAGCCAGGGTCAGGCCCTCCGCCGTCAGGTAGTCGGCGACGCTGGTGGAGGTGACGTCCAGGTCGTCCGGCAACCCGATCATCGCCCGGCCACCGGGGTTGATGTACATCAGGGTTTCGTCGAGGTTCGCCAGACCGATGAAGTCCGGGGCGGCGTCGACGAGCGCGCGGTACCGGAGTGCCTCCGTCTCGGCACGGGACTGGTCGGTCATGTCGAGGCTGATCCCGAGGGCCCCGGTGACTCGACCGTCGGTCCGGGTCGGGTGCCACGACGTGGTGAAGACGCGACCCAGTTCCGGTCTGTCATATGTCGACCGGAAGGACTCCCCTGCGAGGGCTCGGCGGAGGTGGTCGAGGGCCCGGTCATCGTCGGCGAACTGCTCGAACATGTCCCGTCCGACCAGCTGGTCCGGCTCCAGACCGAACGCGGCGAGCCCGGCGCCGTCGGAGACCGTGCAGGTGCCGTCAGCATCCATGGCGAACACCATGATCGGCGCCATCGCGAGAAGGGCATGGAGCACGTCGTCGCGCAGGTCCCCTCCCGGGCCTGCTGCCGATGCTGACCTAGCCAGGACCGGCTCCAGGGGCTTCGATGACGCCGTCGCGGATCGCGACCGACAGCGCCTCCAGCTTGGAGTGGGCACCGAGCTTGGTCAGCAGGCTCTGCACGTGGTTGCGCACGGTGTTGACCGAGATGAAGAGCTCTTTGCCGATCGCGTTGTTGGTCATGCCCTGCGAGATCAACCGCAGGATGTCCAGCTCGCGAGCGGTGAGGTCGTTGCGCGGCGGGTCGTACTGGTGCTGGAGCCGGCTGAGCAGCCGGGACAGCAGGTCCGAGCTGATCATGATCTCGCCGGCGGCCGCGGTCCTCACCGCGGCGACGAGCTCGTCCAGGGGGCTGGTCTTGAGGATGAAACCGGCGCAGCCCGCCTCCGTGGCCTGCACCAGCATGGCGTCCTCGGCCGCGGCTGTCAGCACCACGACCTGGGCCTGCGGGCAGAGAGTCCGCAGCTCGGCGATGGACTCGACTCCAAGTCCGTCGGGCAGCCGGTGATCGAGCAGCACGACGTCGGGACGCACCGTCGAGACCATGGTGCGCGCGCTCGCCAGCGTGGGAGCCAGACCCACGACCTCGAAGTCCGCCTCTGCCGAGAGCGCCATCCGCAGGCTCTCGGCGAACATGTCGTGGTCATCCACGATGACCAGCCGTGTCATTGCGCTCATGACGACCCCCGTGGGCTCAGCCCGTTCCGTCACCACGTGTCTACCGTCCCTCGCCGGTAGAGCCGAGAAACCCCCGACTCCGCTGCTCTGCTCACAGCCTGCCACGCTTTGGCCACGACGAGTGGGCCAATCTCGGCCTAGTGCGAATGAACCCCCGAAGAACTGGTCAATCGGGCTCTGCTGCACAGCCCTCGGTTGCGTCACCATGGCTGTGGCCCACGGGCGGAGGCTCTTCCGCCCCGTGCTACCGAGGGAGGCCGTGGAAAGTGGCCGTCCGTACCCTGCTCGCGGACGACAGTGAGGTGTTTCTCGCTGCCCTCGTCGACGTGCTGGCGCCTGCCGACGGGATCGATGTGGTCGCCACGGCTCTGACCGGTGACGACGCGCTGACCCGCTGCGGTGAGACCCAGCCGGACGTTGCTGTCGTCGACTTCGACATGCCGGGTGGCGGTCCGGATCTGGTCAGCCGGCTGAGCCAGCTGAGCCCAGCGCCGCGGATCCTGGTGTTCAGTGCGCGCGACGACGCGGACACGGTGCTCGCGGTGCTCGCGGCGGGCGCGACCAGCTATGTCGCGAAGGGCGGGCTGGACGAGGACCTGCCCACCTGCGTCCGCAGATGCGCGGAAGGCAGGCTCTTCGTGCTCGGGGAGGCGGCGGAGGGCGTCCGCCGCAAGATCGCCGTCTGGAGCACGTCGGAGTCATGACTGGCGCGAATGAACCATGCGCCAAGGGGTTCCATCGGATCTCGCGCCGTGGCAGGAACCCCGGCATCCTGGGACAACTGATGCAGCGGCACCCATCGCGACGGCGACGGCGCCCCCCGCCGCGGCATCCGCACTGACTCGGTCGGGGTCGACCCCCCGTGCGACCCCGACCGGGCCAGCTCCTCCCGAACGCGGACCGCTGGCCCTCCTGTCCCGGCCTGACAACCGCTGGGACCGCTGATCTGGTCCGCAACACCCGCCGGGTCAGCGCTTGGCGGCGGCCCGCTTCCGAGCAGTGGGCGACGACGCCTTCCGCGTGGTGGCTGACGACGCCGTGCTCCCGGCAGCCGCCGACTTCTTCGACGTCGCGGCCTTGGCCCTCGCGGTGGCCGCCGCCTTCTTGGCCGGTCCGGCTGCTGGCCGCTGCTCCGTGAGCACCGGCGCCAGGAAGACGCCGGTGTGGCTGTCGGGGCGATCGGCAACGTCCTCGGGGGTGCCCTCGGCCACGACCAGCCCACCGCCCGAGCCGCCTTCGGGACCCAGGTCGATGACCCAGTCGGCCGTCTTGATCACGTCGAGGTTGTGCTCGATGACGATGACCGTGTTGCCCTTGTCGGCCAGGCCCTGCAGCACGGTCAGCAGCTTGGAGATGTCCTCGAAGTGCAGACCGGTGGTCGGCTCGTCGAGGACGTAGACGGTGCGCCCGGTCGAGCGCTTCTGCAGCTCGGAGGCCAGCTTGACCCGCTGCGCCTCGCCGCCGGACAGCGTCGGCGCGGGCTGACCCAGCCGGACATAGCCGAGACCGACGTCGTTGAGCGTGGTGAGGTGACGCGCGATCGCCGGCACCGCGGCGAAGAACGTCGCGGCCTCCTCGATCGGCATGTCGAGCACCTCGGCGATCGTCTTGCCCTTGAAGTGCACCTCGAGCGTCTCGCGGTTGTAGCGCGCACCGTGGCAGACCTCGCACGGCACGTAGACGTCGGGCAAGAAGTTCATCTCGATCTTGATCGTGCCGTCGCCGGAGCACGCCTCGCAGCGCCCGCCCTTGACGTTGAACGAGAACCGCCCCGGCAGGTAGCCGCGGATCTTGGCCTCGGTGGTCTCGGCGAACAGCCGCCGCACGTGGTCGAAAACCCCGGTGTAGGTGGCT
>JBBRVU010000060.1:0-21017 GCA_038246575.1 Actinomycetes bacterium | reverse complement strand
GGTCAGGCCCCGATGATCCCCCTCGACGAGGCGCTGCGGCCGGCCTGGCTGTTCGGCGCGACGGTCCACGAGGGCTGTGACCGCGCCGGCTACTACGAGCAGGGCGACTTCGCCACGGAGTACGGCTCGCCCAAGTGCCTGGTGACGCTGGGCTGCTGGGGGCCGGTCGTGAAGTGCAACGTCCCCAAGAGGGGCTGGATCAACGGAGTCGGGGGCTGCCCGAACGTCGGCGGAATCTGCATCGGTTGCACCATGCCCGGCTTCCCGGACAAGTTCATGCCGTTCATGGACGAGCCACCGGGCGGGAAGGTGTCGACGACCGCCAGCGGGATGTACGGCGTCGTCATCCGCAGGCTGCGCGGCATCACGATGAAGACCCTCGACAAGGAGCCGAAGTGGCGGCACCCGGGCAAGGCGCTCACCACCGGCTACAAGAAGGTCTGGTAGCCCGCGCCCTTCCGTTCGTGTAGATCCCGACCAGTGGCAAGGACGTAAACCATGGCCAGCACGAAGGACAACCCCGACGTCGTCGACATGGCGTGGGACCCCATCACCCGCATCGTCGGGAGTCTCGGCATCTACGCGAAGGTCGACTTCAAGGCCAAGGAGGTGCGCGAGTGCCACAGCACGTCGTCGATCTTCCGTGGCTACAGCATCTTCATGAAGGGCAAGGACCCGCGCGACGCGCACTTCATCACCAGCCGGATCTGCGGCATCTGCGGTGACAACCACGCCACCTGCTCGGTCTACAACCAGAACATGGCCTATGGCGTCGCCCCGCCCGCCCTCGGTGAGTGGATCATCAACCTCGGCGAGGCCGCCGAGTACATGTTCGACCACAACATCTTCCAGGAGAACCTGGTCGGGGTGGACTACTGCGAGCGCATGGTCAAGGAGACGAACCCCGGCGTCCTGGAGAAGGCGAACACCACCGAGGCGCCGCACGCCGCCGACCACGGCTACAAGACCATCGGCGACATCATGCGCTCCCTCAACCCGCTCGAGGGCGAGTTCTACCGGGAGGCGCTGCAGGTCAGCCGCTACACCCGGGAGATGTTCTGCCTGATGGAGGGCCGGCACGTCCACCCGTCGACGCTCTACCCCGGCGGTGTCGGCACGACCGCGACCATCCAGCTGTTCACCGACTACCTGACCCGGCTGATGCGCTACGTGGAGTTCATGAAGAAGGTCGTGCCGCTGCACGACGACCTCTTCGACTTCTTCTACGAGGCGCTCCCCGGCTACGAGCACGTCGGCGAGCGCCGGATCCTGCTCGGCTGCTGGGGGAGCCACAACGACCCGAAGGTCTGCGACTTCCGCTACGAGACGATGAGCGAGTGGGGCAAGGCGATGTACGTCACCCCCGGCATCATCGTCGACGGCAAACTGGTGACGAACGACTTGGTCGACATCAACCTCGGCATCCGGATCCTGCTCGGCCACTCGTTCTACGAGGACTGGGAGGGCGCCGGCCACGAGGTCTTCGTCGAGCGGGATCCGCTCGGCAACCCGGTCGACATCCGGCACCCGTGGAACCAGCACACGATCCCCAAACCCGGCAAGCGCGACTTCGACAACAACTACAGCTGGACCATGTCGCCGCGGTGGTTCGACGGCACGGACCACCTGGCGCTGGACACCGGCGGTGGCCCGATCGCGCGGCTGTGGTCCACAGCACTGAGCGGCCTGGTTGACATCGGCTACGTCAAGGCCACCGGGCACAGCGTCCAGATCAACCTCCCGAAGACCGCCCTCAAGCCCGAGGTGTCCTTCGAGTGGAAGATCCCCAGGTGGAGCAACGCGCTGGAGCGCAACCGAGCGCGTACCTACTTCCAGGCCTACTCGGCGGCGGCCGCGCTCTACTTCATCGACCAGGCGCTGATCGAGCTGCGGGCCGGCCGCACCGACACCTGGACCAAGTTCGAGGTGCCGGACGAGGCGGTCAGCTGCGGCTTCACCGAAGCGGTCCGCGGCGTGCTCTCCCACCACATGGTGATCAAGGAGGGCAAGATCGCGAACTACCACCCCTACCCGCCAACCCCCTGGAACGGCAGCGTGCGGGACTCCTACGGCACGCCGGGGCCCTACGAGGACGCGGTGCAGAACACGCCGATCTTCGAGGAGAACGGCCCGGACAACTTCAAGGGCATCGACATCATGCGGGCCGTGCGCAGCTTCGATCCCTGCCTGCCGTGCGGCGTGCACATGTACACGGGCAACGGCGGCGAAGTGAAGCAGATGCACTCACCGTCGATGCCGGTGAAGCCCTACTGACCGGCATCAGGCGCGGGACCGGCCGAGTGCACACGCAGTACTGACCGCGAGGCGGAACTCATGGATCGGCGCGCCCTGCGCGAGCTCAGCTCACGGATCGACGCGTTGCTCGGCGACGTGCACGACAACGCTGAACCTGCGGTTGCCACCCGGGTCGAGGACCTGGTCCGTTCGGTCGTCGCGTTCTACGGCGCTGGGTTCGAGCGGACGCTGACTGTCCTCGAAGAGGCCGGCGCCAGCGGCCTCATCCGCGAGTTGGCGGACGACGAGGTCGTCGGCAGTCTGCTGATGCTGCACGACCTGCATCCGGACAGCGTCGAGGTCCGGGTGCAGCAGGCTCTCGACGCGGTGCGCCCCTATCTCGGCTCTCATGCCGGCGGGGTCGACTTCCAGGGCGTCGACGAGGAGGGGGTCGTCCACCTCAGCCTGCAGGGCAGCTGCGACGGCTGTCCTTCGTCGCTGGTCACGGTCAAGACCGCCATCGAGTCGGCAGTGCTCGACGCAGCGCCCGAGGTGGTGGCGGTCGAGGTCGAGGGCATGGTGGAGGAAGGGCCGAAGCTGCTCCAGATCGGGCGTGCTCCACATCTGGACGAGCCGGGTGCCGGAGCAGGCGAGCCGGACGATGCGGGCGAGGACGCGTGGCGGCACATGGAGCTGTCGGTGCCGCCCGGCGAGGTCAGCGCGATGACCGTGGACGGGGCCGCGGTGCTGGTCTGCAACGTGCGCGGAACCATGTATGCCTACCGCGACCAGTGCTCGGGCTGCGGCGCTGGGCTCGGGGACGGCACGCTGCGCGGAGAGGTCCTGCGATGCGCAGGCTGTGGGCGCAGCTTCGACGTACGTCTGGCCGGACAGGGTCTCGACGGGGCCTCCGAGCACCTGGCAGCGCTGCCCCTGCTTCCCGAGAACGCCGCCTGGAAGCTTGCGCTGCCGCGTAGGCTGCCGGCGTGACGTCCGGCGGCTCGCTGAGCGCGCTGCGCAAGCTCGCGCAGCCGCGTACCGACCCGCCCGCCCGCAGTGGTCAGCCCGCCGAGGCCGAACGGTGCGAGATGTGCACCGCGCCGATCGTCGACATGCATGGTCACGTCGCCGACCTGCAGGGTCATCGCCTGATGTGCACGTGCCGACCCTGCTACCTGCTCTTCTCCTCCGACGGCGCTGCCCCGGGTCGCTACCGCGCTGTGCCCGACCGCTACCGCGCCGTGCGTGACCTCGTCCTGGACTCCGCCGGGTGGGACACCCTGCAGATCCCCGTCGATCTCGCCTTCTTCTACTACGCGACCGAGACCGAGACTCAGGTCGCCTTCTATCCCGGGCCCGGTGGCGCCACCGAGTCCCAGCTCGGCCTCGAGGGCTGGGAGCGCATCCTCGCCGACAACTCCGTGATGGGCGACCTCTACCCCGACGTGGAGGCCGTCCTGCTGCGCCGCGACGGGCGCGACTTCGAGTGCTTCATGGTGCCCATCGACGCCTGCTACGAGCTGGTCGGGCTGGTCCGCTTGTCGTGGACCGGCTTCTCCGGCGGCGCGAAGGTGTGGGCGGACATCGAGGCGTTCTACGACCGGCTGCGCGACCGCAGCCGTGACGTCCGTTCTGGCGGCTAGCGTGGCCGACGTCACGTTCACCTGCATCGACGCGACGACTGATCCATTCGCGGCCTCGCCGGTCCTCGTGTTCCGGCTGCGGATCGAGGAGACCACCGGGACGCCGATCCACGCGATGGCGCTGCGGGCGCAGTTCCGGATGGAGCCGTTCCGCCGGTCCTACAACGAGGCCGAGGCCGAGGCCCTGCTGGACCTCTTCGGCGAACGGCCCCGGTGGGGCGAGACCGTCAAGCCGATGCAGCTGGCCTACGTCACCCAGATGGTTCCCGGCTTCACCGGCTCCATCGAGATCGACCTGCCGATGCCCTGCAGCTACGACTTCGAGGTCGCCGCCCACAAGTACCTGCACGCACTGCAGGGTGGCAACGTCCCGTTGCTCATGCTGTTCAACGGCACCATCTTCACCGGGCGTCCCGGCACCGCTGGCGGCATCTCGGTGCTGCCGGTCCCATGGCACAAGGAAGCAAACTTCGCGCTGCCGGTGGCTGCCTGGCGGCAGACCATGGACCAGCACTTCCCTGGCACGGCATGGTTGCGGATCAGGCGGGACACGTTCGACGCGCTGCACATGTACCGCGCTCGCAATGCCCTGGTGAGCTGGGAGGACGCCATCGAGGCGCTGCTGAAGGAGGCCGAGGCGTGAACACGCTGGAGTCCGCTCGCGCGGTCGCCGACGCCGTGCTCTTCGAGGGATACGTGCTCTACCCCTACCGGGCGTCCGCGCAGAAGAACCGCATGCGCTGGCAGTGGGGCGTCCTCATGCCGCCGGACGTGGTCGAGGCCGACAGCTCGGAGCGCAGCTGGAGCCAGACCGAGTGCCTGCTCGAGGGCAAGGACCCGGTCGTCGTGCTGCGGGTGCGCTGCCTGCACGTCCAGCAGCGCCGGGTCGAGGCAGCCGACTCCGGCGGCTTCATCGAGAGCTCAGCGCTGGACGTCGGCGACACGAGGTACGTGCCGTGGGACGAGGCCGTAGAGGAGAACATGGAGGTCGAGCTGGCCGTGTCCGACCTGCTGGACACGCCGGCCGAGATCCCCTTCGAGTTCGCCGCCGGAGACGACGTCGAGTCGATCCACCTCCCCGACGGCTCGGTGGCCGGGAGGCTGGTCCGGCGGCGCTGGCCGCTGTCGGGCGCCTTGATCGTCGATGCGGTCCAACCGGTCGGACCCTACGGCGTCATCAAGCTGCGGGCTCGCGTCGAGAACCGCACGACGGGTGCCGACCCGGCAGACATCCGCGACATCGTCGTGCGTCACGCGTTGGTCGCCGCCCACCTCGTCATGGGGATCAGGGGCGGATCGTTCCTCTCGCTGCTCGAGCCACCACGGTGGGCCACGGGATACGCCGAGGAGTGCGAGAACGTCGGGACCTTCCCCGTCCTGACCGGGGTGCCCGGCCAGGAGGACGCGATGCTGTCCTCGCCGATCATCCTGTACGACCACCCGCAGGTCGCCCCGGAGAGCACCGTCGAGTTCTTCGACTCCACCGAGATGGACGAGATGCTCAGCCTGCGGGCCATGACCCTGACCGACGCCGAGCAGCGGGAGGCGCGGGGCACCGACCCGCGCGCAGCCGCGCTGCTCGACCAGGTCAACAACATGCCCCAGGAGATGCTGGACCGGCTGCACGGCGCGGTGCGCTACCTGGAGGGCGTGACCGGTGCGGCGAGCGTGCCTGGAGTAGCCGCCGACCCGACGCTGCCGAAGCAGTCCGAGGACCCGGCGCCGTGGTGGGACCCGGGCGCCGATGCGACGGTCTCGCCGGAGACCGACTCGATCCTGATCGAGGGCGTTGCCGTGTCGAAGGGCAGCAGGCTCCTGCTGCGTCCTGGCGCCCGGCGCTCCGATGTCCAGGACATGTTCCTCGCCGGCCGGCTGGCTACGGTGGCCGCGGTCTTCGTCGACGTCGACGGCGCGCACCACCTCGCCGTGACAGTCGATGACGACCCCGCCGCCGACCTGCAGCAGGCGCACGGGCGATACCTGTACTTCGCGCCGGACGAGGTCGAGCCCGTGCGGGCCGGCTCATGAGCCAGAAGATCCTCGTCGCCGGGGTGGGCAACATCTTCAAGCGCGACGACGGTTTCGGGGTGGCCGTCGTCGAGCGGCTGCTCAAGGATCCGGTCCCCGTGGGTGTGGAGGTGGTCGACTACGGCATTCGTGGCGTCCACCTCGCGTACACGCTGCTCGACGGCTACGACCTCCTGGTGCTGATCGACGCGGTGGAGCGGGACGGTCCACCCGGCACGCTCTACCTGATCGAGGCCGACCTCACGCCAACACCCGTGCCGGAGGGCGAGGCGCCCGAGCCGCACATGGTCGACGCCCATGACATGGCGCCGCAGGAGGTGCTGGCTCTCGTGCCGGCCCTCGGGGGCACGGTGAACCGGGTGATGGTCATCGGCTGTCAGCCGGAGTCGATCGAGGACGGGATGGGGCTGTCCGATCCCGTCAGTGCCAGCATCGAGGACGCGGCCCGGATGGTCGTGGAGCTGTTGCAGACAGAGATGGACACCTCGGCCGTTGGCCGGGGTGAGAGCTCGAGCTGAGGAGAAGTCATGATCGCGAAGGTCATCGGACTGGTCATTCTGGCCGGCGGCGTCGGTGTGGTCGCCGTCTCGCTTCCGGACATCAAGCGGTACCTCAAGATCCGTTCGATGTGACGGAGCGCGATGCATGAGTTCGGGTTGTGCGAGGGGATCGTCGAAGCGGTCCTGAAGCGCGCCGGTGACCGCGAGGTGACGGGCGTGCGGATCCGCGCCGGGGTGATGCAGCGGCTCGTGCCCGAAGCGTTGGAGATGGCGTTCCGCTCGGTCTCGGCGGGGACGCTCGCCGAGTCGGCAGCGGTGGAGCTCGAGGTGGTCTCAGTGACGATCAGCTGCCGGACCTGTCAGGCGGTGGGGGAGGTGACCGATCCCTACGCGTGCTGCCCCGCCTGCGGCAGCGACGACGTCGACACATCCGGCGGTGACGAGCTCACTCTGGTCTCGGTCAGCCTGCGGGCGCCGGAGGCATCGGCAACCGGATAGCTCAGCCCCGAGTGGCCGGTCGGCCGATGGGCAGGTCCGGGACCTCGGGGCCAAGAATCCACGACCGGCCGTCTGCGGACCGTGGTGACGGCGGCGTCGCCTCGGGTCTGTCGCCGTTGGTCGATCCCGCGGTCAGCCCGGCGCGGGGTTGGCCGTCAACTGGGTCGGGCTCCCAGCTGCGGGGGTCATCGGTGAGTCCGAGCAGGTACGTGGTCGTGCAGTCCAGCGCCCTGGCCAGCTCGGGAAGCTTGGCCACGTCGAGGCCGGCCCCGTGCTCCAGACTCGACAGGGCCTTGTTGGTGGTGGCGACCCCGATGCGCCACAGCCGGGTCACGACCTGCTTCTGGGTGAGACCTAGTCCTCGGCGTCGGGTCCGCAGCCGTTCACTCACCAGCAGGTGACGGTGAACAGCCAGCTCGCTCGGTTCAGCGGACATCGACGCCTCCGGGTGCGGCCGGCAAGCTCATGTCGGCCAACGGATGGATGGTGTAGTGCGCGAAGTTGAAGACTGGTGCGAGGGCCAGCAGCCGCTCGAACTCCTCGTGGGACTCGACCTCGTAGATCCAGGCGCCGCCGTGCTGACCCACCACGTGGTAGCGGGCGGAGACCTTGCCCCGGGCCTCCAGGTCCTCGCCGTACTGCGGCATCCGGGCGATCGCGCGGGCCATGTGCCCCGACAGCAGGCCGAGGTCCAGGTGCCACAGGACGAGGAATTTCACGCCCACCTCAACAGATGCGGGGTAGTTGTTCGCCGATCGGCACGTCGACCACCCGCGTGCCGCCGAGACCGGTCTTGCTGACCACCATGCCGGGGTGGGCCTCGACGCACTCGCCGATGACACAGGCCCCGGCCCCGAGCGGATGGTTGCGCATCGCCTGCAGGACCCGGTCGGCGTCGTCACGGGCGACGAACGCCACCAGCTTTCCTTCGTTGGCGACGTAGAGCGGGTCCAGGCCCAGCAGCGAGCAGGCGTTTCCGACCAGCTCGGGCACCGGTAGGTCCCGCTCGGTGATCTCGACGCCGACCTTGGCGGCCGAAGCGATCTCGTTGAGCGAGGTCCCCAGTCCACCACGGGTGGGGTCGCGCAGCACGTGGATGTCCGGCGCGACGGCGAGCATCGCGGCGACCAGCCCGTTCAACGGGGCGCAGTCGCTCTCGATGGTCGTGCCGAACTCCAGGCCCTCTCGCACGCTCATGATCGCCACGCCGTGCACGCCGATGTCGCCGCTGACGATCACGACGTCCCCGACGGCGGCCCGCTGCGGCCGGATGTCGATGCCGTCCGGGATCAGGCCGATCCCGGCGGTGTTGATGTAGATGCCGTCGCCGTGGCCGGCATCGACGACCTTGGTGTCGCCGGTGGCGACCGAGACCCCGGCGCGTTGCGCGGCCGCCCCGAGTCGGTTAGCCACCTCGCCGACGACGGACACGGCGGTGCCCTCCTCGAGGATGAAGGCGCAGGAGAGGTACATCGGCACGCCACCGCTCATGGCGATGTCGTTCACCGTGCCGTTCACGGCGAGGTCCCCGATGCTGCCGCCGGGGAAGAACATCGGCCGCACGACGAAGGAGTCCGTGGAGAAGGCCAGCCGCGCGCCTCCCATCTCGAGGACTGCCGAGTCGCCCAGGCCGGCCAGCACGGAGTTGCCCTCGGTGCCTGAGTTGGCGAAGGCAGGCACGAACAGGTGCTCGACCAGCTCGGCGGACATCGCGCCGCCGCCGCCGTGACCCATGACGATGGTCGGGCTGTCGCGCAACGGCAGCGGACAGGTCCAGCCGGTGATGTCGGTGGCCGGCTCAGCCAACGGAGCTCACCACGGGTGTGTCGAGGCGCCGGTAGAGGTAGTAGGCCGCGCAGGCGCCTTCGCTGGAGACCATGGTGGCGCCCAGCGGGTTGCGTGGCGTACAGCCGTTGCCGAACATCTCGCACTCGTGCGGCTTGATCAGGCCCTGCAGGACCTCGCCGCTGCGGCAGACCTCGGACTCCTTGGTGTCGATGCCCTGGACCGAGAACCGGTGCTCGGCATCGAACTCGCGGTAGCGCTCGGACAGCCGCCAGCCGCTCATCGGGATCATGCCGATCCCGCGCCAGGCGCGGTCGGTCAGGGTGAACACGTCGTCGAGCATTGCTTGCGCGTTGCGGTTGCCCTCGTCGTCGACGGCCCGACGGTAGGCGTTCTCGACCTCGGCCCGCCCCTCCTCGAGCTGATGGATCGTGCGCCGGATCCCCTCGAGGATGTCCAGCGGCTCGAAGCCGGTGACCACGATCGGCACCTGGTACTTCTCCGCCAGTGGCGGGTACTCGCCGACGCCCATCACCGTGCACACGTGCCCAGCAGCCAGGAAGGCCTGCACCCGGCACGACGGAGACTCCATGATCGCCTTGATCGCCGGTGGGACCCGCACGTGCGAGACCAGCAGGCTGAAGTTCTTGATGCCGAGCTTCTTGGCCTGGTAGACGGTCATCGCGTTGGGCGGCGCGGTGGTCTCGAACCCGATGCCGAAGAAGACCACCTCGCGGTCCGGGTTGTCCTTGGCCAGCTTGAGCGCGTCCAGCGGTGAGTAGACGACGCGCACGTCGCCACCCTCGCTCTTGACCCGGAACAGGTCACGATCGCTGCCCGGCACCCGGAGCATGTCGCCGAACGAGCAGAAGATCACTCCTGGCCGGGCCGCGATCGCCAGTGCCTTGTCGATGATCTCCAACGGCGTGACGCAGACCGGGCATCCGGGGCCGTGGATGAGCTCGATGCCCTCGGGCAGCAGCTGGTCGATCCCGTGGCGGATGATCGTGTGGGTCTGGCCGCCGCAGACCTCCATGATCGCCCAGGGTCGGGTGACCGTGGCCCGGATGTCGTTGACCAGCCGCCGGGCCAGCTCGGGGTCGCTGAACTCGTCGAGGTACTTCATGACGTGGCCTCCATGTCGGCGGCGTCCGTGGTCCCGTCCGGACGCGGCTCGCCAGCCGCATCGGCGGCGCGTCCCCAGTGGTCACCGAACTCGGCCTCGAGCTCACCCATCTCGGCGAACAAGGCGAGTGTCTGCAGGGCCGTCTCCTCGTCGAGGCGCTGCAACGCGAAGCCGACGTGCACGATGGTGTACTCCCCGACCTCGATGTCCGGGACGTAGGCCAGACACACGTCCTTCACGACACCGCCGAAGTCCACCTTCGCCATCAGGGTGTCGTCTCTTTCCTCGATCTCCAGCACTTTGCCAGGCACCGCTAGGCACATGACATCTCCTCTCCGCCCGGCGCGTGGCCGGGGTGGCGGACTTGCGTGGACGTTGCAGCGAGAACAGCGAGCTGGCCAAGGGCCAGGCCGGCGTCGCTGGGTGGTACTCGACGGTGGCGCAGCACGGTGAAGCCCCGCTCGGACAGCGAGCGGGCGCACCACGACGACAGCATGAGATTCACGAAGACCCCGCCGGAAAGCGTCACCGTGTCGATGCCGGTGGCCGACCGGATGGTCTCCGCCACGTCGGTGACCATCGCTACGACGCCCCGGTGGAAACGACCGCTGATCTCGGCGGAGCCGACCCCGGCACGCACGTCGGCCGCTGCTGCGGCGATCACCGGTGCAGCCCGCACCTGGATAGGCTCCGCGTCGCCGGATCCGGCGACCCCGAACGTGTAGGCCGGTCCGTCCGGGTCCTGGCCGCGGCCGACCGCCTCGAGCTCGATCGCGGCCTGCGCCTCGTACTCCACCCGATGACAGACGCCGGCCAGCGACGAGACCGCGTCGAAGAGTCGACCCATGCTCGAGGTCTTGGCGCAACCGAACCCGGTGGTCAGCGCACGGTCAAGCACCGCGAGCTCCTGTTCGGAGCAGGCGCGGACGCTGGGCAGGTCGGGGCCCCAGGCGACTCCCGCGGCGCGCAGGTGCGACAGGGCCATCCGGCAGGGGTTGCCGACCCCGGCGTCCCCGCCGGGCAGGTCGACGTACGCGAGGTGTGCCGTGCGCTCGTACGAGGAGTAGTCGGCAACCAGGAACTCACCACCCCAGACGGCGCCGTCGTCGCCGTAACCGGTCCCGTCGAAGGCCACCCCGAGGACCCGGGTGCGACCGTCGTGCCCGTGCTCGGCGAGGGTCGAGGCGACGTGCGCATGGTGGTGCTGGACGCCGACCACTGGTCGCTCGCCCGCCGTGCGGAGCGCCCAGGCACGCGAACGGTATGCAGGGTGGCGATCCGTGGCGATGACCTCTGGCCGGACACCGGTGAGGCGCTCGAGCTGTTGCTCGGCGGTGTCAAAGGCTTCGAGGGTCGCCAGGTCGTCCATGTCACCGACGTGCGCGGACAGCCAGGCGTAGCGCCCCTCGCCGACGCAGAACGTGTTCTTCAGGTCCCCTCCGGTGGCCATCGCGGCGGTTACCGAGAAGGGCAGCGAGACGGGGAAAGGGGCGTACCCGCGGGACCGCCGGACCGGCATGTCCTCGCCGCCGACCGTGCGCAGGACGGAGTCGTCACAGGGCACGTGGATCGGCCGGTCGTGGCGCAGCCATGCGTCGGCCAGGCCGGCCAGTCGCTCGAGCGACTCCGCGTCGTCGGTGACGATCGGCTCGCCGGAGCGGTTGCCGCTGGTCATCACCAGTGCTGACGGGCCCCGTGGGTCACCGGGCAGCCCGAGGAGCAGGTGGTGCACAGGGGTGTACGGCAGCATCAGCCCGAGGTCGGCGCAGCCGGGAGCGACTGCGTCGGCCAGCTCGCCGTCGGTCGAGCGCTCGACCAGCACGATGGGGCGCCGGTGATCGGTGAGCAGTGCCTCGGCCGCGTCGTCGAGGTGGGCCAGGGCGCGCGCCTCATCGAGGTCGCCGACCATGACGGCGAAGGGCTGACCACCGCGGTTCTTGCGCTTGCGCAGCATGGCGACTGCGGTCTCGCTCGTCGCATCGCAGGCCAGGTGGTAGCCGCCGAGACCCTTGACCGCGACGACGGCCCCGTCGACGAGCAGGCGTCGGGCCTCGGCCATCGCGGCCTCGCCATGGGTCGGGTCGAGTCCTGGTCGGACAAGACTCAGCTGTGGCCCGCACGCGTGACAGGAGATCGGCTGCGCATGGAAGCGGCGATCGCCCGGATCGGAGTACTCGCGGGCGCAGTCGGAGCACATCTCGAACGCGGCCATCGTTGTCGTCGCGCGGTCGTACGGCAGGTCGGTGATGATCGTGAACCTGGGACCACAGTTGGTGCAGGTGACGAAGGGGTGGCGGTGCCGGCGGTTCTCCGGATCGGTGAGGTCGGCGATGCAATCCGCGCAGGTCGCGACGTCGGGGGACACCATCGTCCGGCCTGGTCCAGGTGCCGACGCAGCGATCGTGAACTCGGTCCCGCCCCGGGTCGGCATCGCCACGGCGCACACGTCGTCGATCACGGCCAGCGGCGGAGCGTCGGCCCTGACACGGTGGCAGAACGCCGCGATGGCGTCGGCGGTTCCCTCTACCTCGACGACCACCTCACCGGTGGTGTTCGTCACGCGCCCCGAAAGACCCAGCTCGCGGGCGAGGGCGTAGACGAAAGGGCGGAAACCGACTCCCTGGACGATCCCCGTGATGCCGACCCGACGGCGGGTGCGCACAGCACTCACCGTTGCCCGTTGGTCATCGCGCCACCGTCCTGGGCGCCCCCGTCGGAGCGCCCGGTCCGAGCCCGGAGGTTCTTCGTCTCGGCACAGTAACTCTCGGCCGTCGCTGGCGAAACCCCCAAACGATCATCGACGTGGACCTGCCCAGGAGCTTTCAGCGTCCTCTCAGCGACCGGCCGCAATCCTGCAGGTCAGGCGCGGGTGGTCCGGGCCGGAGATGGAGTCGACATGAATGTAGGACGCACGCTTGCCGCCACTGCTGGAGCGCTGCTGGCGCTCTCCGCCGCCGGAGGGGTAGCGCTGGCATCGGACGGGTCCACCCCTGCCTCGACCGAGACCAGTGTGACCACGGTCGAGGACGTCGGTCCCAACGTGGGTCCCGACGCCGACCCGAACGAGGCCGGCCACCAGGACGCCTCGGACGCCGGCGACGCACCCGAGGGGCCTGAGGGTACCGAGAGCGCGCAGGACGTCGGTCCCAACGTGGGTCCCGACGCCGACCCGAACGAGGCCGGCCACCAGGATGCCTCGGACGCCGGCGACGCCCCAGAAGGACCCGGGAGCGCCGAGTAGCCAGCCGGGAGGCGGATCGAAGGGGGCTCCCGATGTCGGTCCGTAGCCTGCTGGCATGAGAGCAGCAGGTGCGGCCGGCACCGGGCACCTCCATGGGTATCTCGGCCGCCATGCCGGGGTCCGTCTCCGGCTGACGGTGGCATGCGCTGTCCTGGTGGCGGCGACGGTGGCTGTCAGTGGCTGGTTGCTCGTCCTGCTGCTGGATCGATCCCTGACACAGGCGGCGCAGCTCAATGCCTCACAACGGGCTGACGAGATCGCGGCGGTGCTGCGGGCGGACGGCCCGGACGCGGCCGGCCGACGGTTGTCGGTGGCTCGGGGCGAGACGACCATCGCGCAGATCGTCGCGGGCGGGCGCGCCGTCATCGCAAGTTCTCCGCAGGTGGACGGCGAGGCGGCGCTGACCCCCACAGCCGTGGCCGCCGGTGCCACCGTCAGTGAGCGGCTGACGGACCTTCCGGTCGGAGACGGTGTGCCCTATCGGGTCGTCAGCCAGGGCGTGCTCGTCGGTGGCACGACGTACCAGGTCATCGTTGCTCAATCCCTGGAGTCGGCCGAAGCCAGTGTCCGCACGGTTCGCACCCTGCTCCTCGCCGGCCTGCCGATCCTCGTCATCGTGACAGCGGCCGCCGTGTTCGTCTTCGTAGGGCGCACGCTTCGTCCCGTCGAGGAGATCCGCCGGCAGGTGTCGGGGATCACCGCTCGGGATCTGTCGGACCGCGTGCCGATCCCCGGAGCCGAGGACGAGGTCGCTCGGCTGGCTCGCACCATGAACGACATGCTCGAGCGGCTCGAGCGTTCCCAGCGGGTCCAACGGCGGTTTGTCGCCGACGCCAGCCACGAGCTGCGCAGCCCGCTGGCCACCGTCAAGGCGAACCTCCAGCTCATCGGCCCGGGATCGTCGTCGCCGGACTGGCCCGAGACCCTCGCTGCCATGACCTCGGAGACCGACCGCCTCGAGCGCATCGTCACCGACCTGCTGCTCCTGGCCCAGGCGGACGACTCCGGGCTGCAGCTGCGCCGCGAGGAAGTGGATCTCGATGACCTCGTGCACCTGGAGCGTCAGCGCCTGCGAGCGACAACCACCTTCGAGATAGCTGGGGATGTCGTCGCGCTGCGCTACTACGGCGACCTGCACCGGCTCTCCCAGGTCGTGCGCAACCTGGCTGACAATGCGGCGGCTCACGCGACGGAGCAGGTGGTGCTCGGCCTCAGTCTCCGCGGATCCACGGCGGTCATCGAGGTCTCCGACGATGGTCCTGGCGTGTCTGTCGGGGACCGGGAGCGGATCTTCGAGCGGTTCGTCCGGCTCGACGATGCCCGCGCCCGCTCGGCCGGGGGCACCGGGCTCGGACTGGCGATCGTGCGTGAGGTGGTCTGGGCGCACGGCGGCTCCGTCGAGGTGGTCGGCTCCCTGACGGGTGGGGCCAGCTTCCGTGTCTTGCTTCCCCTCTGAGGCCGTTGCAGTCGCGCCCGCTCACCCACCGTCCGGGTCGATCCGGTATCCCTTTCCTCGCACCGTCTGGATGGCCCGCCGGTCAAAGGGCAGGTCGATCTTCTTGCGCAGATGCCGGACGTAGACCTCGACGTTGTTCGGGTCGCCGTCGAAGTGGTCGTCCCAGACGTTGTGCAGGATTGCCGTCTTCGTCACAACGCTGTCGGGATGTCGCATGAGGAACTCCAACACCCCGAACTCACGAGGGGTGAGAGAGATCTCGACGTCCCCCCGGGCCACCTTGTGCCGGGCGCCATCCAGGCTCAGGTCGCCGGCGCGGAGCACGGCCGGCCGAGCCGGTCCGCCCCGGCGGATCAGCGCCCGCAGCCGCGCGACCAGGACGACGAAGTCAAAAGGTTTGGTGAGATAGTCGTCGGCCCCGAGATCGAGCGCGTCGGCCATGTCCGTCGAGCTGTCCCTGGCGGTGAGCATGAGCACCGGCGTCCAGATCTTCCTCGATCGCAGCGCCTCGATGACGTCGAACCCGTTGAGCTTGGGCAGCATGATGTCGAGCACGATCGCGTCGTAGGAGTTCTCGGTGCCGGCCCAGACCCCGTCCTCGCCGTCGCCGACAACCTCCACGGTGAAGCCCTCGGCCCGGAGCCCACGACGCAAGGTCGCGGCGAGCATCGGCTCGTCCTCGACCACGAGGATCTTCACGCGCTCACCTCCGACCCCAGCGTCCCGCGCCCGACCTGAAGGTTGCCTGAACAGGCCCTCCAGGTCGGGAGCGGGGCTCGTCAGGCTGCCTCGAGCTCCAGCGCGTCGTCCTCGCGCAGCGCCGCCTGGTTCTTGCGCTCGTTGTAGCTGAAGTAGGTGACCACCCCGAGGATCGTGGCCAGGAAGAGCACGCTCGTGCCCGTCGTCCCGAGGCCCAGGCCTCCGTGCTTGGGGGTCTGGGACAGGTAGTCGCCGATCGAGGCACCGAACGGCCGGGTCAGGATGTAGGCCATCCAGAAGGCCAGCACGGCGTTGAGGTTGAACGTGTAGTAGGCGAACGTGATGATCCCGATGAGGGCACCGAACATGAGTGCCGCGACCAGGTAGCCGAGCGAGAGACCCTCCGAGACCAGGTCACCGGCCGAGGTGCCGAGCGCGAAGGTGAACAGGATGGCCAACCAGTAGAAGGCCTCCCGTCGCGTCGTGTGGATCGTGTGGATGGACAGCGTCCGCTCGCTGGCGTACCAGGCCGCGAATGTCGCCGCCAGGGCGATGGAGAATGCGATCGTGGTGGTCAGCAGGCTGACGCCGAGGTTGTCGACCAGGTTGTCGCTGATCAGCGTCCCCACCACGCTGATGAGCACCACTGCCAGCCAGTAGATCGAGGGGATGTAGCGGCGGGCCCGGAACTGGAACACCAGGACCACGGCGAGCAGCGCCGCCATGATCAGGCTGGTGGCGCTGAGGCCGAGCCCGAGGTTGCTGGCCAGGAAATCGGCGGCGGTCTCACCTACCGTGGTCGCCATGATCTTGATGATCCAGAAGAAGATCGTGACTTCAGGGACCTTGTTCAGCATCGTCCGGCCGATGCCGTATCGGGCCGTCGTCGTCGCGGTCATGTAGTGCTCCTCGCTGGATTGGAAAGGTCGTGTGGAACCAGCGTGCAGGGGCGAACCTGCACATGACCTGACCGCGTGGATCAGGCCTGAGGCAGCGACAGGACGAAGTGACCGCCGTCGTCCGAGGAGACAGCGGTGACGTCGCCTCCCGCCGACCGGGCCACCCGTCTGGCCAGCGCCAGCCCCAGGCCCGCGCCCTCGCTCGCGGAGCTCCGCGCGCCGGGCCGGAACAGCTCCTCGAGATCACCGTCACCCGTTCCGGGTCCGTCGTCACGGACATGGACAAGCACGCTGTGCAGCGCCAGCTCGACAACCAGGTCGACACGGGTCCGGGCGTGCCGGACTGCGTTCTCGACGAGTGGTGACAGTGCGCGTTCGACGAGCTCGGCCGGCGCGGCCACCGCCAGCTGGTCCGGCACCGGACCGACCACCACAGGGGCCCGCTCGCCCCAGCCGTCCGCGACCGAAGCCAGCAGCGACCCCACCTGCGCCCGCCCCGGCGACCCCGCCGAACGAGCGAGGGCCATCAGCGTGGCGATCGCCGCGGCCATGCCGTCGCTGGCGTCGACGATGCGCGCGAGCGACTCGCAAGTCCGGTCCGACAGGTCTGGCTCGAGCTGGGCCAGCTCGGCCTCCGCGCGGACCGCGGTCAACGGCGTCCGCAGCTCGTGGGCCATCTCCTGGGAGAGTCGCTGCTCGGACCGGATCACTTCGGCCACGCGGGCCAGCAGCCCGTCCAGTGTCTGACCCAGTGCAGTGATCTCGTCCTGCGGAGGACCGAGGTCGAACCTGCGGTCCAGGTCGTGCTCGCTCCACTCCCGGGCCCGCGCGGCCATCGCAGCCACGGGTTCGAGAGCGCGGTGGATGCTCCACCAGGCCACGGCCGCGGAGCCGACCACGACTATCGAACCGAGGACCAGTCCGACGATCAGGGCGTACCGCTCGGTCCGTTCGTAGGGCACGAGGCTCTCGGCGACCACCACCACCGCCCGGTCACCCGACCGCACCGTGACGGCGCGCGCCAACAGCCGGCTGTCCGCCACGTCGACAGTCCGCGGCGAACGCGCGCCCGTCAGCCCGACCGCAAGGCTTCTCGCCGCTGCCTGCAGGGCGCTGCTGCCGGCCGGCCCCTCGACAAGTCGGCCGGCGTCGTCGTAGATCCATGCGGTTCTATCGAGGGTGTCGGTAGGCGTCTCGCGGGCCACGATCCGACCGTCGCGCACGGTGATCGTCGAGGCGACGGCGTCCGCACGGGCGCGCAGCACACCGCGTACGTCACTGGTCACGGCGGTGGCGAGCACCGCCTGGACGAGGATGGTCAGCGCCGCCATCGCGACCAGCGTGACCGCGACCGTCGAGCCGACGACGCGCCACCGGAGCCACGACCGTGCGGGGACGACCTCGATCACCGCAGCGCGTAGCCGACACCGCGGACGGTGTCGATGCTGGCGGGTGCTCCGAGCTCAGAGAGCTTCGTGCGCAGTCGGCGGATGTAGGAGTCCAGGGTGTTGTCGTTGACGATGGCCCCGGGAGGCCAGCCGGCGAGGACCAGGGTCCGTCGGCGGACCACCTCGCCGGGGCGGCCGGACAGCGTCGCGAGCAGCCGGTACTCCGTCGGGGTGAGCGCCACGACCGTGTCTGCGTGGACGGCGGCATGCCGGGTCGGATCCAGCCGGAGGACGCCGGACTCCTCGGGAGCGGTGGGTGCGCGGCGCAGGAGCGCGTCGATGCGGGCCAGCAGCTCACCGACGGCGAACGGCTTGGGCAGGTAGTCGTCGCCCCCCGCGTGGAAGCCGGACACCCGGTCGTGGACGGCGTCGAGAGCGGTGAGGAAGAGCACGGGGCAGTGCTGGCCGGCGCTGCGCAGCGCGAGGCACAGGTCGCGACCGTCCGCGTCGGGCAGTCCGATGTCGAGGATGGCGACCTCCACGTCCGACGACGGCCCCAGAGCGCGCAGCGCCTCGCCGCCGGTGCTCGTGGGCACGACTGAGTGCCCGGCCCCCCGCAGCGCCTCGACCAGGACCCGCCGCACGTTCGAGTCGTCCTCACACACCCCGACGACTGCCATCAGGGCTCCAGCCGGTAGCCGTGGCCGCGCAGTGTGGTGATGCCCGGCACGCGCGCCGGCGGGTCACGCCCATCTGCCGCTTCCTGAAGCCGCTTGCGCAGGGCGGCAACGTGGACGTCGAGCGTCTTGGTCGAGCCGAACCAGTTCTCGTCCCAGACGTCGGCCATCAGCGACTCCCGGCTGACAGCCTGCCCGGGTTGGGCGGCCAACCGGGCGAGCAGGTCGAACTCTTTGGCGCGCAGTGCGACCTCCTGCCCGGCGACCGTGCAGCGACGGGCCGCCCCGTCGAGGTGCAGGTCGCCAGAGACGAAGGGTGCCACGGTGTCGGTCGACTCCACCGCGCGGCGCCGCAGATGGGCGCGGATCCGGGCCAGCAGCTCGGTGAGGCCGAAAGGTTTGGTGAGGTAGTCGTCGGCCCCCGCCTCCAGCCCGACCACGACGTCCATCTCCTCGCGGCGAGCGGTGAGCATCACCAGGATGCACTCCGGCTGCCGAACCCGCAGGTCGCGACAGACCGCCACACCGTCGATGTCGGGCAGCCCCAGGTCCAGGAGCACGAGGTCGAACGGGCCACCGGCGGCTGCCACCAAGGCACTGCCCCCGGTCCGCTGCCAGACCACGTCGTGACCGTTGGCCCGCAGCGCCGAGTCCAGATGGCGACCGATGGTCTCGTCATCCTCGACGAGCAGCAGCCGCGCCATGGTCCCAGCCTAGGGATCGCCGTGGGACCGGCGTCACAGCTCCCGCAGCATCTCGATCGGCGGCTGTCGCGAGACACGTCCGGCCAGCGACGCAGCAAGAGCCATGGCGGCCACCGCGATGACGCCGACCGTCCCCAGGTACGTCCACGGCACCGCGAGGTGGGCCGGCGGCGGGTCAAAGACCCCGGTGAGCACCTTGACGAGCATCTGCGACAGGCCCCAGCCGGCAACGGCTCCGCACCCGAGACCTGCTGCTGTGACCAGCGCCGACTCGCCGACGACGAAACCGCGCAGCTGCCGGCGGCTCGCTCCCAGGGCGGCAGCGATGGCAAAGGTGCGGCGTCGCTCGGCAAGACCGAGCGCCAGGACCAGCCCACCGGCGGCGGCCACGAGGACCAGCGCGAAGGTGAGCTCGACCCGGGTGAGCCCGGCCAGGTCCACGGCGGTCAGGGACGATCCGACCACGGCACGGGTCGTCGCGATGTCGCTCACCGTTGCCGTGGTTCCCACCTGAGCCCTGACGCGTCGGGCGACCGCACCGGTGTCAGCGGCAGCGGTGTCCACCAAGAAGGACCCGACGGCGTTGCTCCCTGTCTGGGCAGAGATGTAGCTGGCGTTGGCAACGAAGAAGCTGTCCTTCGGTGCGGTCGGGAACTCGTTGACCACGCCGACGTAGTGGAACGGAACGGATACGAGCTGCTTGGTCCGGCTGTCCTGCAAGCGCAGGTTGAGCAGGTCTCCGGGGTGCAGCTGGAAGTCCTTGACCGTCTCGGCGCTGACCAGGACGGCGTCGGGGGAACGAGCCAGCGTGCGCAGCAGCTGGTCGGCCGTGCCGCCCTGGAAGTACGCGTCCTGCAGCGAGGTGGCAGCTGCGATGGTTGCCGGCCGCACGCCGTACAGGTCCTGCAGGTCGGCACCGACGTAGGCGAACCGGTGCTGGAGCGGCTCGACCGCCGAGACACCGCGGATGCTGCGCAGCTGGCGAGCGCCGGCCGGTCCCACGGTGCCACCAGGCGACTCCGTCACGGTGACGTTCGCGCCGTTGGTGAGGCGTGCGTCGACCTCGGCCTGCTGCTGGTAGGTCGCGTTGAACGTCGCGGTCGACGCGGCGAACGAGACCGCGAGCGTCACGAGGACGATGGAGCGGGCCAGCAACCGGCGCTGGCGGCCCATGCTCGCAGCGACGGTCCCCGACAAGTTCCCTGCGACCGGTCGCAGGGCACCTTGCAGCAGACCGCGGCCTCGGCTCAGGAACAGGTCGGCGAGCCGCCAGGCGAGCAGCCCTGCTCCCGCCCACAGCAGCGCCGGACCCAGGAAGGCCCAGTAGCTCACCGAGATGGTGGGGACGCCCTCGGGGGCCAGGACCAGGCTGTAGCTGCTGCGGCTGGTCGCCCAGAAGACGAGCAGCGACCCGGCGAGCAGGAGCAGGTCGAGTCCATAGCGGGCCCACCGCGGTGACCGCGCGCGACCGACAACGGCCCGCCCCGAGACGGCAGTCGCGTCCCGCAGCTCCCGCCGGGCAGGGAGGAGCACCGTGGCCGCCGATACCGCCACCCCACCGAAGAGCGCGCCGAGGGTCCAGGTGAGCCGGGCCGAGGTGGTGGCACCGAAGCTGGCAGACCCGAACACCAGGTAGCCGACGAGGGCGGCCAGACCGAGGCCGACGACCCCGCCGACCAATCCGATGACACCGGCCTCGATGGCAGCCAGCCGCAGCAGCTGCGACCGGGAGCTGCCCCGCGAGCGAAGCAGCGACTGCTCGCGCCGCCGCCTGGTCGCTCCCGCGCCCGCGATTGCGGCGGTGAGTGCTGCCGCGAGGCCGGCTCCCGGCAGGCCGAGGAACAGGAACAGGACCTGGGAGTACAGCGCGTCGCTGCGGGCGGCGTCCAGCGCGGCAGCGAGGTTGTCGCCGACCAGAGCGCCGCCCGAGGTGGCGGCTTCGAAGTTGTTGGCGGCCGCGGTCACCTGGGTGAAGGCGACCGTGGGGTCCGGCGCCAGGTGCTGGGACCTCGCGACGTGGATCTGCGTCCGGACCAGGTCCGGGCGCGCGGCGCCCAGTGCCCCGAAGGCGGCGGTGAACTGGGCTCGCGGCAGCAGCACGACGTTGTCCGGGGGAGCCTGCAGCTGGGACTGAGGCG
>JBBRVU010000059.1:0-21213 GCA_038246575.1 Actinomycetes bacterium | reverse complement strand
GCCATCCAGGGCGTCCCTGACTGGCTGCCCTTCGGGTGACGCTAGGATCGACGTCGCCTTCGGACGATTAGCTCAGTTGGTTAGAGCGCACGCTTCACACGCGTGAGGTCACTGGTTCGAGTCCAGTATCGTCCACCCGCTTCTCGTCGACCCGCGGTGAGCGACAATGGCGACATGTCTGTCGTCGCCCGCATCGGTCAGTTGTGGATCTTCCCGGTCAAGTCCATGTCCGGCGCCGCGATCGAGTCGTCCGAGGTGCAGGGCGGTGGTCTCGTCGGTGACCGGTCCTGGGCGGTGGCCGACGCCGGCGGACAGACGGTCACGGCCAAGCAGCAGCCGCGGCTGCGCGAGGCCGTCGCCCATCTGGTCGACGGCGAGCTGCGGGTCGACGTGCCCGGCGCGGCGGTCGGGCTCGACGCCGAGGCTGCGGGCGAGGCGCTGTCGACCTGGCTGGGGCAGCCGCTGCACCTCGAGCACCGCGACGGTGCCGGCTTCGTCGATGTCGCGCCCGTCCACATCGTGTCCACGGCTGCCATCGCCGACGCGTCGCACGCCGAGGAGTGCGACGCCTGCGACATCGCCGCCCCGCGCGCCAACATCGTCCTCGAGCTGGCGGCCGACGCCGGCAGCGAGCGCGACTGGGTGGGGCGCAGCCTGTCCGCCGATGACGTCGAGCTCTCCGTCGTACGGCAGCCGAACCACTGCCTCGGTGTGTACGCCGATGTCGCGCGGCCGGGCAGGCTGACCGTCGGCGCCGCCGTCACCGACACCACCGCCTGACACGGACTGCCAGCCCGGTTGGCGGAGCTGCGTACCGGTAACCGTGTCGGAGCCCCGCCGACTGCGGTGGGACGGGGGGTAATCGGGGCGAGCGGCGCCGGGACCGGCGGATAGCATCGCGGGCGTCCGCACCGCACTGCGTCCGAGAGGCTCCACCGTGTCCGACCTGGTCATCACCGTCGACGGCAGCGAGCGAAACGTCGCCGCCGGGACGACGGCGGGCGAGGTGCTGGGCGATGACCGCGCGGTCGTCGCCGCCCGGGTCGGCGACGAGCTCAAGGACCTGGCGTACGTCGTGCAGGCCGGCGAGTCGGTCGCACCGGTGGCGATCGACAGCGAGGACGGTCGGGCGGTCCTGCGGCACTCGACCGCACACGTGATGGCCCAGGCCGTGCAGGAGCTCTACCCCGATGCGAGGCTGGGCATCGGGCCGCCGATCGAGAACGGCTTCTACTACGACTTCGACGTGCCGACCCCGTTCACCCCGGACGACCTCTCCGCCATCGACAAGCGGATGCAGCAGATCGTCAAGGAGGGCCAGTCGTTCGCCCGTCGGGTGGTCACCGACAGCGAGGCGCGGGCCGAGCTGGCAACCGAGCCGTACAAGCTGGAGCTGATCGGGCTCAAGGGCCCGGGGGCGGCCGACGCCGCCGACGGAGCAGGGGCCGAGGTCGGTGCCGGTGAGCTGACCATCTACGACAACCTGCGCAAGGACGGCTCGCTGGCCTGGAAGGACCTGTGCCGCGGCCCGCACCTGCCGACCACCCGGACCATCCCGGCATTCAAGCTGATGCGGTCCGCCGCGGCGTACTGGCGGGGCAGCGAGAAGAACCCACAGCTGCAGCGGATCTACGGCACCGCATGGGAGTCGCGCGACGCGCTCAAGGCGCACCTGCACCGGCTGGCCGAGGCCGAGAAGCGCGACCACCGCAAGCTCGGTGCCGAGCTCGACCTGTTCTCCTTCCCCGACGAGCTCGGTTCCGGGCTGGCCGTCTTCCACCCCAAGGGCGGGGTCATCAAGCGCGAGATGGAGGACTACGTCCGCCGCCGGCACCTCGAGGAGGGCTTCGCTTTCGTCGGCACCCCGCACATCTCCAAGCAGGGACTGTTCGAGACCTCGGGGCACCTGCCCTACTACGCCGACACGATGTTCCCGCCGATGGAGATGGAGGGCAGCAACTACTACCTCAAGGCCATGAACTGCCCGATGCACAACCTGATCTTCCGGTCGCGCGGGCGGTCCTACCGGGAGCTGCCGCTGCGGCTCTTCGAGCTCGGTGCGGTCTACCGGTTCGAGAAGTCCGGGGTCGTGCACGGTTTGACCCGGGTCCGCGGCCTGACCATGGACGACTCGCACTCCTACGTGACGCCCGAGCAGGCGCCCGGCGAGATCCAGCACCTGCTGAGCTTCCTGCTGGGGCTGCTCAAGGACTTCGGACTCGAGGACTTCTACCTCGAGCTGTCGACCAGAGACCCGGGGTCGGACAAGTTCATCGGCACCGACGAGCAGTGGGAGGTCGCCACCAAGATCCTCTCCGACGCCGCCACCGAGACCGGGCTCGAGCTGGTGCCCGACCCGGGCGGTGCGGCCTTCTACGGGCCCAAGATCTCGGTGCAGGCCCGGGACGCCATCGGCCGGACCTGGCAGATGTCGACGGTGCAGTACGACTTCAACCAGCCGGCCGGCTTCGGCCTGGAGTACCAGGCCGCCGACGGGTCGCGGCAGCAGCCGGTGATGATCCACTCGGCCAAGTTCGGGTCGATCGAGCGGTTCCTCGGGGTGCTGGTCGAGCACTACGCCGGCGCCTTCCCGCCCTGGCTGGCTCCGGTGCAGGTGGTGGCGATCCCCATCACCGACGAGCACGTCGGCTACCTGCAGGAGGTGGCCGCGACGTTGCAGGCCCGCGGGATCCGGGTCGAGGTGGACACCTCCGACGACCGGATGCAAAAGAAGATCCGCACCGCGCAGAAGCAGAAGGTGCCCTACATGCTGCTCGCCGGCGATGAGGACGTCGCCAAGGGAGCGGTGTCCTTCCGCTACCGCAGCGGCGAGCAGAAGAACGGCGTCGCCATCGGGGACGCGGTCGAGGAGATCGTGGCCGCGGTGGCTGACCGGATCCAGCTGTGACCCCGTCATCGTGACCGGTGCCTCCAACGACCGGCTCGAGCGGCTGTGGGCACCGCACCGGCTCGCCTACGTCACCGCCGACACCGGAGACGAGGAGGTCGACAACACGTGCCCGTTCTGCTGCATCCCCGGCATGGACGACGCTGACGGTCTCGTTGTCGCCCGCGGCGACGCTGTCTACGCCGTCCTGAACAAGCACCCGTACAACCCTGGGCACCTGATGGTGGTGCCGTACCGGCACGTGGCGGGGCTGGAGGACCTCGACGACGCCGAGACCGCCGGGCTCGCCGAGTTCACGAAGAAGGCGGTGCTCGCCATCCGGCGGGCCTCGTCGCCGCACGGGTTCAACGTCGGGCTCAACCTCGGTGGGGTGGCCGGCGGATCGCTGGCCGCGCACCTGCACCAGCACGTCGTTCCGCGCTGGGGCGGCGACGCGAACTTCATGACCGTGGTGGCCGACACGAAGGTGATGCCGCAGCTGATGGCCGACACCAGAGCAGCCCTGGCCGAGGCGTGGGCCGATGACTAGCCGGGGTGGTCCACGGTTGACGCGGCCGGTCGTCCTCTACGACGGCACCTGCGGCTTCTGCAGCCGTACGGCCGAGCAGGCGCTGGCGGTGCTGCCCGACCGGGTGGACTGGGAGCCGTCCCAGACGGCGGACCTCGCGGCGTTCGGCCTGAGCACGGCCGAGGCTGAGGCCTCGTTGCACGTCGTCGAACCCTCAGGGCGGATCTCGCACGGAGCGATGGCGGTCGCCCGGGTGCTCATCGTGTCCGGCGCCCCCTGGTCCTACGCCGGCCGGCTGATGCTGGCGCCACCGCTCTCCTGGCTCGCCGAGGGCGTCTACCGCCTCGTGGCGAGGGTGCGGGCCCGGCTGCCCGGCGCGACCCCAGCCCTCGCCCGCCTCCCGCAGGACCGCCCCGGCAGCCGCTGACTTCTCGCCGCGCGGTATCACATCTGGTATCTTACGGGGATGGCGATGACCCTGCGGCTGACCGACGACGAGACCGAGGCGCTCCGGCGCACGGCAGCGCGCGAGCAGAGGTCCATGCAGGAGGTCGCGCGTCAGGCTGTGCGGGACTACATCGAGTCCACCAGCCGGCGGGAGCTTCTCGACGAGGTCCTCGACGCTGAGCTGCCCCGCTACGCGGAGGCCCTCGAGCGTCTCGGACAGTGATCTACCTCGAGATCGGGGAGCTGCTCCACGTCGCCGGGCGCGCCATCCACACTGAAGTCACTGTGCGCGACATGGGGCTGCTGGAGTCTGCGCTGGCCAGACCGATGGCCAGCGCGTTCGGTGCGGACGCGTACCCGGACCTCGACCACAAGGCCGCCGCACTGCTGCACTCTCTCGCGAAGAATCACGCCCTCGTCGACGGCAACAAGCGACTCGCGCTCGCCGCGACGATCGCGTTCTACGGCATGAACGGACGCAGGCTGACGCTGACGAACGACGAGGTGTACGACCTCGTGATCGAGGTCTCGAGCGGGGTCATCGACGATGTCGCGGTCATCGCAGCGCGGCTGGCGGCCGGCACCGAGAGGCGCCGACCTCGCTAGTCCCAGCTACTCCTCCTGGAGCTTGGCAGCGAGCTGGGCGGGCATCGGCTCGTGGCGCAGGTAGGTGCGGGAGAAGGTGCCCGTGCCGTGGGAGAGCGAGCGCAGGTCCACCGCGTAGCGGGTGATCTCGGTCTGCGGCACGTCTGCCTTGACCAGCGACCGGCCGGAGCCCACCGGCTCGGTGCCGATAACGCGGCCGCGCCGGGTGGACAGGTCGCTCATCACCGCCCCGACGTACTCGTCGGACACCAGCACCGACAGCTCGTCGACCGGCTCGAGCATGTGGATGCGGGTGCCCTTGGCGGCCTCCTTGAGGGCGTGCGCCCCCGCCGTCTGGAAGGCCATGTCCGAGGAGTCGACGGAGTGCGCCTTGCCGTCGAGCAGGGTGACTCTGATGTCCACGACGGGATAGCCGGCTGCGACCCCCCGCTCCATCTGGGTGCGGACGCCCTTCTCCACCGACGGGATGAACTGCCGGGGGACGGCGCCGCCGACGACCTTGTCCACGAACTCGAAGCCTGCCCCGGACTCCAGCGGCTCGACCTCGATGTCGCAGACGGCGTACTGGCCGTGGCCACCGGACTGCTTGACGTGGCGACCCTTGGCGACCGCCTTTCCGGCGAACGTCTCGCGCAGCTGCACCCGCAGGGGCACGGAGTCGACCTCGACGCCGTAGCGGTTCGTGAGCCGGTCCAGCAGCACGTCGAGGTGGGCCTCGCCCATGCACCACAGCACCATCTGGTGGGTCTCGGAGTTGTTCTCCAACCGCAGCGTCGGGTCCTCGGCGACCAGGCGCCCAAGCCCCTGCGCGAGCTTGTCGTCGTCGGCCTTTGACCGGGCCACGACGGCCACCGGAAGCAGCGGCTCGGGCATCACCCATGGCTCCATGAGCAGCGGTTCGTCCACGCTGGACAACGTGTCGCCGGTCTCGGCCCGGGTCAGCTTCGCCACCGCGCAGATGTCACCGGCGATGGCCTGGGACACGATGCGCTGCGTCTTGCCCAGCGGGGACGACAGCGCCCCCACCTTCTCGTCCACGTCGTGGTCGGCGTGCCCGCGGTCGTCGCCGAAGAAGTCGCTCAGGTGGCCGGAGACGTGCACCGTCTCGTCGGGTCGCACGGTCCCCGAGAACACGCGGACCAGCGATATCCGGCCGACGTACGGGTCGGTGGTCGTCTTGACCACCTCCGCTACGAGCGGCCCGGTCGGGTCGCAGGACAGCGGTCCCCGCGGTGATCCGTCGGGTGCCGTGACCGGCGGGACTTCGTGCTCGAGCGGGGACGGGAACCCCTGGGTGACGACCTCGAGCAGCTCGGTCATGCCGAGCCCCGTCGGCGAAGAGGCCGCAAGGACGGGGTAGAACGAACCGCGGGCGACGGCGGTCTCGAGGTCGTCGACGAGGACCTTGAGATCGATGTCCTCGCCGCCGAGGTAGCGCTCCATGAGCGACTCGTCCTCGGACTCGGCGATGATCCCCTCGATGAGGTTGTTGCGCGCCGTGTCCATCAGCGGGATGTGCTCAGGGTCGGGGTCGCGCTCCACCCGGCTTTCACCGGAGTAGTCGAACACCTTGCGCGAGAGCAGCCCGAGCAAGCCGGCCGGGGACCCGTCGTCGGCGGCCAACGGGAGGTACAGCGGCAGCACCCCGTCGCCGAACACGCGCTGGCAGATCGCCACCGCCTCGTCGAAGTCGCCTCGCTCCTTGTCCAGCTTGGTGATGACCACCGCACGTGGCATGCCGACGGCGGCGCACTCCTCCCACAGCATCCGGGTCGCGCCATCGACCCCGTCGACTGCCGAGACGACGAAGAGCGCGGCGTCGGCCGCCCGCAGCCCGGCGCGCAGGTCGCCGACGAAGTCCGCGTAGCCCGGGGTGTCGAGCAGGTTGACCTTGACCCCGGCATGGACGAGGGGTGCGAGCGCCAGCGAGATCGAGCGCTGCTGGCGCTGCTCGGCCTCGTCGAAGTCGGTGACCGCTGTCCCGTCCTCCACTCGTCCGGCGCGGTTGATGGTGCCGGTGGCTGTGAGCAGCGCCTCGACCAGCGTTGTCTTTCCGGCACCCGAGTGGCCGACCAGCACGACGTTGCGCACGGACCCCGGCTGGTCGGCCGCCGGCGCACCTCCGGCGGCTCCGGCACTGCTGCTCGACTGGACCATCACGACCGCCTCCGCTCGAGACCGCTGGGTGTGTCCCAGAGCCTTCACCCGGGACGTGGCCGGGCACAAGGGGGTGGCGGCGGCGGTCCTCGCTACGATCCACGCGTCGTGACCGACCGCCGACCCCGATCGGGGAGACCGTGCTCAACCGCTTTGCGCGTGCACTGTTCACGCGTATCTTCACACCGACCGCGGCGTTCCTCGTCCGCCGTGGGGTGAGCCCGGACGTCGTCACGCTGATCGGCACCCTGGGGGTGGCGTTCGGCGCGCTCGCGTTCTATCCCAGGGGCGAGTTCTTCTGGGGCACCATCGTGATCACGCTGTTCGTCTTCTCCGACCTCGTCGACGGCACGATGGCGCGCATGATCGAGAGCTCGAGCCGGTGGGGGGCCTGGCTGGACTCGACGCTGGACCGGGTGGGCGATGCGGCGGTCTTCGCCGGCATCGCTCTCTGGTACGCCGGAAAGGGCGACGATCTGCTGCTTGTCGCGCTGGCCGTCTATGGCCTGTCGACGGGGGCGGTCGTGTCCTACGCCCGGGCTCGCGCCGAGGGCCTCGGGATGACCGCCAACGTCGGGATCACCGAGCGGGCCGACCGGCTGGTCATCGTGCTCGTCGCGACCGGCCTGGACGGCCTCGGTGTCCCCTGGGTGCAGGCCGTCGCGCTCTGGTACGTCGCGATCGGCTCCACGATCACGATCGGGCAGCGCGCCCTGCTGGTGCGCCGGCAGGCGCTTGCCGAGTCACCCTGACGTGCGCGACCGGCTGACCTACTGGCTGTACGCCGGAGCCTGGGCGCTGGTGCGCCGACTACCCGAGGCCACGGCGTACCGGCTGTTCGACCTCGTGGCAGACCTCATGTGGCGTCGACGGGGGCCTTCGGTCGTGCGGCTGCAGGCCAACCTGCGCCGGGCCCGTCCGCAGGCGTCGACGCCGGAGCTGGCGGATCTGACGCGTGCCGGGCTGCGGGCCTACCTGCGGTACTGGTGCGACGCCTTCCGGCTGCCCGACTGGGACTCGGATCGAGTGGTGTCCACAGTGCGGGTCGAGGGCGAGCACCACATGCGGGCCAACATCGGTGACGGAGCGCGCGGCGCGGTGGCCGCGCTGATGCACATGGGCAACTGGGACCACGCCGGTGCCTGGGCGACGCTCACCGGCGCTCCCGTCGTGACGGTGGCCGAGCGGCTGCGCCCCGAGCGGCTCTACGAGCGGTTCGTCGACTACCGGCAGGGCCTGGGCATGGAGATCCTGCCGCTCACCGGCGGGGACGGAGACCTGGTCGACACATTGGCGAGGCGGCTGCGGGACGGCCGCTTCGTGCCGCTGCTGGCCGACCGCGACCTGCGATCCTCGGGCATCCCGGTCGACCTGCTCGGGGAAGGGACCCGGATGCCGCCCGGCCCGGCCATGCTGGCCCTGCGCACCGGTGCCGCGCTGCTGCCGGTGAGCATCTGGCACGAACCAGGCGCCGGCCCGGTGCCGACGCTGGTGATCCGGTTCCACGACCCGGTCGAGGTCCCGGAGCAGGGTCGGACGCGTGAGAAGGTCACGGCCATGACCCAGCAGGTCGCCGACGTGTTCAGCGACGCCATCCGGGCCCACCCCGAGGACTGGCACATGCTCCAGCCGCTGTGGTTGTCCGACCTGCCGCCACGGGGATGAAGGTCGGGATCGTCTGCCCGTACTCCTGGGACGTGCCCGGCGGTGTGCAGTTCCACGTGCGCGACCTTGCCGAGGTGCTGACCGGCCGCGGACACGAGGTCTCGGTGCTGGCGCCGGCCGACGACGACAGCCCGCTGCCGTCCTACGTCGTCCCGGCCGGTCGAGCGGTTCCCGTGCCCTACAACGGGTCGGTGGCCCGGGTGAACTTCGGGCCGCTGTCGGCGGCCCGAGTCCGGCGTTGGCTGCGTGACGGTCGCTTCGACGTCCTGCACCTGCACGAGCCGGCAACGCCGTCGCTGTCGCTGCTCGCCTGCTGGGCCGCCACCGGGCCCATCGTCGCGACGTTCCACACTGCCAACCTGCGTTCCCGGGCGATGCTCGCTGCCTCGCCCGTCCTGGAACCGGCCCTGGAGAAGATCGGCGCGCGCATCGCGGTGTCCGAGGACGCCCGACGAACCCTGGTGGAGCATGTGGGCGGGGACGCGGTGCTGATCCCGAACGGGGTGTTCGTCGATCGTTTCGCCGATGCGCGGCCGCAGCCGTCCTGGCAGGGTGCCGGTGGCACGATCGGCTTCATCGGTCGCCTCGACGAGGCGCGCAAGGGGCTGCCGACGCTGCTGGACGCGATGGAGCAGGTCGTGGCCGAACGACCGGGGGTGCGGCTGGTGGTTGCCGGGCGCGGCGACGCCGACGACGCGCTCGAGGACCTGCCACCGGCGGTGCGCGACGCGGTGACCTTCCTCGGTGTGGTCAGCGAGATCGACAAGGCCCGACTGCTGCGCAGCGTCGACGTCTACGTGGCACCGAACCTCGGTGGCGAGAGCTTCGGGGTGATCCTGGTCGAGGCGATGTCCGCGGGGGCGCCGGTGCTGGCGTCGCGGCTGGACGCCTTCTCCCGAGTGCTCGACGGAGGCCGGGTCGGTGTGCTCTTCCCGGCCGGCGACGTCGCGGCGCTGGCCGGCTCGCTGGTCGCGCTGCTGGCCGACCCGACCCGCCGGGAGCAGCTGTCGGGCACAGCGAGCAGCTGGGTCCGGCGTTTCGACTGGTCGTCGGTGGCCGACCAGATCATCGCGGTCTACGAGACGGTCGCCGCCGGCGCCGGCGCCGTGGGAGAGGCCGACGTGCGCCCCTGGCGGGACCGGCTGCGGCGGTAACCGGCCTACGCTGGCGGCGTGTGGACCCCGGGCGCGACCGTGATGATCGTCGTGGCCGGCGTCGCGCTCGCGGCGTGGTACCTCACCTTCAGTGCGACCCGCCTGGACCGGCTGCACGCGCGGCTGGAGGGAGCGCACAACGCCCTCGACGCCCAGCTGGTCCGGCGCGCTTCCGTGACGCTGCAGATCGCTGCCTCCGGCCGGCTCGACCCCGCCACGGCGCTCTTCGTCGCCGACGCGGCGCATCACGCCCGGGAGACCGACAGTCAGAACGGCCGCGAGGAACTGGACCAGCAGGCCCGCGAGATGGCCGAGAGCGACCTGACCGGGGCGCTGCGGGCGGCCTTCGCCGACGAGTCCCTCACGGCCGAGATCGCCGCCGACCCGCTGGGCCGGGAGCTGCTCCACGAGCTGTCCTCGGCCTGCCTGCGGGTCCAGCTCTCCCGGCGCTTCCTCAACGACGTGGTCCGCTCGGCCCGGGTGGTCAGGCGCAAGCGAGTGGTGCGCTACCTGCGGCTGGCCGGGCACGCACCGTGGCCGGCGACGTTCGAGATCAGCGACTCGCCACCGGAGGGTCTGTCGAGCCCGGCCGGTGGGACCACGTACCGTCGGGTCCCGTGAATTTCCCCTCCAGCTCCACCCTCCGTGCGGCCGGGGTCGGCCTCGTCGCCGCCACGCTGCTGCTCACCGCCTGCTCCGCGGACCCGCAACCCCGGCGGACCACGGCCGGTGCGACCCCGCCCCCGACCCCGAGCCAGTCGTCCTCCACGCCACCGCCCCCGCCCGAGCCGTCGCTCCTGTCGGGCCGGCTGGGCCAGCCGGACCAGCCGGTCATGGCGGTCAAGATCGACAACACCGCCAAGGCACACCCGCAGCAGGGGCTGTCCAAGGCCGATGTCGTCTACGTCGAGCAGGTCGAGGGTGGGGTCACCCGGCTGGCGGCCATCTTCTCCAGCCGCTACCCGACGTTCGTCGGTCCGGTTCGCAGCGCGCGCATCACCGACATCGCGCTCCTCCGGCAGTACGGCAAGACCGGGCTTGCCTACTCCGGGTCGCAGAACAAGCTGGCCGACAACCTGCGGCGGGCGCCGCTGGGTCTGGTGTCCTTCGACGCCAACCGCAGCGGGTACCGGCGGGCGGGAGACCGTCCGCAGCCCTATGACGTCATCGGCCGGTTCGACCGGCTGCTGCAGCGGGCCGGAAAGCTCGACAAGCCCACGCAGGTCGGCTACTCGTTCGGCGACGCGTCGGCCGGCGGCAAACCGGCCAAGTCCTTCACCGTCATCTACCCCGGCGCGCGCGTCACGGGGGAGTGGTCGTCGAAGGGTGAGCGCTGGCTGCTCTCGATGGACGGGCGGGCCGACATCGCCGCGGAGGGCGGGCGGCTCGGGCCGACCACGTTCATCGTGGCGTACTCCAAGGTGACCGGGAGCAACTACTACGACGTCAACGGCGCCCAGACGCCGCTGACCGAGACCGTGGGCAAGGGCAAGGCGCTGATCTTCCGCGACGGGCGGGTGTTCAAGGGCCGGTGGTCGCGGCCCAAGGCGTCCCAGCCCACGGCGTACACGATCAAAGGCCAGCAGGCGGTGCTCGCACCGGGTCAGATCTGGATCGCGCTGCTCGGAAAGGGTCGTCCGGTCGCGGTGGGCTGAGCACGGCCTACGATGGGGGAGCAGAAGCCCGTCTCCCCCGTGAGGTTCACCGTGACCAGCCCTGTCGTGCCCCCCTCCGCGTCGCCCTCGTCCGCTGCGTCGACCGGCACCGCCCGCGTCAAGCGCGGGATGGCCGAGATGCTCAAGGGCGGCGTCATCATGGACGTCGTCACCGCCGACCAGGCCAAGATCGCCGAGGATGCCGGCGCCGTTGCCGTCATGGCACTGGAGCGGGTCCCGGCCGACATCCGGGCGCAGGGCGGGGTCTCGCGCATGAGCGATCCTGACATGATCGACGGCATCATCGAGGCGGTCTCGATCCCGGTGATGGCCAAGGCCCGGATCGGTCACTTCGTCGAGGCGCAGGTTCTTCAGGCGCTCGGTGTGGACTACGTCGACGAGTCCGAGGTGCTGACCCCGGCCGACTACACCAACCACATCGACAAGTGGCAGTTCACCGTGCCCTTCGTCTGTGGCGCCACCAACCTCGGCGAGGCGCTGCGGCGCATCACCGAGGGCGCCGCGATGATCCGGTCCAAGGGCGAGGCCGGCACCGGCGACGTCTCCAACGCGACGATGCACATGCGCGCCATCGGCGGCGAGCTGCGGCGACTGTCCTCCCTGAGCGAGGACGAGCTGTTCGTGGCCGCCAAGGAGCTGCAGGCGCCCTACGAGCTGGTCAAGGAGGTCGCCGCCGCCGGCAAGCTGCCTGTCGTGCTGTTCACCGCTGGCGGCATCGCGACCCCGGCAGACGCGGCGATGATGATGCAGCTCGGCGCCGAGGGAGTCTTCGTCGGGTCGGGGATCTTCAAGTCCGGCAACCCGGCACAGCGCGCGGAAGCCATCGTCAAGGCGACCACGTTCTTCGACGACCCCGACATGCTGGCCAAGGTGTCGCGCGGTCTTGGCGAGGCCATGGTGGGCATCAACGTGGACGAGATCCCTGCGCCGCACCGGCTGGCCGAGCGCGGCTGGTGACCACCCCGACGGTCGGGGTCCTCGCTCTGCAGGGTGACGTGAGGGAGCACCTGCAGATCCTGACCGGGCTGGGTGTCGAGGCCGTGACGGTTCGGCGGCCCGAGGAGCTCGACCGGGTCGACGGCCTGGTCCTGCCCGGCGGGGAGTCCACCACGATGGCCAAGCTGGCGGCGTCCTTCGAGCTGCTGGAGCCGCTGCGCAAGCGGATCGGCGAGGGGCTGCCGACCTACGGCTCGTGTGCCGGCATGATCCTGCTCGCCGACCGGATCGAGGACGGCATCGTCGGCCAGGAGACGATCGGCGGTCTCGATGTCCTGGTCCGGCGCAACGCGTTCGGGCGCCAGGTCGACTCGTTCGAGGCCGACGTGTCCTTCGAAGGCATCGAGCCCCCCGGGCTGATGCATGCCATCTTCATCCGGGCCCCGTGGGTCGAGCAGACCGGCGACGGAGTCCGCGTGCTCGCCCGCGTCGAGTCGGGCGCTGCCGCGGGTAAGGTCGTGGCCGTTCGTGGCGGGGAGCACGGGCACCTGTTGGCCACGTCGTTCCACCCCGAGCTGACGGGTGACACCCGCGTCCACGCGGCGTTCGTGCAGATGGTGAAGGAGCAGTCATGAGCGGCCACTCCAAGTGGGCCACGACCAAGCACAAGAAGGCCGTCATCGACGCCCGGCGCGGCAAGATGTTCGCGAAGCTGATCAAGAACATCGAGGTCGCGGCGCGGACCGGTGGGGGAGACCTGGCCGGCAACCCGACGCTGTTCGACGCCATCCAGAAGGCGAAGAAGTCCTCCGTCCCCAACGACAACATCGACCGGGCGGTCAAGCGCGGGTCAGGTGTCGAGGCGGGCGGCGCCGACTACCAGACGATCGTGTACGAGGGCTACGGCCCGGGTGGTGTCGCCATCATGGTCGAGTGCCTGACCGACAACCGGAACCGGGCCGCGGCCGAGGTGCGCACCGCGATGACGCGTAACGGTGGCTCGATGGCCGACCCGGGCTCGGTGTCGTACCTGTTCAACCGCAAGGGTGTCGTGATCGTCCCGAAGTCCGACGGGATGAGCGAGGACGACGTGCTGCTCGCGGTCCTGGACGCCGGCGCCGAGGAGGTCAACGATCTCGACGAGGCGTTCGAGGTCGTCAGCGAGGCGGTCGACCTGGTAGCGGTGCGCACGGCGCTGCAGGACGCGGGCATCGACTACGACTCGGCGGACGCCTCGTTCCTGCCGTCGGTGTCGGTCGAGCTGGACGAGGACGGGGCCAAGAAGGTGTTCCGGCTGATCGAGGCGCTCGAGGACTCCGACGACGTGCAGGACGTGTGGGCCAACTACGACGTGTCCGACGAGGTCATGGAGTCGGTGGGCTGACCCCCCGGGCTCCGCCTCCCGCTCCGCCTCCGCCTCCCGCTCCGGCTCCCCGAGTTCGACCACGTACAGCACCCTGGTGATCGCTTCAGCAGGCGTGTTGGCCTGCTGAAGCGATCACCCGCCTGCTGAAGCGGGCACCTCTTGTCGCGGTCGATATCGGCAGCGGCTGGGCGGCCAGCGACTCAGGCGGCGCGCCTGAGCTGGTCGAGCACCACCGCCCGCAAGTCGTCCGGCTCGACCCCCAGGGTGACGACCACGGTCACGGCGAGCCCGTCGGTGCCGAGGATGCCGAGCAGGACGTGACCGCTCGCGATCTCGCCGCTGTGCAGGCCGACCGCCTCCCGCAGCGCGAGCACGAGGCCCTTCTTGGCCTTGCGCGTGAACGGGATGTGCCCGCGATGGGGGTCGCGCCCGATCGACCGCGCGCGCGAGCGCAGGCGGCGCAGGCGGCGGGTCGGCGCCGGTGCGGGCGCGTCCAGCGCGCCGGGGCCGAACTGGTCCTCGACGCGGCGACGCACTGCGTCGATGTCGATCCCGATGCCGCGCAGGGCGTCAGCGTCGTGGTCGCTGCTCGGGTCGGCGGTCGCGAGGCGTCCCAGGACCCGGGTCACCTCGTCCTGCAGGGCCTGCTGGGTCAGCCCGAGGGCGTCCAACGTCGGTCGGAGCGACGAGTCGGGACCGGCGGCGGCGAGCAGCAGGTGCTCGGTGCCGATCCAGCCGTGGCCCAGAGCCCGGGCCTGCGCCTGCGCCTCGACGACGAGCTGCCTCGCGTCCTCGGTGAATCGTTCGAACACGGGTCTTACCTCCTCCGGTGGGTCACGGCCTAGCGCCGCCGGTGCTTCTTGTGGACGGCCTGCCGGCTCACGCCGAGCACGGCGCCGATCGCCTCCCAGGACCAGCCGTGGTCGCGGGCACTGCGAACCTGCAGGGCCTCGAGCTGGTCGGCGAGCCGCCGCAGCGCAGCCACGGCACTGAGTCCGACCGCAGGGTCCTGGCTGGCGGCCTGCTCGGCCACCGTGATCGCATCCGTCGCCATGGGCGTCAATCTAGATTGACGTCGGCCTTCCGTCAACCCCTGTTGACATGACCATCCGCACCCCGATCCCGTCGCACCCCGAACTCGAGAGGCGGGGGGATCGGCGTGGCGGGGCGTCGATTGGTCGGGGCGCGCCGGTAGCGTGCTCCCGAACAGGTGTTCGGACCCGGCTGCGGGGCGGAACCGGACCGGGCAGCGCGGTGAGCGGCGAGCAGGAAGGTGCGGCGATGCGGGTGCTCGGCGTGGATCCCGGCCTGACCCGGTGCGGGCTCGGGGTTGTCGAGGGGGCCCGTGGCCGTCCGCTGAGCCTGGTCGCCGTCGACGTCGTACGCACGGAGGCCAGCGCCGACATCGGCGACCGGCTGCTGTCGCTGGACACCGCGATCCAGACCTGGATCGTCGAGCAGCGGCCCGACGTCGTGGCGGTCGAGCGGGTGTTCAGCCAGCACAACGTCCGGACGGTGATGGGCACGGCCCAGGCCAGCGCCGTCGCGATCACCTGTGCGGCCCGGGCCGGCATCCCGGTCGTGCTGCACACACCGAGCGAGATGAAGGCGGCAGTGACCGGCAACGGCCGCGCCGACAAGGCCCAGGTGGGCGCGATGGTCACCCGGATCCTGCGGCTGTCGAGCCCGCCGCGTCCGGCCGACGCCGCGGACGCCCTCGGGCTGGCCATCTGTCACATGTGGCGGGGCGGGGCGGCTGCTCGCTACGCCGCCGCGCTGGCCGGAGGAGCCCGATGATCGTGGCACGGGGCCGCGCCCCGGGAGAAGGAGGAACGACATCGTGATCGCGTTCGTCAGCGGCCGAGTCGCCGCACTGAACCCCGACGGTGCGGTGATCGAGGTCGGGGGGGTCGGGCTGAGCGTGCAGTGCGCGCCGGGGACGCTGGCCGGGCTGCGGCTCGGCGAGGCTGCCCACCTGGCCACGTCGATGGTCGTCCGGGAGGACTCGCTGACGCTGTATGGGTTCGCCGACGAGGACGAGCGGTCGGTCTTCGAGCTGTTGCAGACGGCCAGCGGTGTGGGGCCGCGGCTGGCCCAGGCCATGCTGGCGGTGCACAGCCCGGATGCCTTGCGCCGCGCCGTCGCGGCCGAGGATCTCGCCGCACTCACCCTGGTCTCCGGGGTCGGGCGCAAGGGTGCCCAACGGATCGTGCTGGAGCTCAAGGACCGGCTGGGTGCGCCGCGGGGGACCGCCGCCCGGCCGCAGCCGCACCGCGGCGGACCGGCCTGGAGCGAGCAGCTGCAGGCCGCGCTGCTCAGCCTGGGCTGGGCGCCGCGCGAGGCGGAGGACGCCGTCGCCGCGGTGGCACCCCAGGCGGAACAGAACCTGGCTGCGGGCGAAGTGCCCGACATCTCCGCGCTGCTCAAGACAGCCTTGCGCGCGCTGAGTCGCGCGTGAGCGCCGGGGACGGCGGCGGCGACACCGACCGCCTGGTGACGCCCGACCTGCTCGTGCTCGATGGCGAGGACGAGCACGAGGTCGAGGTGGCGCTGCGACCGCGGTCGCTGGACGAGTTCATCGGCCAGCACCGGGTGCGCGAGCAGCTCGGCCTGGTGCTGGAAGCGGCCCGCCGGCGCGGCCGGGTAGCCGACCACGTCCTGCTCAACGGCCCGCCCGGCCTGGGCAAGACCACGCTGGCCATGATCATCGCGTCCGAGATGCAGGCGCCCCTGCGGGTGACCAGCGGCCCCGCCATCCAGCACGCCGGCGACCTGGCGGCGGTGCTGTCCAGTCTTGCCGAGGGCGAGGTGCTCTTCCTCGACGAGATCCACCGGATGTCCCGCCCGGCCGAGGAGATGCTCTATCTCGCGATGGAGGACTTCCGGGTCGACGTCGTCGTCGGCAAAGGCCCCGGAGCGACAGCCATCCCCCTCGAGCTCCCCCCGTTCACGCTGGTCGGCGCCACCACCCGGGCTGGCCTGCTGCCGGGGCCGCTGCGTGACCGGTTCGGCTTCACCGCCCACATGGACTTCTACGATCCCGACGACCTCGAGAAGGTGCTGGTCCGCTCCGCCGGGCTGCTCGGCGTGCCGCTGGAGACCGACGGTGCGGCGGAGGTCGCAGGCCGGTCGCGCGGCACCCCCCGCATCTCCAACCGGCTGCTGCGCCGGGTGCGCGACTACGCGCAGGTCCGCGCCGACGGCGTCGTCACCCTCGAGGTCGCACGGGCGGCGCTGCTGGTCTACGAGGTCGACGAGCGCGGGCTCGACCGGCTCGACCGTGCCGTGCTGCAGGCGCTCGTGGGTCACTTCGGTGGGGGTCCGGTCGGGGTGTCCACGCTGGCGGTCGCTGTTGGCGAGGAGCGGGAGACCGTCGAGGAGGTGGCCGAGCCCTTCCTGGTCCGGGCCGGGATGCTCGCCCGGACGCCGCGCGGCCGGGTCGCGACGCCTGCCGCCTGGCGCCATCTCGGGCTGCGACCACCCGCAGCCGCGCTCGTCGGGGCGCCCGACCTCTTCTCGAACGAGGGTGCCGACGATTCCGGCGAGACCAGGGGCGCCGGGGCCGACAGCGCGGCGAGGGAGGCCTGAGCGCCCGGGCAGGTAGACTCCCGCCCGGTCTGGCCAGGTGTGTCCGGACGCTCACCCCCCTGTTGGAAGGACTGTTGTCACCGTGGAGAGCATCGGCGCGCTGTTTCCCTTCGCGCTCATCCTGGCGGCCTTCTATCTGCTGATCATCCGGCCGGCCCGGAAGCGGTCGCAGTCCGCGAGCGCTCTGCAGCAGCAACTGGCTCCGGGGCTGGAGATCATGACCACGGCGGGGATCTTCGGGCGGGTCGTGTCCGTTGAGGAGGACGCGGTGACTGTCGAGGTCTCACCGGGGACGTCCATCCGGTTCGCGAAGGCAGCCGTCGGGCGCATCCTCACCGAGGAGGAGCCCGCGGAGGTCGACACCGACCACCCGGACCCGGACGAGTCGTCCCGCTAGACACAGCTGATCGTCCCGTGCCGCGCCCGACCAGGCGCCGGCAGGACCGGAGGAAAGAGTCGTCGTGGCTGCACCACCCAGCACGTCCCGTCCCGTGCGGAGTCTCGTCATCCTGGGCGTGCTCACCGTCCTGATCTTCGCGTTGATCTTCGTGGTCGCCCCCAACCGGGTGGGCGCGGACAAGCTCAGCGACGGTCAGAAGTACCAGCCACGGCTCGGTCTCGACCTCGAGGGCGGCACCAGCGTCATCCTGACCCCGAGGGTCCCCAAGGGTGAGACCGGGTCCATCACACGGGACGCCCTCAACCAGGCCGTCTCCATCATCCGGAACCGGGTCGACAGCTTCGGGGTCGCCGAGTCCGAGGTGACAACTGCCGGCAACAACATCGTCATCTCCATCCCCGGCAAGCAGGACAAGTCGATCCTCGACACCGTGCGCCAGACGGCCGAGCTGCGGTTCCGCCAGGTCCTGCTCGCCGGCGCCGGGGTTGCCACGCCCGTCACCACCCCGTCCCCGGCGCCTACCGCCGGTGGGACCGAGAGCCCCGCCGCCACCGAGAGCCCGGCCGCCACCGAGAGCCCGGCCGCAAGTGACTCACCGTCGCCCAGCCCCTCGGTGTCCAGCAACGGCCGGGCGGTGCCCAGGGCGCTGCGGGCCGCAGGCTCGCCGAGCGCCACCGCCAGCCCGAGTGTCACCGCCGCAACCCCGAGCCCCTCGCCGAGCACGTCAGGGAAAGCGGGCGCCCCGGTCATCGGCATCGAGGGCCTCACACCCGAGGTGCAGCAGCAGTTCGCCGCGCTGGACTGCCAGAACACCGAGGAAGTACGCCAGGAGCTTCGCCGTACTGCTGGCGACGACCCGGCCAAGCCGCTGGTGACGTGCAGTGAGGACGGCGCCGAGAAGTACGCGCTCGGCCCGGCCGAGGTTCTCGGCACCGACGTCGCCAACGCCAGCGCGACGCTCGCGACGAACAACCAGGGCATCGCGACCGGCGGCTGGGAGGTCCAGCTCAACTTCACCGGCGAGGGCCGCAGCAAGTTCGGCAACATCACCCGGCGTCTCGCGGCCGAGCAGGGCGACCTGAACCGGTTCGGCATCGTCCTGGACGGTCTGGTCGTGTCCGCGCCGACCACGAACGAGCCGATCACCGGCGGCCAGGCCCGGATCACCGGGAACTTCACCCAGGACGAGGCCGACAGCCTGTCCAACGTGCTGAAGTACGGGGCACTGCCGCTGACCTTCGACCCGGGCCAGGTGCAGGAGATCTCGGCGACCCTCGGCGGCGAGCAGCTGCGGGCCGGCATCATCGCCGGCCTCATCGGGCTCATCCTCGTCATCATTTACTCGCTGCTGTACTACCGGGGCCTCGGCCTGGTCACCGTCGCCAGCCTCCTGGTCGCCGGCGTCATCAACTACGGCGCCGTCGTCCTGCTCGGCTGGCAGATCGGGTTCCGGTTGAGCCTGGCCGGTGTGGCCGGGCTGATCGTGGCGATCGGCATCACCGCGGACTCGTTCGTCGTCTTCTTCGAACGACTGCGCGACGAGGTCCGTGACGGCAAGTCGCTGCGGGTTGCCGTCGAAAGCGGATGGGCGCGCGCCCGGCGCACGATCCTCGCGGCCGACTTCGTGTCCATCCTGGCCGCGCTCGTCCTCTACCTGCTTTCGGTCGGCGGCGTCCGCGGATTCGCCTTCGCCCTCGGTCTGACCACGCTGGTCGACATCGCGGTCGTCTTCCTGTTCACCAAGCCGCTGGTGACGCTGCTGGCGCGGACGAAGTTCTTCGGCGGCGGGCACAAGCTCTCCGGGTTCGACGCCGCACACCTCGGCTCGCCGCGAAGCACTCTCGCGTCGCCACGACGAAGCCGTCCCTCGGCCACCGCTACCACCGCACCGGAGGCCTGATGTCGCGCATCGGACAGTTCGGCAACCAGCTCTACCGGGGCGAGGTGTCCTTCGACTTCGTCGAACGTCGCAAGCGCTGGTACATCATCTCGGCCGTTCTGCTCGCGGTCTCCCTCGCCTCGCTGATCGGCAACGGGCTCTCCCTGGGCATCGAGTTCCGCGGCGGCGCGGAGTTCCGGGTGAAGTCGCCGACGGTCACCCAGACCGCGGTGCGCGACGCCGTGGGCACGGTGATCAAGGGCGAGATCGTCGTGCAGGACGTCGGCAAGAATGCCGTGCGGGCCCAGACCGGCAAGCTGACCTCCGGACAGGTCGGCCGGGTCCAGCAGACCCTGTCGGAGACGTTCGGGGTCAGCCGCAACGCGGTGAGCACGGACTTCATCGGCCCGAGCTGGGGTCGCGACATCTCGGCGAAGGCGCTGCGCGCACTGGTGTTCTTCCTGCTCGGCCTGATCGTGTTCCTTTCGCTGTACTTCGAGTGGCGGATGGCCCTGGCAGCGATCATCGCCCTGGCGCACGACCTGTTCATCACCGTCGGCATCTACTCGCTCGTCGGCTTCGAGGTCACACCGGCGACGGTCATCGGCTTCCTGACGATCCTGGGCTACTCGCTCTACGACACGGTGGTCGTGTTCGACAAGGTCCGGGAGAACACGGCGGGGCTGGCCGGGGGAAGCCGGCGCACGTACAGCCAGGCGGCCAACCTGGCGCTGAACCAGACGCTGGTGCGCTCGATCAACACCTCGATCATCGCCCTGCTACCCATCGGTGCGATCCTCGTCGCGGGCATCGCCCTGCTCGGGACGGGTCCGCTCAAGGACCTCGCGCTGGCGCTGTTCATCGGTGTCGCAGTCGGGACCTACTCATCCATCTTCATCGCGACGCCAGTGCTCGCTGCCATGAAGGAGCGGGAGCCAGCCATGCAGGCACTGGCCAAGCGGGTCGCGGCCCGTCAGGCTGGCGGCGGCGGGACGGCCACCTCGCGGCGCCGCGCGGCCAGCCGCCCCGGTGAGAACGCCGCGGCCGCGGACACTGACGGCACGTCGTCGGTCGACACCGTCGAGGAACCTGCCACCGGCGCGGACGCGGACGCGGTGGGCACGGCGGTCGGGCGCGGTCAGCCGGCCCACCGGCCCGCCGGAGGCGCCCAGCGCCGACAACCGCAGAAGAAGGGGACCCGCAAGTCCGGCGGGAAGAAGCGGCGCTGATGCAGCCGCTGGACCCCGGCCTGGTCGACCGCCTGCGGGAGCACATCCGCGACGTTCCCGACTTCCCCGAACCGGGGGTGATGTTCAAGGACATCACCCCGCTGCTGGCGGACCACGCGACGTTCACCGCCACGGTGGAAGCGCTGGCCGCGCCTTTTCGTGCTTCTCAGGTCGACGTGGTGGCCGGCATCGAGGCCCGCGGCTTCGTGCTCGGGGCGCCGGTGGCCCTCGCGCTGGGGGCCGGCTTCGTCCCCGTCCGCAAGAAGGGGAAGCTGCCCGGGCAGACCGTCGAGGCGTCCTACGACCTCGAGTACGGCTCGGCCACCATCGAGATCACCTCGGACGCGATCACGACAGGTGCGCGGGTGCTCGTCGTCGACGACGTCCTGGCGACCGGTGGCACAGCGGCCGCAACGGTCGAGCTGATGCGCCGGTGCGGCGCCGACATCGTCGGGGTCGCGCTGCTGATGGAGCTCGGGTTCCTCGAGGGGCGGCAGGCGCTGGCCGAGGTCGGCATCCCGGACCCCTACACGCTGCTCACGGTCTAGCTGTAACGACCAGGGACGTTGTTGACACTCGGCGCGTCGGCTTGATCGAAGGAGGGACCTCCGGCAGGAGTGGCGGTATCTGAAATCGCTTCTCGTCCCGGAGGTCCCTGATGTCCCACGCTAATGCGCGTCTGAACTTGTTCGGT
>JBBRVU010000058.1:0-21242 GCA_038246575.1 Actinomycetes bacterium | reverse complement strand
GCCTGCGGTCATTCTGCGGTCAGGACATGCAAGAGGCATGACCGCCAAGATCGGTGATTATGCCTCTGACATGCGCTTACGTTGGTAGCGGGGGCAGGATTTGAACCTGCGACCTCTGGGTTATGAGCCGCCGAACGTCGCTCGACGGCGGTCACGGGCGAACGACCGCGCACGTCGGTGGACGGACATACGCCCAGTTCAGACAGCTAGCGACGTGTGCGGCTGTGGTCCTGCGTCCGTCGATGCTCTGGCACGTCCTGCCCACAATCTGCCAACATGACGACTAGTGCGGTGCGGCCGACGGTAGGCCGTCCAGCGCGTTTGGGAGAGGTGGGGATCGCGATGGCGTGGGTGATGAAACGCCGAGCCACCGACGGGACCTGGCGCTACCTGGCTGCCTACCGGGACCCGAGCGGGCGCAAGCGCTCGGCCGGGTCGTTCCCAACCCACCGTGACGCGCTGCGGGCCGCGACCCAGGCCGAGGTGAAGATCGGCGAGGGGAAGTGGATCGACCGGCAGGCCGGCCGGGTCACGTTCGAGACCTACGTCGAGTCGGTGTGGTGGCCTTCGCTGCACCTGGAGATCTCGACCAGAGCCGCGTACCGGTCCAACCTGGACCGTCACTTCCTGCCGTTCTTCGGGGACTACCCGCTGTCCGCGATCCTGCCGTCCCTGGTCCAGGCCTGGGTCACCACCGCGCTGCAGGACGGGCTGTCGCCGCGGTCGGTGGTGAAGTACCACGTGGTGCTGCACGGCATCTTCGCCCGCGCGGTGCGGGACCGGCTGATCGGGCACAACCCGTGCGCGGACACCGACCTGCCCAAGGTCGTCACGAAGCGGCAACCGATCATCACCCCGGACCAGTTCGACCGGCTGTTGACCGCCGTCCCGGACCGGTACCGCACCCTGGTCCTGACCGCGATCGAGACCGGGATGCGCTGGGGCGAGCTCGCCGCCCTGCGCCCCCGACACCTCGACCTGACCACCGGCGTGGTGCGGGTGGAGGAGACGATCGTCGAGGTCTCCAAGAAGGACTCCCCCACCGGCCAGCGGATGATCGTCAAGGCCTACCCCAAGGACAACGAACCCCGCACCCTGCGCATCAGCCCCACCCTCGCTCAGGCCCTCACCGAACGCATCCGCGACCTCGCGCTTCGCAAGGACGATCTGCTCTTCGGGTCTACTCGGCAGGGCGGGCAGACCCCGATGTCCCGGAACACTTTCCGCACCCGCGGCTGGGTCCCCGCCACCCGGCAGGCCGGACTCGACGGCGTCCGGGTCCACGACCTGCGCCACGCCCACGCGTCCTGGCTGCTCGCCGGCGGCGCCGACCTCAAAACCGTGATGGACCGCCTCGGTCACACCCAGATCCAGACCACCCAGAAGTACCTGCACGCGCTTCCCGACGCCGACGACAAGGCGCTTGCCGCATTTCAACGCACACGGGATCACACCCCGCGGACGCGCTGAAACCTTCCCGGCTGGACCGAGACAACCGTGCACGGCGACGCTCGATACGCTGCTCTACGCCGATCGACACGGCCGTAGACCCCGCGCCCGGAATCGGCTGGTGCCCGCGACATCGGCGGCTCTTTGCTAGCCCGGAGTTGAGGGCGATCAGCAGGTCGAGGCTCTCGTGCCCGCGACGCCCGGGTAACCAATCGTTTCCCGTTCGAGGTCACCGTCCCAGCGGCGTGATCGAACCCTCAGCCACTGCTCCTAACGGTAACCGGGTGTCAACGGCGGCTGAGCCCGACTCTTGTCCTGCAACTCCACGCCCGCACCACGGCCATTCCCATCGACTCTCGGCTTGTGATGATCTTGCACTCATGCTTGATATGCGGGTGTTCTTCATGGACATTTCGATGGGCCGGTGCGGCCTGTCGTCCGTAGAGACGGTCGTCGAGGTGAGTGGCCCGGACCATGAACTTGCGAATGTTCACCTACCATCAATCGCGTCGTACCAGGCGGTCCGTTCGCCCCCGCCGCCTGCTGCGACGGCCGGTACCTCTCCCCCCGCGTTGACGCCGCCCCCGGCTCCTCGGCCTGTGATGATCTTCCGACTTTGCCGATGAGCGATTGATGAACCGACTGCCTCACTGGTACGTTATCTGGTACTAGTCGAGGAGGTTGCCGTGGCCATTACGGCCAGCGAGGCCCGGAAGCATCTGTTCCCATTGATCGAGCAGGTCAACGACGACCGCACGCCGGTCGAGATCACCTCGCGCAGGGGCGATGCCGTGCTCATGTCCCGGGCGGACTACGAGGCGCTGGAGGAGACCGCCCACCTCCTGCGTGCCCCAGCAAACGCGAAGCGCCTGATCGAGAGCCTGCAGCAAGCGCAGTCCGGCCAACGAGAAGAGCATGAACTCGCACGGTGAGGCTCGTATTCACTCCACACGGGTGGGACGACTACACCTACTGGTTGGCAGCTGACCGAGCCACCCTCAAGCGGATCAACCGGCTGATCGACGATGCTCTCCGCGACCCCATGGCTGGTATAGGAAAGCCGGAGCCGCTACGTCACGTGCTCGCTGGGGCTTGGTCACGGCGTATCAGCGAAGAGCACCGCCTGGTCTACCTAGTTGACGGCGACGACCTCGTCGTCCTTCAGGCCAGGTTCCACTACAAGTAGTCATACGCGCTTCTGCCGCGGTGTCCAGGAGTGCCAACGTCAGGAGCACGCGGTCATGCCGCGAGTCGCGGTCCCGCCGCTCATGGAGCTTCCATGACCGGGAGATCGACGCCCCGACACCAGTGCCGGACAACGACTCAAGCCAGCATCGCCCAGACCCACCCATGGCCTGCTGCGACGCGCTGATCACCTACCTATCAAGCCGCCGTGCGGAGGATCTCGTTGGCCCGCGTCAGCTCACGGTTCTGGCGCTCGAGCTCGGCAAGCCGCAAGGCGTCATCGGTCGTGGTGCCCGGGCGGACACCGCCGTCGATCTCGGCCTGCCTGACCCAGTTCCTCAACGTCTCGGGATGCATCCCGAGCTGGGTCCGCGACTCGCTTGAAGGCACCCCCCTGGTCACCGGGTCCTGCTCGCCTCGACGGCCATCCGGGTCGCGCGCTCACGCAGCTCTTCGCCGTACTTCCTCGGTGCTGCCATGACTTTCATCCTCCATGGATTGAGAGTGGTGTGTCCCGGGTCGCTTCACACACCGCAGGCCACCGTCGCAGTCGCCCGCAAGCTCGCCGAACGGACATGGACCGTCCTCGACCGCGGCAGCGGCTACCAGCTGCGTGACCTCGACGGGCAGCCGATCACCGAACGCGCCGCAAGACCCTGATCGCCGAGCGGTTCACCGTCGACGAGCAAGTGCAGGCCCGGCGCTCGCGCGCACAGCGCCGCAACCCACCGCGCCAAACCGCCCGATAGAGACCCCCGTCCGGGTCAACCGCACAACCCCCGGACCGGGCTCGGCTGCCGCGCGACCGGCGCCACCGAACAGCATGCTTCCTTCCTCGATCGCTTGCGAACCTGCCGACGCCAGGAGATGTCAACGCCCCTCCACCTCCTCCTCAGCGACGCCGCTGGCGGTCCGGTGTGCTCGCCCGCAGCAGCACCTTCTGGCCGGGGCGGAGCTGGGCGCATCGGTCCACGTCGGCATCGACGACGTACGCGATGACCGGGTACCCACCGGTGACCGGGTGGTCGGCGAGGAAGAGTATGGGCTTGCCCGACGGCGGGACCTGCAGGGCGCCGCGCACCAGGCCCTCGCTGGGCAGCTCGTCGGTGCGGTTCCGCTCGAGGGGGTCGCCGTCGAGCCGGAGTCCGACCCGGTTGATGTCGCTGGTGACGGCGTAGGTCTGTTCCAAAAGTGAGACCCACGCCTCGTCGGTGAACCAGTCCTGGCGCGGTCCGGGGGTCACCAGCACCGTGAGGTCCCCGGCTTCCGGATCGGCCACCGGGGCGAGGTCGATGCCGGGTGACGGGTGCTCCGGCGTGCCGATGGCGAGCACGTCGCCGGCAGACAGCGCCGGCGGGCCCAGGCCGCTCAACGTGTCCGTCGAGCACGACCCGAGGACCGGCTCGACCTCAAAGCCTCCGCGCACGGCCACGTAGGTCCGCAGCCCGCTCGCCGGCGTGCCCAGATCCAGCACCTCGCCGAACCGCGGGACGGTGGGAGCGTTGTGCGGCCAGGACCCCTGACACCGGGCACCGGTGGTCACGACCACCACGTCTCCGTCCGCCCTCAGCTGCAGGCCGCCGTGGGTCACCTCGAGGACCGCAGCGTCCTCCGCGTTGCCGACCAGCCGGTTCGCCAGCCGGTACGACGCCCGGTCGCACGCGCCGGATGGTCCGACGCCGAGCGAGGCCTGACCGGCTCGGCCGGAGTCCTGCACCGTGGTCAGCGGACCCGTTGCCAGCACCGTCAGCGACGATTTCATGACCGGCCGTCCGCGTCGACGAAGCAGACCCGGACCCCCGGCCGCAGGATCGCGGCCGGGTCGCGCGCGGGGTCGAACATGCTGAGCTCGGTCCGACCGATGAGCTGCCAGCCGCCCGGGGACTCCCGCGGATAGACGCCGCCGAACTCCCCGGCCAGCGCGACCGAGCCTGGCGGCACCTTCTTGCGGGGTGAGGATCGGCGTGGCACGTCGCCCCGCCAGGTCTGCGACGTCAAGTACCCGAAGCCGGGGATGAACCCGCAGAACGCCACGGTCCACTCGTCGGCCGTGTGTCGTCGTACCAGCTCGGTCGTGTCGCAGTCGAGCAGCTTGGCCGCCTCCTCGAGGTCCTCGCCGTCGTAGGTCACGGGTATCTCGACCAGCTCGCCCCAGCCGCCGGGCTCCCGACGCGGCTCCGTCGCCCGTACGACGTCCTCGACCGAGGACAGCGACGTGACCACCGGGTCCGTGACCAGCAGGATGGTGCGCGCGGCAGGCACGATGTCGACCACGCCCTTGGGCATGTTCTCGGCGAGGGCTGCGTACAACCCGAGCACCTCGTCCAGCTCGTCGAGCTCGACGAGCAGCGCGCGCGTGCCGCTGGGAAGTACGCGCATCAGGTGACGAACGGGGTGACGGTGATCCCTGCCCCGGCCAGCGATTCCTTCACCCGGCGAGCGATCTCGACGGCGCCGGTCGTGTCCCCGTGCACGCAGATGGACCCTGCCGCCACATTCAGGGAGCCGCCGTCGATGTCAGTGATCGGCTCGCCCGTGGCGATCGCGACGCAGCGCCGGGCGATCTCGTCGGCGTCGTCGAGCACCGCGCCCGGCAACCGTCGGGACACGAGAGTCCCCTCGGGTGTGTAGGCACGGTCCGCGAAGGCCTCGGTGACTGTCGTCAGCCCGGCTTCCTCGGCGAGGCGAAGCCACGCTGAGCCCGGCAGGCCGAGCACCCGAAGCGTCGGGTCGTAGTCGACGATCGCCCGGACCACGGCGGCGGCCTGCTCCTCGTGGTGCACGACCGCGTTGTAGAGAGCGCCGTGCGGCTTGACGTAGGCGACCCGCGACCCGGCGACTCGTGCGAACGCCTCGAGGGCCCCGACCTGGTAGATCACGTCCTGGGTCAACGCCTCCGGCTCGATGTCGATGAACCGGCGCCCGAAGCCGGGCAGGTCCCGATAGCCCACCTGGGCGCCGATCGCGACACCGCGCCCGACCGCCCGCTCGCACACACGACGCATGATCGAGGCGTCGCCGGCGTGGAACCCGCAGGCGACGTTGGCGCTGGTGACGAAGTCCAACAGCGCGTCGTCGTCCCCGAGGGTCCAGTGGCCGAAGCCCTCGCCCAGGTCGCTGTTGAGGTCGATCACCGTCACGGCGCCCACCTTCTTAGAAGAGGTCCTTGATACCGGTCAGCGAGTTGTAGCCGAGATAGATCGTGGCCGCCCAGGCGAGGACGCCGATGACGATCAGCCAGGACGGGTACTTGTAGCCACCCATCAGGTCACGCCGGCGCGCCGCGATCCAGAGCAGGATCCCGAGCCCGAAGGGCAGGATCAGGCCATTGAAGGCGCCGGCGAAGATCAGCAGCTTGACGGGCGTCGTCGCGGCCACCAGGAAGACCGCCGTCGACGCCACGATGAACCCGCAGACCACCCAACGCTCCCGGCGCGACACCCACGGGCCCATCACCTTGAGGAAGGACGTGGAGGTGTACGACGCACCGATCACGGACGTGATCGCGGCAGACCACATGATGACGCCGAACACGATCTTGCCGCTCGTGCCGAGCGCCTGCTGGAAGGCATCGGCTGCCGGGTTGAGGGCGTCGAGCTTGGCGCCGCCGGCAACCACGCCCAGCACCGCCAGGAAGAGCAGGACGCGCATCACGCCGGTGATCGCCACGCCTATGATCGAGCTTCGCGTGATCTGGGGGACGTAGCCCTCGCCCTTGATCCCGTTGTCCACCAGCCGGTGCGCGCCGGCGTACACGATGTAGCCGCCGACGGTGCCGCCGATCAGGGTGGTGATCACCAGGAAGCTGGCCGTGTCGGGGGAGACCGTCTGCACCAGCGCTTCGCCGAGCGGGGGCTTCGTCTTGACCGCGACGAAGGTGGTCAGCGCGATCATCACCACCCCGAGGATCACGACGACCCGGTCCATGGCCACGCCGGCCTGGCGCACCAGGAAGATCCCGACGGCGACCACGGCGGAGATGGCCGCACCCACCCGAACGTCGAGACCGAAGATGGCGTTCAGGCCCAGGGAGCAGCCCGCGATGTTGCCGATGTTGAACACCAGGCCGCCCAGCACGTCGAGCGCCGAGAGGACGTAGCCGGCACCCGGCACCACGCTGTTCGCCAGGTCCTGGGCGCGGCGACCGGAGACCCCGATCACTCGCCAGACGTTCAGCTGGATCGCGATGTCGAACAGGATGGACACAGCGATCGCGAACGCGAAAGCGGCCTTGAGCTGGTCGGTGAAGGTCGTGGTCTGGGTGATGAAGCCCGGGCCGATCGCCGAGGTCGCCATCAGGAACATGGCGCCGAGGAACTTCGCGCGGCCGCTCAGCTGGGCGTCGGGCGGTGGCAGCGCCTCGACGGCTCCCGCCGGGGAACCCGCACCCCCCGTGGTCGGGCTTGGACGGTCGGCTGGTGGGTGCGACATGCCTGCTCCGGGAGTTGGGGACAAGGCACCACGATCAGTGGTGCGGGGTGGCGTGGATCACATCAAATTATCCGATCGTTCAACAATCCCACAAGGGGCTCGTTCAACATTCCTTTGTGTTCCGGTTGCTTCCGGGGGGAGGATGAGCGCATGGCGCGCCTTGGAGGACCCTCTGGCACGAGTGGCACGGGCGGCTCGGCGTGGCTGCAGATCGTCGCCGGCGACGTACGCCTCTTCGACCGCAGCAGTACGGCGGAGCGAGTCGCGGACGTGCTGCGCCAGCGGATCACCGAGGGTGACCTGCCTCCGCGCACGCACCTCTCGGAGGAGCAGCTGATCGAGGTGCTGCGCGTGTCACGCAACACGCTTCGCGAGGCCTTCCGGCTGCTCTCGCACGAAGGGCTGCTGGTGCACGAGCTGCACCGCGGCGTCTTCGTCCGCGAACTCGACGAGGCCGACCTCGTCGACCTCTACCGGCTTCGGCGCATGGTCGAGTGCGACGTGGTCAGGTCGCTCTCGGACCCCGACCCCGACGGTTTGCGCCGTCTGTACGCCGACGTCGAGGAAGGGGAGGCGGCGGCCGAGCGGGGTGACTGGGTGTCCGTCGGCACGGCCAACATGCAGTTCCACCGCGATCTCGGGGCGCTGGCCCGCAGCCCGCGCACCGACGAGGTGACCGGCCGACTGCTGGCCGAGCTGCGGCTGGCGTTCCACGCCGTCGCAAGCCCACAGCGGTTGCACGAGACCTACGTCGGCCGCAACCGTGCGCTGCTGGACCTGCTTGCCACCGGCGAGTTCGAGCTGGCGGCCAAGCAGCTCGAGGAGTACCTGAAGGACTCGCTGGCCGAGTTGCTCGATGCCATCCGCGGCCGACCGGCCTGACGGCATGGAGACCACGTCACCGGCCGACGCCCGAGACCACTTCCGTCGAGGCCTTGCGCAACCCACGACCGGGTGGGCGCCCGGCTACACGCAGGCAAACCTGGTGGTGCTGCCCAGGGAGTGGGCCTTCGACATGCTGCTGTTCGGCCAGCGCAACCCGCAGCCCGTGCCGCTGCTCGACGTGACCGAGCCTGGTGCGGTGTCCACGGTGCTGGCGCCGAGTGCTGACCTCCGCACTGACCTGCCGCGCTACCGAGTGTGGCGCGACGGTCTGCTCGTGGACGAGCCGACCGATGTCGTCGATCTGTGGGCCGATGACCTGGTGAGCTTCCTGATCGGCTGCAGCTTCAGCTTCGAGACGGCGCTCATGGACGCCGGGGTGCCGGTGCGCAACATCGAGCAGAAGCGCAACGTGTCGATGTACCGGACCACCATCGAGTGTCGTCCTGCCGGTCGCCTGTCCGGGCCGCTGGTGGTGTCGATGCGACCGGTCCCGGCGTCCCAGGTGGTGACCGCGGTGCAGGTGACGGGACGAATGCCCAACGTGCACGGGGCTCCCGTGCACGTGGGATCACCGAAGTCGCTCGGCATCCTCGACCTCTCCGTTCCCGACTTCGGCGATCCCGTGCAAGCCGAAGACGGGGACGTGCCGGTGTTCTGGGCTTGCGGGGTGACCCCCCAGGCGGCGCTGATGGCCTCGAAGCCGCCGTTCGCGATCACGCACGCGCCCGGCTTCATGTTCGTCACCGACGTGCCCGACGCGGTCTACCGGCAGCCGTGATGGAGTGCACGACCTTCTCCTAGACTCGGACGGTCGCCCGCAGCACCCTCGGGCACCCGCCGGGCCGGACATTTCAGGCTCTCCTGCTGGTTCCGTGGGTCGATTCACGCGGCTTGACGGCCTGGTAGGGGTGGGCAGTAGCCGCCGAGGTTGAGCATGGCGAGGGCGATCATGGCTTCGGGGCTCTTGAAGCCGAAGGCGATGCGGGTCAGGAGCCGGATCTTGGTGTTCGCGCTTATCTTGAGGCCGGGACCGGGAGTGTCCGATCAACGGTGTAAGTGGCGTTCATTCTGTTAGAGGTTTTCTGCTGCTGGCATGCGGTCGGCGAAGGTGACAGCAAAGGCGCTCAGCGCCGGCTTCCTGCGCCGTGCCGCCGAGCAGGAACCAGGGCAGCAGGCCGACCACGCGCTGGCCAGCGGTGAAGGTCTCGGCGTCTTCGAGGACGGTCCCAGCCATGTCGAAGCCCAGCTCGAACGGGAACTGCAGCTGGGGGGTCCGGGCGGCCATGGCACCCGATCGCACCAGCAGGTCGACGGGGTTGACTGCGGTCGCCCGCATGCGCACCCGGACCGTCCCCGGGATGGGCTCGGCATCCGGTCTCTGCGCCAGCCGCAGGACGCCGGGGCGCCCGTAGGCGGTCACTTCGAGAACGCGCACGGCAGGTTCCTCTGGTGATTGGCGGGTGCGTGTGAGCGCAGCTGTGGTAGTGGGTGACGTGGCGGAGTGGGCCGGATCGGCGGGCCGACCGGCACAAGAAGGTCAGCGCCGAGGACAAGACGATCATGGCCGACGTCCTGGGCGGGCTGAACCCAGCCGCTGTCCAACGCCAGATCCAAGCCCTCACCGCGGAGCTACTGACCCTCACCACGAGCAAGGCCTCGGCGACCACCAGACCCAACATTCGGGCCACAACGAAGCGCGCATCCGCTCATGAGTCAACGACCCCGGCTACGCGCGCATCTTGACGTGAGTCACCAGGGGTGGCGACCCGCTTCCTGATGTCGCCCGCTTCCTGATGCAGGCCGTCGGGAGCAGGATGAGGGGCATGCGGGGCACCCCGGTCCTCCTGTCGTACGCCAGCAGCACCTCGGAAGAGCCGCTGCTCGGCGACACCATCGGGACCAACCTCGAGCGGACGGTGGCCCGGCTGCCCGACCACGAGGCGCTGGTCGACCTGGTCGGCGGCCGTCGCTGGACCTACGCCGAGCTGGATCGCCACGTCGACCGGGTGGCCCGCGGACTGATGGCGATGGGCGTCGAGAAGGGCCAGCGGGTCGGCATCTGGGCGCCCAACTGCGCCGAGTGGGTGCTGGTGCAGTAAGCCACCGCCAAGGTCGGTGCCGTGCTGGTCAACGTCAACCCGGCGTACCCGCACCCACGAGCTGGGCTACGTGCTGAAGCAGTCCGGCGTCGGCGTCCTGGTCACGGCGGCGGCGTTCAAGAGCAGCGACTACGTCGGCATGGTCGAGGAGGTGCGGGGCGACTGCCCCGACCTGCAGCACGTGGTGGTCACCGGCACCGCGTCCTGGGACGCCCTGGTGAGCGGCGGCGACGGCGTCGAGGAGTCGGCGCTGCGGGACCGGTCGGCGGCACTGTCCTGCGACGACGCGATCAACATCCAGCACACGTCGGGCACCACGGGCTTCCCGAAGGGCGCCACCCTGTCGCACCACAACATCCTGAACAACGGCTACTTCGTGGCCGGCCTGTGCGGCTTCACCGAGGCCGACGTCGTGGTGATCCCGGTGCCCTTCTACCACTGCTTCGGGATGGTGATGGGCAACCTCGGCGCGACCTCGCACGGGGCGACGATCGTTATCCCGTCGGCCGGTTTCGAGGCGGCGGCGTACCCACGATGTTCATCGCGGAGCTCGCGCTGCCCGACTTCGCGACCTACGACCCGTCGTCGCTGCGCACCGGGATCATGGCCGGCTCGCCGTGCCCCGTCGAGGTGATGAAGCGGGTGGTGACCGAGATGCACATGGCCGAGGTCACCATCGCCTACGGCATGACCGAGACGTCACCGGTGTCGACCCAGACCCGGCGCGACGACGACCTCGAACGGCGGGTCTCGACGGTGGGCTCGGTGCACCCGCACGTCGAGGTCAAGGTCGTCGACCCGTGACGGGGCTGACCCTGCCGCGCGGCGAGCCGGGGGAGCTGTGCACCCGCGGCTACTCGGTGATGCTCGGCTACTGGGACGAGCCCGCGAAGACCGCCGAGGTGCTCGACGGCGCCGGCTGGATGCACACCGGCGACCTGGCCACGATGGACGCCGACGGCTACCTCAACATCGTCGGCCGGATCAAGGACCTGGTCATCCGCGGCGGCGAGAACGTCTACCCGCGCGAGATCGAGGAGTTCCTCTACACCCACCCCGACATCGCCGACGTGCAGGTGGTCGGCGTCCCGGACGCGAAGTACGGCGAGGAGCTCTGCGCCTGGGTCCGGATGCGTGAGGGGGCCGAGCCGCTCGACGCGGCGGCGGTGAAGGCGTTCTGTGCTGGCAAGCTCGCGCACTACAAGGTGCCGCGCTACGTGCAGGTGGTGGACGAGTTCCCGATGACGGTGACCGGCAAGATCCGCAAGGTCGAGATGCGGGAGCGCTCGGTCGAGCTGCTCGGCTTGCAGGACGTCGATGCCGCGACGCACGCCTGAGCACGCGCTCGCGCAGGCCGTGTCAACCCACGCCGAGGTAGGACTGCTGCACCCGCTCGTCGTTCAGCAGCGCCTCGGACTCCCCCGACAGCACCACCCGGCCGGTCTCCAGGACGTAGGCCCGGGACGCGATGGTGAGGGCGGCGTCGACGTCCTGCTCGACGAGCAGCACCGCCGTGCCGGACTCGGCGATCCCGGGCAGGCGGTCGAGGATCTCGTCGACGATCACCGGGGCCAGCCCGAGGGACAGCTCGTCGATCATGATCAGCTTCGGCTGGCTCATCAGGCCGCGCGCGATGGCGCACATCTGCTGCTCCCCGCCGGACATGTTGCCGGTGACCTGCTTGATCCGCTCGCCCAACGCCGGGAACAGCTCGACCACCCGGTCGATGTCCCGGTTGCTGTCCCGGTTGTCACCGACCCAGCCGCCGAGCCGGAGGTTGTCCCGCACCGTCAGCCCAGAGAACAGCCGCCGGCCCTCCGGGACGTGCGCGATGCCGAGGGCGACGATCTGCTCGATGGACTTCCCGGCGAGCGCTGCCCCGTCGAACGTGACCGCACCCGAGCGCACGGGGACGATGCCCGAGACGGCACGCAGCATCGTCGTCTTGCCGGCCCCGTTGGGCCCGACCAGGGCGACGATCTCGTTGTCGCCCACGGACAGGTCGGCCTCCCAGAGCACCTGGACCCGGCCGTAGCCGGCCCCGAGACCGGTCACCTCGAGCATCAGGCCCTGCCTTCCTGGCGCTTGGCGTAACGCTTCCCGAGGTAGGCCTCGATGACCCGGGAGTCGGACAGCACGTCCTTCGGCGCTCCCACGGTCAGCACCTTGCCCTGGTGGAGCACCAGCACCCGGTCGCTGACCGCGACGATCGCGCGCATCACGTGCTCGACCACGACGATCGTCACGCCCTGGCCCTTGAGCTCGCGGATCAGCTCGAGGCTGGGCTCGATCTCGGCGGGCCGAAGCCCGGCCATCACCTCGTCCAGCAACAGCAACCGGGGTCGCAAGGCCAGTGCCTTGGCGAACTCCAGTCGGCGGGCGTCGGCGACGGTGAGCTCGCCGGGCGAGCGGTCCGCGTGCTGCGCCAGTCCCACCCGGGCGAGCATCTCGTCGGCAGTCGAGCGGGCACCGGACATCGTGCGGGCGCGTTCCGGGCCGTGCAGCAGTCCCACGACGACGTTCTCGCGCACCGACATCCCGCGGAACGGCTTGACGATCTGGAAGGTGCGGGCGACCCGTGCCCCTGCGACGGTCCACGGCTTGGCGCCCGTCAGGTCCCGGCCGTCGATCAGGACCCGGCCGGACGTCGGCCGGATGTGCCCGGTGACTAGATTGATGAAGGTGCTCTTCCCGGCGCCGTTCGGCCCGATCACGCCGAGCACCTCGCCCTCTGGCACGCTGAACGACACGCCGGCAACGGCGTGCAGGCCCCCGAAGCGGCGACCCAGGTCGCGGGTCTCCAGGACCGGCGCACGGGCCGCCCGCTCGTCGCCTCGCGCGGGCGCCCGGCCGTCGCTCACAGCCGGTACCGCCGCACGTTGGCGAGCAGCGAGAACTCCCGAGCCCGGACACCATCCCGCAGGTAGTTGACGATCCCCTGCGGCAGCAGGACGACGACCACGATGATGATCGCGCCGAGGATGAGGGTGTGCAGGTCGGTGTAGTTCCGGCGCAGGAACTCGGAGAGGTACTGGAGCCCGACGGCACCGACGATCGGCCCCAGCACGGTTCCGCTGCCGCCGATGACCACCATGACTACCATGAGCACGGTGATCTCCACCTCGAACAGGCGCTGGGGGAAGATCGTCACCTGTTGGAAGGCGTAGGCCGCTCCCACCAGCCCGGTCACGAAGCCGGACAGTGCGAACGTCAGCACCTTGGTCCGGGTCGTGTTGATGCCCAGGGCCGCGGCGGCGTCCTCGTCCTGGTGGATCGCCCGCAGCGCGAAGCCGAACTTGCTGCGCGACACCAGGGCGCCGACGAGTACGGCGAACGCGGCCAGCATGAGGAACAGCAGGTAGAAGCCGTCGTTGCCGAGGTACTTGGTCACCGCCTCGGCGCCGACCGTCGGAAGGGTGATGCCGGCGCCGCCGCCGGTGAGGCCGGGCAGGTTGGTGACGACCTCGCGGGTACCTTCGGCAACGCCGAGGGTGGCGATCGCGAAGTAGTGGCCCCGCAGCCGCAGCAGGGGCAGCCCGATCAGCGCGCCGAAGACCGCGGCACCGATGCCGCTGAGCACCATCGAGATCCAGAAGTCGACGTGCGCATGGACCATCAGCACGGCGGTCGTGTAGCCGCCGAGCCCGAAGAACACGACCTGGCCGAAGCAGGCGTACCCCGCGAAGCCGCCGATCAGGTTCCAGGCCGAAGCCAGCGCGACGAACATGAAGATGGTGGTGACCGTGCGTTCCTGGCCGCTGTAGAGCTGGGTCTGCAGCCCGAAGCAGGCAATCACGGCGAGTACGCCGGCACCCCACGGCGCCGTGCGCCGCCACGCCGGGCGCTGCGACGTCGCCGCGGCCCCGGTGGCTTCGGCGGCGGTGGCCTGGCTGGACATCAGACCTCGACCCGAGCGGCGTAGAACGCCTTGCCGACCAGGCCGGTCGGCCGGAAGATCAGCACCACGACGAGGACGAGGAACGCCAGGGCGTTGACCCAGGTGCCGGACAGGTACTGGCCGGCCCAGGCCTCCACCAGGCCGATGACGAGGCCGCCGACGAGCGCGCCGTACATGTTCCCGAGGCCGCCCAGCACGGCGATCACGAAGGAGAGCAGGGTGAACCCGCCGGCCGCCGCCGGGTTGAACGTGCCCACCGTGGCGACCATCGCGCCGGCCAGCCCGGCAAGCGCAGCTGCCAGGCCGAACGTGAGCGCGTAGACGTGCCGGGCCCTGATCCCCATCAGCCGGGCCGCGCCGCGGTCCATGCCGGTGGCCACGATGGACAGGCCAGTGCGGGTCCGCTGCACCGTCGCTACGAGCAGGAGGGTCACGGCCACCGCGACGCAGAACGCGAGCATCCGCCCGATCGGCAGCCGGACGTCGCCGAGCGCGATGCTGTCATCGGCATACGACGTCTTGATGCTGCGGTAGTTGGCGGTGAACACGATGTTCATGCCCTGCACGAGCAACAGGTCGAGCCCGAAGGTGAGCAGCAACGTGATGAAGATCGGTGCGTTGATCACCAGGTTGATCAAGCCCCGCTGCAGCGCGTAGCCCACGACGAAGAGCACGGCCGCGGCCACGAGCATCCCGAGGAACGGGTCGACACCCGCGACGTCGTTCAGCTCCCAGGCTATATAGGCGCCGAGGATGACGAACGCGCCGTGGGCGAGGTTGACGACGTTCATCACACCCCAGACCAGGGAGAAGCCGACCGCGACCAGGCCGAGCAGACCCCCCTGCAGCAGGCCGTACAACGTGGCCTGCAGAAGTGCTGTCACGTTCCGGTGCCGGGCCAGATCATCTTGGCCTCTGCGGAGTCGGTCGGCCACACCGTGACCGGCTTGCCACCCTGCACCTGGATCACCGACATCGGCTTGTAGACGTTCTGGCCCTTCTCGTTGAACTTCAGCTGCCCGAAGAACGACTCGCTGTCCAGCCCGGCGACCGCGTCCCTGACCTTGTCGACGTCGGTCGAGCCGGCCTTCTCCACACCGAGAACCAGTGCCAGGCAGGCCGCGCTGGCCTCGGCGTCGTGGTAGTCGGGCGGGTGGCCGTACTTCGACTCGAGATCCTTGGCGTAGTCCTGGGCGGTCCCGAAGTACTTGTCCTTGCCCTTGGTGGTGACGGTCCACTGGCTGGACCCGAGCACGTTCTCTGCCTGGTCGCCGAGCGTATCCGCGAAGTCGGGAGTCGGCGGTGCGACGGTCTCGCCGAAACCGCCGGCTGGTACGACGTTCAGCTCGTGGGCCTGCTTGATGATGGCCACGCCCTCTTCCAGGTGCACCGACCCGATGATGACGTCCGGGTGCTTGCCCTTGACCTTCGTCAGCGCCGAGCTCACGTCGGTCGCCCCGGCCGGGAAGTACTCCTCGCCCACGACCGACATGCCCTGCTTCTCGGCCTCGGCGATCCCGCCCTGGGTGACCGTCTTGGAGAACCCGTCGTCGGCCGAGAGGAACGCAATGGTCTTCGGCGCCGGCTGGGCCAGCTCGGCGATCGCCTGGACGATCGAGGCGGCGTACGCCGTGGCCGGGGACAGCACGGCGAAGGTCCGCTGGTACCCCTTCTGGAAGATCTTGTCATCGGCTCCCGCCGAGTCGAGCATCAGCTGGCCGTTACGCTCGATGACGGCGGCCTGCGCCTCGGTGTTCGCGGATCCGTAGGACGCGAGGATCAGCTTGGTGCCCTTGTCGTTGAACTGGTCGACGAGCTGTGCGGCGGTGTCCGGTGCCGACGTGTCGTCCTGGAACTTGATGTCCAGCTTGAGCTTCTTGCCGCCCACCGGGACACCGCCGGCGGCGTTCACCTTCTCCTGGCAGAGCTGGTAGCCCTCTTTCGTCAGCTGCCCCTCGCGGGCCAGTTGGCCGGTGAGCGAGAGGGACGCGCCGATGGTGAGCGTGTCGCCGCCGGAACCACCGCCCCCTGACGCACCCTTCGAGCCGCACCCGGCAAGTGCAGAAGCGACCAGGACGGCGGCGGTGACGAGCACGGTGAGCGGCTTGGGCTGGACAGTTGGCACGGCGACGGCGCCTCTCCCATCGGGGATCTGACCTCGGGTCTGCCCGGAATCCCCACGTGTATATCGCCACGCCGCGGGTTTGGCAATCGTTCACACCGCCCTCAGGCGGCGACCGGTGGCTCGGTGTGGCCGGCCGCTCGGGGCAGCCGCAGCGTCACCAGCACCGCTACCGCCAGCAGGACCAGCACGGTAGCGACCTCGCCGGCCCAACCGTGCTCGCCGTACAGGATCCCGCCGACGAAGCCCACGACCGCTGATCCGACGTGGTAGGCGAACAGGTACAGGGCCGAGGTCTGGGCCCGGCCCCGGCTGCTGAGACCGCCGACCCAGCCGCTGGCCACCGCGTGCGAGCCGAAGAACCCGAACGTGAGGGCCGCGGCGCCGACGAGGACCAGGGCCAGGTTGTCGGGCAGGCTGAGCAGCGCCCCGCCGACCATGACGGCCAGGCCGACCTGCAGGACGCTGCGCCGGCCGCGCCGGTCGGTGGCGCGGCCCAGGTAGTTCGCGCCGACGGTCCCGAACAGGTAGAGAAGGAAGACCAGCGCGACCACTGACGGCTCGAGGTCGAACGGCGGCCGAGCGAGGCGGTACTGCAGGTAGTTGTAGAACGAGACCACGCAGCCCATCAGGACGAACCCGCACGCGGCCAGCCCGAGCAGCACGGGGTCGCGCAGGGTGGTGCGCAGGGCACGCAGCCGACCGGGCAGGCCGACCGGGTCCGGCCGGAAGTTGCGCGAGGAGGGCAGCCGGCGAGCCACCCAGAGCCCGCCGAGCAGCCCGGTGAGCCCGACCGCCGCGAGGGCCCAGCGCCAGGACAGCGCCCCCCCGAGCAGGCCCCCGGTCAACCGGCCGGCCATCCCGCCGAGGCCGGTGCCGCTGATGTAGAGGCCCATGGCGCGGCCCAGGCTGCCCGACGGGACCTCTTCCGCGACGTAGGCCATGGCCACGGCGGGCAGGCCGGCCAGGGCCAGGCCAGTGAGGATGCGTACGGCGAGCAGGGTCGGGAAGTTCGGGCTTGCCGCGCCGGCCAGCGTCAGCGCGCCCCCGCCGAGCAGGGCGGCCACGACCAGTCCTCGTCGGCCGTGGCCCTCCGACCACGAGGCGGCAACCACGAGCGCGACGGCGAGCGGCAGCGTGGTCAGCGAGAGCGTCAGGCTGGCCGATGCCGGCGAGACACCGAAGTCGGCGCTGACCGCGGGCAGCAGGCCCTGGGCGACGTAGATCATCGTGAAGGTGAGGAACCCCGCGACGAACAGGACCCGGCTGGCCTGGCGGGTCCCGGCGTCTTGGGTCGACCGCCGCCGTGGGCCGGTCACCTGGTCGCGGTCTGGCGGGCGACCAGCTGGCGGGTGATCAGCGCCCGTTGGATCTCGTTGGTGCCCTCGCCCAGGATCATCAGCGGCGCGTCGCGGAAGTAGCGCTCCAGGTCGAGCTCGGTCGAGTAGCCGTTGCCACCGTGGACCCGCATGGCGTCCAGGGTCACCTGCATGCAGGTCTCGGACGCGAAGAGCTTGGCCATCCCGGCCTCGAGGTCGGCCCGCTCTCCGAGGTCGATGCAGTGGGCGGCATCCAGGGTGAGCAGCCGGGACGCGGCGATGCGAGTGGCCATGTCGGCCAGGTAGTTGCCGATGGACTCGTGCTCCCAGATGGGTCTGCCGAACGCCTCACGCTGCTGCGCGTAGCGCAGCGCGTCCTCGTACGCCGCCCGGGCGACGCCGACCGCACGGGCCGCCACGTTGATCCGGCCCACCTCGAGGCCGCGCATCATCTGCGCGAAGCCGCGGCCCTCCTCGCCGCCGAGCAGCGCGTCGGCGGGCACGCGCACGCCGTCGAAGAGAACCTCGCAGGACTCGATGCCCTTGTAGCCCAGCTTGGGCAGGTTCTTGGACACCTGGTAGCCGTGCTGCGGCTCGACCAGCAGGATGCTCATGCCGCGGTGCCTCGGCTCGGCCTCCGGATCGGTCTTGCACAACAGCGCGACCAGCCCGGAGCGGCGCGCGTTGGAGATCCACATCTTCGCGCCGTCGACGACGTACCCCGCGCCGTCGCGGCGCGCCACCGTGCGCATCGCCTGCAGGTCGGAGCCGCCGCCCGCCTCGGTCAGCGCCATGGTGGCCCGCAGCTCCCCGGTGGCCATCCGAGGCAGGTGACGCTGTTGCTGCTCGGGGGTCCCGAAGCGGGTGAGGAGGTGGCTGACCACCGTGTGGCCGCCGATCGCGCCGGCCAGGCTCATCCAGCCGCGGGCCAGCTCCTCGGTGACCAGGGCGTAGCAGGCGGTGGACACGCTCGCCTCGCCGTGCGGTAGGGGGACCGCCAACCCGAAGCAGCCGAGCTGCTTCATCGCGTCGATCTGTGACGCGGGGTAGGTGTCGGAGTGCTCGAGGTCACGTACGACGGGGCGCACCTCGCGCTCGACGAAGTCCGCGACGACCTCGACCACGGCCCGCTCCTCGGCACCGAGCCGGCTCAGCTGGTCGGGCACGCCTGCCTCCGCTCCACCAGGACGATGGTGCCAGACCGGCCCGGCGCGAGCGCGGCGCGGCCGCCTGTTCAGGTGGCGTCGAGAGTAGGAAGGTCGTCGGCGTCGACGATCCGGTAGGCGTAGCCCTGCTCGGCCAGGAACCGCTGGCGGTGCGCGGCGAAGTCCTGGTCGACGGTGTCCCGGGCGGTCACCGCATAGAACCGGGCGGTGCGCCCGTCGGCCTTGGGCCGCAGCACCCGGCCCAGCCGCTGCGCCTCCTCCTGCCGCGAGCCGAACGTGCCGGACACCTGGATCGCCACGGCGGCCTCCGGCAGGTCGATCGAGAAGTTGGCGACCTTCGACATGACCAGCAGCGAGATCTCGGCGGTGCGGAACGACTGGAACAGCGTGCACGAAGCCGGACCGGCTCAGCACCCGGTCGCCGTCGCGCCGGTCGGCCACGATCGCGTCGTCGACGAGCTCGAGGGTGGACACCTTCACCGGATGCATGTAGGTGCGGCCCTGCCCGGCGCGGCGCCGCTGCGGCTGCCGGATCCCGAGCCGGGCCCGGCCGGTGGGGGTGCGGGCGGCGTGCCGCTCGAGCGCCCGGTGCAGCCAGCCCACGAACGAGTCGGGGCAGCCGGGGTCGGTGTTGAGGTCCGCGACGTACGCGGAGCGCGCGAGCTCCCAGGTCTGAGGGTCCCAGTAGGTCCCGGCCCGCTCGGTCTTGTCGCCAGCCACCGCCGACCTCCCGGATTCCACGGTCTCTGTTCTACCGTCCGCGCCGCCGCCGGCGTCGCTCGACACGGGGCCGACAGCGGCACGGCGAGCTTGGCGCGCGGGGAGCGGCTAGCGCCTAACACCTACCCGGATGCACCCGCGGGGCCCTGAGCGCGGGCGAGGCCCGTGACGAGTCTGGCGGATGCCCCCCTCCCCGGCTCGTCCGACGCGGCCCTCACCCGGCGACAGCCCGTCGCCCGCATGGGCCGCCGTGGGTTGTCCACAGGTTCCCGGGCGTCCCCCAATCCGTTGCTGCGTAACGGGAAAATGGTTCTTGTTCGTTCCATTTGTTCTACTGAGGGAGAGCGCATGAGCAAGGCAAGCACCACCACCGAGACCACCGCCGCCGCCGTCGTCGGCCAGGCTACGACCTCGACCCCGCCGCGCTGCGGATCGGCGCGAACGTGCGCCTGGACACCCAGGCCACCGCCAAGGATTTCGCTGCCTCCATCAAGGCCCGGGGCGTGCTGGAGCCGGTCACCGCGTGGGTGGACGAGGACGGCGGCCTGGTCGTGGCCCGTGGCCAGCGGCGCACCCTAACGGCGGTGTCGGTCGGCACCCCGACCGGCACCGTGTCGGTGCGGATCATCGACCGGCCCGCCGATGCCGACCGGATCACCGACCAGCTGAGCGAGAACCTGCACCGCGCGGCGATGCTCGGCCGAGGTCCGCGACAGCGTGGAGCAGCTGGCCCTGCTCGGGGTGTCGGCCGCGCAGATCGCCAAGCGCACCGCGATCAAGCGCACCACCGTCAACGCGGCGCTGGCCGTGGTCGGCAACGCGGCGACCCGGACCCGGATGGACGAGCAGGGCCTGAGCCTCGAGCAGGCCGCAGCGTTCGCGGAGTTCGAGGACGACCCCGAGGCTGTCGAGGCCCTGACCCGCGCCCAGGCGTGGAACCACAGCATCGAGCACACCGCGCAGCGGTTGCGCGACCAGCGGGCCGAGCGGGCGGCGCTGCGCGCCGAGGCCGAGCGGCTGCGCGCCGATGGCCTGCCAGCCCTGGCCCCCGAGGATGCCCCGAGCGACCTGCGGCGGGTCAGCATCGAGAACCTGCGCGACGCGTCCGGCGGGCCGGTCCCCGAGGACCAGTGGCCGACCCTGCCCGGCGCGGCGTGGTGGTCACCACCGAATGGGAGTACCCCGGCGACAACACCGACAGCGACGAGGGAGCCGACGAGGACGAGGCCGACGAGCAGGACGCCCGCCTGGTCTACGTCCCCGTCTGGGTGTGCACCGACCCGACCGCAGCCGGGCTGCGCCACCAGTACGACGGCACCGGCGGCCGCTCGACCGGCGCGACCACCGACCAGCCCGACGACGAGGCCGCGCGGGAGGCCAAGGCCGCCGAGCGCCGCACGGTGATCGCCAAAAACAAGGGGTGGTCCGCCGAGGTCGTCCGCCGCGAGTGGCTGGCCCGGTTCATCACCCGCCGCGCCGTCCCGGCCGGAGCCGAGGCGCTGATCTGCGAGGCCGTGCTGACCGCCGATCATCACCTGCAGAAGGCCATGGAGCAGCAGCACCCGATGCTGCGCACCCTGCTCGGCGTCGCGCCCGAGACCGGCATCTACAACCGCACCCACACCGCGTACTCCCGGGGACCTCTGGGTCGCGACCCAGAGGTCACGTCTGCAGTGGTCGTGGTCCCGACACGTTCGATCCGCCGGTGTCCGGCGACGTCCTCCTCCGTCTCCGCCATGCACCGCAGCGATGGCGCAGGCGTTCAACGGCGCTGAGCTCTGCCCACATCATGCCCACACAGCACGAGGGCCATGATCAATGATCATGGCCCTCGACCTGCACTTACGGTGGTAGCGGGGGCAGGATTTGAACCTGCGACCTCTGGGTTATGAGCCCAGCGAGCTACCGAGCTGCTCCACCCCGCGTCGCAGCGTCGACTCTACGGCAGCGGTCGGGGGCCCGCAAATC
>JBBRVU010000057.1:0-21311 GCA_038246575.1 Actinomycetes bacterium | reverse complement strand
GGTGCTCATCGAGCCGACGTCGATGCGCCTCTCCTCGGCGTCGATGAGGTCACGAACCTCAGGGATGTCCCGGAACGAGCGCCGGTGGTTGCGCTGCTCGTAGGCGTCGCGCACCTCGACGCGCAGACCGCGGGAGCGGCGTTCCTTACCTTCCGTCGGGTCGAGAATCCAGGCCGCGTAGAAGGCGGACTCGAAGGTCGGCCGGAGCAGGCTCCACGGCGCCCACAACGTGGCGCCGTGATGCTCGAGCAGCGCGAGTAACGCCTCGTGGTTGTCGCGGGCGACGCTCAGGTACCTGTCGACACCCATGTAGGTGCGGCGGCCAGCGGTTTGCGACTCGTCGAACGCGCGCGCGGACAGCGTGGTGCTTCCTGCGAGCGGCGGGAGTCGCTCGATGTCGCTGAACAGCTGGGCGAGCACCTGCCAGTACTGCGGAAGTTCTGCCAGGTCCATTGGTTGGCCGGTCGGCTTCGGTGCTCGCATCCTCGGACCGTACGGCTGACTGGGGCATATACCGGCTGTGTTGGCCGCAGATGCCGGCAGTCGGACCGAGCGGTAGTGCCAGCTCCAACCGCTTGAGATGTCCGTGGGAGCTCGTACTCTCCGAGGTGTGAGTACACGTGATTGGGAGCGGCGGCTTCCGGAGGGAGTGCATTTGGAGAGCCGGGATCGATCCGGCTTCCGGCTCGGCGTTGCCATGCCGGTCGGCGAGGACGGGCTTTGGCCCATGCGCTGCCCGGAGCATCCGGAGGACCACTTCTTCAAGATTGAGGTGACGCAGAAGCGCGTCGACGACCAAAGTCCCGATGCGGAGACGGGGGACACACTTCTCTACTGCGCGTACTGCGGGTACGCCGCAGACCTATGGGACTTCGCCCCGGAACAGCACGCGCGGCTGATGGCAGCAGCCACTGCGGCAGCGGAGCAATACGCCGCGAGCATGCTCGACGACATGCTCGGCAAGGCGTTCGGCGGGCGGAGTCGGTCCTCCTCTCGAGGATCGGGGATCAGCATCGAGTTCAAGCGGGCAAGTCCCCCGCGTCGCCGTAGCCTGCCGGACCCGCGCGAAGTCGAGGAGACCCGGCGAACGATGCAGTGCCAAGTGTGCGAGGAGGTCGTTGCTGTCTACGGACTTGCGATCTACTGCCCGAACTGCGGCCAGCTCGCCCCGGTGCAGCAATTCGGCGAACTCATTCGGATGCATCGTGACGGTCTAGCCGCGCTCGACGCCCTGCCACAGGAGGTCAAGCGCGAATTGGCGGAAGGTGGTGTCCTCGGGACGAACTACGAGAACACCATCAAGGACGGGTTCGGGGCGCTGGAGACCTTCTTGAAGGCTCGATTTGAGGCCAACGCTCGAGACATCTCATTGCAGGGAAAGGGCAACGTCTTCCAGCGCCTGGGCGACGCCGCTGACCTGTACCGCGAGCACTTGGGCGTCGATCTGCCCGCCCTGGTCGGGACGGGCGACTGGGAACACCTGATTCAGATGGCCGCGATGCGGCACGTCCTCGTGCACAACGCGGGGATCGTGGACTCCAGATTCCTCGACCGTCTGCCCGATTGGCCCCAGCAGACGGGACAGCGCATCCAGATCAAGCAGTCCGACGCCACCAAGTTCGTTGCCTTGCTCGACCGGGTGGCTGCTGTCCTCACGTAGCTAACTTCAGAAGGTAGCGCCCGCCAAACGCCCGGCGGGTAAGCGGCGGTCTCCGCTGTTCGTATGGTGGATGCGAGCGTCGAGCCTCCAGCGTTGTCGGATGGCCCCCCCGTCCGGGCTCAAGCAACGTCCGCTCATATCGCTGAACGAACGGTGATGCCAGTTCTACTCACCAAGGTGCGTTCTTGAGCACAGTGGCGCGTTGAGGACCAACCCCAGACCAGCTAGAGACCGACTGTTGCGATCTGGTCATCGAAGCCCTTCATGTCGACCTCGTACATCCGTTCAAGCCCCATACAACCCATCCACGCATCAGCGAACGTTCTCGCCGTCGCCTGTGCCCACTCTGCGCCCGGTGCGGCAAGGGCCCAGATCAGCCATGGCGATCCGTCAGCCGCCGAAAGCAAGGCGCTCTTGCCGAAGAACGTCGGAAGAATCTTCTCGAGACCAGCCGGATCAAGGTCGTCATGCCAGGACGGCTTGAAGTGCACGAGGGCATTGCGCATCGATATCAGAGCGTTGGCGCCTTGGTAGAGAGCGGCGCCTTTGTCAAACCGGGTTCTTCCGGCGAAGAGCAGGGCCATCTGATATTTGGTCAGAGCACTGGCGCTGCGGTCGGCATCACGCCAGTACTCGGCCATCAGCTCTCGGCACGGCGCACTCAGGGGGTCGGCTCGGCCCGGACTGGGGTCACCGGCGTCCGCGTAGATTTCATTGACGAGGGCCTCGAGGAAGCCGACTGCCGACATGACCGTCATGATTGCGAACGCCCTGTGCCGCGGGTGAGTGCCTTGGTGGCCCGGTACCTGCGCGTACTCGTCCTCCAGGTCACGGCATCGTCGGGCGTTCTCCCCAGCGATCCAGAGGTACTCGCTCGCGAGATAGTGGCGGGTGATGACGGTGGCGCTCAGCACGCGCTCCATTCTGCTTCGAATCGCGGACGCATCCCAGTCAGGTGTCCAGTCACGACTCCGGCCGCCGGCGGGGCGCCACCATGTGACTCATGCATCGGACCGAGTAGTTCGGTAGCCAGACACGTGCGCTGTAGCGCCGGCACTGTCGGGTCTCGAACGTCTCATGTGGGACGTTCAGCCACATGCGTCCAGGCACCTGCGGCCCGCCATGGAGCAATACTCGATTCTGTCAATCTCCGGTACCCGCGCGACAGATCGGCTCCGGTAGGTGGGCGACATGATCGTCACGCCGAGGTGACCTTGCGAGGCCGGCCGTTGGGGGTGGCGAAGGCGCCGAGCTCCTTGACCCGGTCGTGACGGATCGGGTGCACCCGCACCACCCGGCCCTCGAATGCCAGCTGCACCGACCCGGCCACGATCGACACCTGCAGACTCTGTCCGCGCCAGGCACGCCCCGCCCGATACATCACCCCGGCGAAGGAGACCGAGCCGTTGTGGTCGGCCTTGCGGGTCACGGTCAGCCCAATCGTGGCGTCCCTGGCGCGCCTTTGGGTCGGCACCCGCGGCGCTCGCGGCCCGCGGTCGGCCTGGTCCGGGCGAACTCGTTGCGCATGGGTGGCGACCAGCACCCCGCGGTGCAGGATCTGCACCAGCCCACCGGTCACGACCGCCTCCACCGGCTCACCGGAGAACGTCGCCCCCACCGAGTACGGGAACCCCGCCAACGAGATCATGCCGCGGGTATTCACCCACCGGCTCACCCCCGCCGGCCGGTCAACGTCGTGCGCTCGAGAAGCCCGGACAGGTTCCTCGTCGACCTCTACCGCGACGATCGAGCGCTCCGCCAGAGCGAACCGCTCGGCCGGCGGCCGGCCACCGCAGGACTGATGCGGCCGCTCGGTGTTGTACTCCGCCACCCAACTGTCCAGCGCGCCCTGCAACTCGGCGATCGTGGCGAACTCGCGCTGGTGGTCGTTGAAGAACTCGGCCCGCATCGTCTTGTGCAGTCGTTCCACCTTCCCCGTCGTGGTCGGCGAATAGGGGGCGGTGAGCAGGTGCCGGATCCCGTTCTCCGCGCAGATCCGATCGAACATCACCGGTCCCGGGCCGAGCCCGAACCGGGCGGTGAACACCTTCCCGTTGTCGGTCAGGATCTGCCCGGGCACCCCATGGCGGGTCAGCGCCCCCGACAGCGCGTCACATACCGGGCGGGCGGTGGCCCGGGCCACCACCCTCGCGCAGACCACGAACCGGGAGTGGTCATCGATCCCGGTCACCACCTTCACCTCCGCCCCGTCGGCCAGCAGCACCCGGCCCATCACGTCCATCTGCCACAGCTCCATCGACCGGCCCCGTTCCCAGCGGCGGTAGTCCGCCCGCCGCCGGCGTCGCCGAGTCGGGTCGATCACCTGATGACGCACCAGAGCCCGGTAGATCGAGGACCGGCCCGGCACCGGGTCCACGCCCTCCCGCAGCAGCTGATGGGCGATCCGTGACGGCCCCCACCCTGGATGCGCGCCACGGATCGCCAGCACCCGGGCCTCCACCACTGCCGGCATCTGGTGCGGACACGAACTCGGCCGGCTCGAGCGATCAGCCAGGTTCGCGATCCCACCCTCGCCCGCATAGCGGCGCAGCCACCCGTGCAACGTCTGGCGAGCCACCCCATACCGGCGCGCCACATCGGTCACCTCGGCCCCGTCCAGAACCTCCAGCACCGCCCGATACCGCTGCTCCACCACACCCAGCTCCATCAGCATGCCCAGCCCCTTCCGCGGTCGTGAGACCACCGAAGAACCACCGGGACCAGAGATCAACAGCAGGCTGGGTGTCACCCACCTACCGGAACTGGTGTCGCCCAGGAACCGGAACCGCGTCCAGACATGTCACCCAGGAGGCGGAACCGATGTGTCCACCATCTACCGGGACTGCACACTTTGGCCGTGCCAAAATGTCGGCAGGTTTGCCGACATTCTGCCTACATGCAATCAGGGACATGATCGGTGATCATGCCCCTGACCTGCGGAAACGTTGGTAGCGGGGGCAGGATTTGAACCTGCGACCTCTGGGTTATGAGCCCAGCGAGCTACCGAGCTGCTCCACCCCGCGTCGCGGAGGAAACTCTACGTCAGCGCGGGGAGGACCCGCAAATCAACGCCGCGCCGGCAACCAGCCGTCCCCGGGAGCGCGTACCTCTAGGCTCTGGCCGCGTGAGCTGGCTGGACGCGTTGGGCTGGGCCGGGTCCGCCCTGCTCGTCTACTCACTGCTGCAGGCCAGAGTGCTGCGCTTCCGGCTGCTCAACCTCGCCGCGTCGATCATCCTCGTGGTCTTCAACGCGCTGCTGGGGATCTGGCCGATGGTCGCGATGAACCTCGTGCTGGCCGGCATCAACATCTGGTTCGTCATCAAGCTCAGCCGGCACCGGCACGACGTGTCGGCCTACGAGGTGCTCGAGGTCCGCCAGGACGACGCGTACCTCCACCACGTCCTGCGGGTCCACGAGCGCGACATCCGCGAGTTCTTCCCCGACGTGTCCTGGGCCGACGGCGACGTCCCGGACCGCACCGCGTTCCTCGTCCTCAGCGGCGACGAGACCATCGGTGTCGTGCTGGTCCGAGATGCAGGGAACGGGGTCGCGCAGGTCGAGCTGGACTACGTGACGCCGCGCTTCCGCGACTTCTCTCCCGGCGAGTTCGTCTACCAGCGCAGCGGCCTGTTCCGCGAGCACGGCTACAGCAGCATCCTCAGCCCACCCGGGATGGTCGCGCCGTACTACGACCGCCTCGGCTTCCGCCGCGACGGCGCGAGCTACCGCCTCGACCTGGTCTGACTCCGGTCGCTACGGCGACGGAGACGCTGCGTCCGACGGAGATGCCTTGCCCGACGGTGATGGGCTCGGCGATGCGGACGGCGACGCCGTTGCGCCGGTGGACTGGTCGGCTGCGACGGCGCGGGTGATCGCCTCCTGCAGCGCCGCCTGTGCCTTGCCGTACGCCGTGAAGTCCCCGTCCTGCAACGCCTTCTGCGAGTCCTGGATCGCCTTCTGCGCATCAGCGAGTGCCGTGGCCAGGGCTGCGTTGTCACCCCCGCCGGGCTGACCGGTCGGCGGCGTCGTCGGTGTCCCTGGATCGGTCGGGATGCCGGGATCGACCCCTTGGCTGGCGAAGAGCGAGTCCAGCGCCTGCGGCAGCGTGTCCTCGAAGGCCACGTCGTTGCCGAAGGACACCAGCACCTTGCGCAGCAAAGGGAACGACGTGGCCGCGTCGGCCTGCACGTACACAGGTTCGACATAGAGCAAGCCACCGCCGACCGGGAGGGTCAGCAGGTTGCCGTTCTTGACGATGGTGCCGCGCTTGAGGATGTTGATCTCCTCGGCGATCACGTCGTCGGACTCGAGCTGGTTCTGCACCTGCGACGGGCCGTTGATCTGCAACGACCGAGGCAGCTGAAGCACCCGGAACTTCCCGTAGTCCGGCCCAGGATCGGCATCGACGGCAACGAAGGCCGCCAGGTTGTTGCGGTCACCAGTCGGGACATAGGTCGACGTCAGCGAGAAGGACGGCTTGTCCTGCCCGGGCATCCGCAGGGTCAGGTAGTACGGCGGCTGAAGTCCGGCGTTTGCCTGGGTCGGGTCGACCGGGACCCGCCAGAAGTCCGAGCCGTTGTAGAACGTCTGCGGCGTGGTCACGTGGTAGTTCGCGAGCAGCGTCCGCTGCACCTTGAACAGGTCCTCCGGGTAGCGCAGGTGCGACTCCAGCTCGGGGCTGATGGCCGAGCGGTTCTTGACCGTGCCCGGGAACGCCTTGCGCCAGGTCTTGAGGACAGGATCGGCCTCGTCCCACTCGTACAGCGTGACCTTGCCGCTGTAGGCGTCGACCGTGGCCTTCACCGAGTTGCGAATGTAGTTCACGCGCTGCACGGGGGCGACCAGCGCCGTCGACTGCGTCGTCCGCGAGTCGGCGGTGACGTCCTCGAGGGTGCTGCGCGTGGAGTAGGGGTAGCCGTTGCTGGTGGTGTAGCCGTCAACGATCCACAGGATGCGACCGTTCACGACTGCCGGGTAGGGGTCACCGTCCAGGCTCAGCCACGGCGCGGCCTTCTCCACCCGCTCCTTCGGCCCGCGGGTGAACAGGATCTTCGAGTCGGAGTTGATCCGGTCGGAGAGCAGGAGGTTGGCCTCCTGGTACTTCATGGCGAACAGCAGCTTGTGGAACCCCGAGCCGATCGGCACGCCGCCCGGGCCCTGGTAGGTGTTGTTGCGCACCCCGGAGGTCGCCGAGTCGTCGGGGAAGTCCAGCTCGAGCGGCGTCGAACCCTTCGGTCCGCCGACGATGCTGTACGTCGGTGACTCCTGTCCGAAGTAGACCCGCGGCTGCTTGACGGCGATGTCGCCCTGCGGCGGGATGTCCTTGGACACGAACGAGGGTCGACCACCGTCGGTGGTCTCCTCACCCAACGCGGCGACGAAGCCGAACCCGTGGGTGTAGACGGTGTGGTCATTGATCCAGTTGCGCTGCGCTGCGGGCAGGCCATTGAGGCTCACCTCACGCACCGAGGTGACGACGTCGCGGCGCTTGCCGTTGATCGTGTAGCGGTCGACGTTCAGCGACTTGGCGAAGTCGTAGTACGGCCGGAACTGCTGGAGGTTCTTGAAGGTCGAGCTCAGCAGGGCCGGGTCGAGCAGCCGGATGTTGGCCGCCGTGTCCGAGTCGGCGCGCAGCTGTTCCTGTGACGCGGTCGTGGCTGCGCTGTAGTCGGTGATCTCGACGTCCTTGTCGGTGATGCCGTACGCCTCACGCGTCGCGTCGATGTTGCGCTGGATGTAGGGCGCCTCCTTGTCGGGCTCGGCCGGCACGACCTGGAAGCGCTGCACGAGTGCCGGGTAGATCCCGCCGATGAGCAGCGCCGACAGCAGGAGCAGACCGACGCCGATGCCCGGGAGCAGCCAGGTGCGTCGCACGACGTTGGCGAAGAACAGCACGGCACACGTCAGCGAGATGATCGCGAGGATGCTCTTGCCCAGCAGCAGCGCGTTGACGTCGGTGTAGGTCAGCCCGGTGAAGTCGGCCTTGCCGATCCGGTGGTCGTTGACGGCGAGCCCGTACCGGTCCAGCCAGTAGCCGACGGCACGCAGCAGCACGAAGGTGCCGAGCAACACCGACAGGTGCACCCGCGCTGCCGGTGTGGCCCGCTCACCGAGCAGCGCCTGCAGCCGGAGGCCGCCGTACAGGTAGTGCGTGATGGCTGCGGCGATCAGCGACACGATGATCGTGGCGAAGGCGAAGCCCAGGACGAACCGGTACCACGGCAGGTCGAAGGCGAAGAACGAGATGTCTCGGCCGAACTGAGCGTCCTTGGTGCCGAACGACGTGCCGTTGCGCCACTGCAGGAACGTGCGCCACTCCCCCGCCGCCGTCGAGCCCGCGATGAGGCCCAGCAGCGTCACGACGACAGTGAGGACCACCTTCTTGTACGGGTCGACGGCCATCCGGTAGCGGTCGAGCTCCTGCTGGCCGGGGATCAACGCCTGGTAGGCGGGCCGGTTGCGGTAGGCCACCACGAAGTTGACCGCCACCGCCGCCGCGAACAGCAGTCCGCCGATGACGAACAGCAGCGCCTTGGCACCGAGCGTGCGGGTGAACACCGAGGCGAAACCCACCGACCGGAACCAGAGCAGGTCGGTGTAGAAGCCGGTGAAGATGCTGAACCCGATCAGCAGCGCGCCGAGGATGACCAGCGTCGGAAGCAGCGCTCGGCCCCGACTGCGGGTCGGCATCACGGGCCGACGAGGAGGGACGGCAGGGCCTGGCTGGTCATAGCTCACAGCCGCCAAACTACCCAGCGCGGGGGCCGGTTCCCATGACCGGGCGTCGCCAGGCCAGGATCGGGCGCATGGCCTCCCGACTGGATCAGCTCGTTCTCGACCTCGAGCGCCACGCTGCCGAGGCGGGCTGGGACCGGCCCGCGCGCCTGTTCGCGCTCGTCGAGACCGCCGACCTCCTGCGCCGCGAGCCGCAGCTCTCCGACGATCTCGGGATCGCCGGCGCGGAGCCAGGGGACCTCACCCCGGTGGACCAGGGCGACCTGCCCGAGCACTCCTCGCTGGACGAGCTGCTCGCCGGGATCACCTGGCCGGTCGAGGTGCTGGGCACAGCGGTCACGGTGGAGCGCCTCATGCTCCCGGCCGACGTCGAGAAGGAGATGCCTCAGGACGAGGGCGACGCGCTGCGCTGGCTGGCCGAGCACCCCGGTCGTCAGGAGGTACGCCTGGTCGTGGGCGTGCTGCGCGACGGGGCCCGCAGCACGGCGATCCGGACCCGCGCCCACGACCACGAGACCTCTGTGCTCACCGGAGCCGATCTGGTGCCGGGTCTGGCCGACGCACTGGCGGCGACGCTGTCGGACTGAACCGCGGGCCCCGCTCAGCAGCGGGGAACGCCGGGGCGGCCTTCGCGGATCAGGTCCAGCGCGCGTACGGCCTGGGCCAGGGTCTTGGCCTTCACCAGCCGCAGACCCGACGGCTTGGTGCGCTTCGCCTCCGCGCAGTTCCTCGGCGGCGACAGGAACACGGTCGCGCCCGCGTTCTGCGCACCGATCATCTTCTGCGTGATGCCGCCGATCGGGCCGACGTGGCCGGCATCGTCGATCGTCCCCGTACCAGCGATGTGCTCGCCGCCGGTGAGAGACCCGGGCGTCAGCTTGTCGACGATGCCGAGCGCGAACATCAGGCCGGCGCTCGGCCCTCCGACGTCACGCAGGGAGATCTCGACCTTGAAGGGATAGTCGGCCTGGTCCTGCGTGGTGATGCCGATGATGGCGCGACCGTCGTCGGCCGCCTTGGTCGTGAGGGTGGTCGTGAGCCGGGAGCCCTTGCGGCGTACGACCAGGTCCACGGCGTCGCCAGCGGACCGATCGGTGATGAGCTCGCGCAGCTGGGCACCTCCGGTGATCTTGGTGCCGTCCACCTCGAGCAGCTGGTCGCCCGTCTTGAGCTTTCCGGTGGCCGGGGACCCGTCTTCGACCTGCTGCACGACCAGCCGGGTCGTGACGGGGATCCCGAGCTCGCGCAGCGCCGACGTCGTCGCGTTCTCCTGCGAGTCGCGCATGTCCAGCGCGTCCTGCGTGCGGACCTCGTCGGCGGTCTCCCCCGGCGGGAAGACCTGCTCCTCAGGGACGATCGCGATCGAGTCGCTCAGCCAGCCACGCAGCGCAGTGACGAGGTCCAGCCGCTGACGGGGGCCGCCGAGCACCGACACCGTCACGAGGTCGAGGTTGCCGCCGTCGGCGTAGGTCTTTCGGCCCTCGATGCGGATCAGGTCAGTGGTCCCGTCCTTGCCGAGGGTGTTGGTGACCGGGCCCGGGAGCAGCGCGACGTAGGGGACCGGGAGCAGCGCCGCGACCGCGGAGAGCAGGACCACCAGGAAGCCGGCGACCGCGAGGGTGAGGGTGCGGCGGGACATGCGGCGCAGCCTACGTAACCGCGGACGCGGATGACGCTAGGAGTGCTCTCCCGTTCCTGCATGATCGACAGGGATCGGCGGCCTCGTGACCTGCGCGGACGTTCAAGATCCCCACAACTGCATGATCGACGGGGAAGTTGGGGGGGTGGTCGACCGGCCGCGTCGGGGGTTGTCGGGGACGTGACGCGACTATCGTTGGCGGTGTTCGCTCACGTCAGCGCTCCATCGTGCCGAGGTACCATCCATGTCTGCGCTCGTCTGGTTGACCATCCCCGTCGTGGCCCTGCTGCTGGCCATGGGCTGGGTCGCCTGGGCCACCCGTACCCGCCCCCGCGCCGACACGCACGACACCCTCGAGGCGCACCGCCGCTTCGTCGCCGCCTTCCAGGCCCGCCAGGCCGCCGAGCGTCCGCCCGAGCAGTACCGCGACTCCGCCTGAACCTGAGCCGGCCCTGCGCCGCTCCCCTGTCGTCCGCCTCAGGGCAGGCCGACCCACTCCTGGTCGCCGTCGAGGAAGCTCTGGTGCTTCCAGATCGGGACCCGTGACTTCAGCTCGTCGATGAGCATCCGGGCGGCAGCGAACGCGTCGCCACGGTGCGGGCAGGCCGCCGCCACGACGACCGCCAGGTCGCCAACCGCGAGGTCACCCACGCGGTGCACCGCTGCGAGCGCGCGCACCGGGTGCGCCGCGACGACCTCCTCGGCGACCTCGCGCAGCTGGTCAGCGACCGAGGGGTGCGCGGAGTAGCCCAGCGCCGTCACCGCCCGGTCGTGGTCCTGCTCACGTACGGTCCCGACGAACAGTGCGATCCCGCCTGCTCCCGGGTCGGTGACAGCCGTGAACACCTCGTCCACCGACAGCGGGGTCTCGCGGATCTCCAGCAGCCTGATCACGTCGCTCACGGGCTCATCCTCGCCTCTTCTTGCGTGCGATCCGCACGAGTGCGGCGGTTCCGACCACGGCCACGGCGGCGCCCGCGCTGATGGTCGCGTCCCGCTTGCCGACCCTGCGGGCGGCGATGGCGTGGCGCCCGGCCACCTGCTCGAGCAACAGACCGAAGACGGTCGTGTTGTCGTACGTCGGGCGCCACCCGGCTGCGAGCAGCCGTTCGCTGGACACGATCCAGGGGTGGACGACGTACTGCAGGTCGCTGGCCGGGGCCGGGACGATGCCGAGGCGGTGCAACCGCTCGGCCGTGCCGAAGGCCAGCGTCGCGGGCAGCTCGATGTGGCGCAGGCCCGAGAGCATCTCGACCTCCTGCTGGTCCATCCACCCCTCGCAGCCGACGGTCACGACACCCGTCACCCGCTCGAGCGCCGCGCTCTCCAGCGCGGCCGCGAGGTCGTCGACGTGGCAGAACTGCCAGCGGGGCCGGGAGCCGCGCACCATCAGCAGCCGCGGCGCCTCGAAGTGGCGGGTGACCACGCTGTCGGTGCCGGGGCCGACCAGGGTCGCGGGTCGCACCACGGTGACCTGCACGCCCGGGTGGCTGCGGACGGCCTGCCGGCCGAGTCGCTCGATCTCCAGCCAGTCCGAGAGCAGCCCCCCGTCGGGGACGGCGCGCAGTGGCGCGTCCTCGCCCAGCGGGACGGTGTTCTCGGGCAGCGCCCCGTAGACCATCGCCGAGGTCCAGAGCACCACGCGGCGTACGCCCGCGGCGGCGGCGGCCGTGATCACGGTCTGGGTCGCCCGCACGTTGCGGTGGCCCTGGACCTGGCGGTCGGTGTCGAGCGCGGTGTCGACCGCGAGGTGGACCAGGGTGTCAACCTTCGCCAGCCGAGAGGCCAGCGCGGGGTCGGTGACGTCGACGACCCGCCAGGTCACGCCCGGCGTGGTCCCCCGGCGGCCGTCGATGCCGACGACCTTGCCGACCCCCGGGTTGGCCACCAACCTGGCGGCGACCGCGGCACCGACGCCGTCGGCCGCGCCGGTGACCGCGATCACCGGTCGGCGCGCGGCACGGGTACGCCCCGAGCGAACGAGGCTCTCCACTGCGGTCTCGGCGGAACTCACCGGGACCGCGTGACTGTTCGACTAGTGGCTACGGTGGGAGGCACGTGGGTCATGGTGCGCCCATCCTGCCAACATCGCACTGCGACCGAGACGAGGAGACCACGGTGAGCAACCCTCCCTTCGGGTTCAACCCCGGGTCCGAGGACGACGGCCCGGGCCGCGACCCGGCGCCGAACGACCCGCTGTCCGCCCTGTTCGGCGGCGGGACAGCCGACATCGGCGCCGCCTTCCAGAAGCTCGGCCAGCTGCTGTCCTGGCAGGGCGGGCCGGTCAACTGGGACCTGGCACGCGACGTCGCACGGCAGGTCGTGTCCTCGCAGGGCGACAAGTCCGTGACGACCGCAGACCGGGAGCCGGTCCTCGAGTCGATGCGCCTGGCCGAGCTGTGGCTCGACGACGTGTGCGGCTTCGCCGCATCGTCCGCCTCTTCTGCCGCATGGAGCCGCGCCGAGTGGGTCGAGGCGACCCTGCCGGCCTGGAAGGTGTTGGTCGACCCCGTGGCGGCAAAGGTGGTCGACTCGATGGGCAGCATGCTGTCCGGCGAGGGTGGGCCCATGGGCGCGTTGGGGCTGCCGCCTGAGCAGGTCGCCGCCATGTCGCAGATGGCCGGTCCGATGCAGCAGATGATGCGCAGCGTCGGCGGGGCGATGTTCGGCACGCAGATCGGTCAGGCCATCGGCACCCTGGCCGGCGAGGTCGTCGGGTCCACCGATGTCGGTCTCCCGCTCGCGCCGGGCGGGCGCTCGGCGCTGCTGCCGGCCAACGTGGCGGCCTTCGGTGAGGGACTGGGGATCCCCGAGGACCAGGTGCGGCTGTACCTGGCGCTGCGCGAGGCCGCGCACCAGCGGCTGTTCACCCACGCGCCCTGGCTGCGGGGCCACCTCGCAGCTGCTGTCGCGGCGTATGCCCAGGGCATCACGGTCGACACCGATCGCCTGCAGGAGGTCATGGGCTCGATCGACCCCACCGACCCGGAGTCCATGCAGCAGGCGCTCACCGGCGGCATGCTCGAGCCCGAGGACACCCCGACGCAGAAGGCCGCGCTGTTGCGCCTCGAGACCGCGCTCGCTCTCGTCGAGGGCTGGGTCGACGAGGTCGTCAACGCGGCCGCCGAGCCGCACCTGCCCGCCGCCGACTCACTGCGCGAGACCGCGCGGCGCCGACGGGCCAGCGGCGGCCCGGCCGAGGCGACCTTCGCCTCCCTCGTCGGCCTCGAGCTGCGTCCGCGGCGGCTGCGCGACGCTGCGGCGTTGTGGCGCGCGGTCCTCGCCGAGCGCGGTCAGGACGGGCGCGAGTCGGTGTGGGGTCACCCCGACCTGCTGCCGACCGCCGAGGACCTCGACGACCCGCAGACCTTCGCCCGCGGCGGGACGGCACCGCTGGACCTGTCCGGGCTGGACGAGCTCGGCGACGACGCGCCACCGGAGCCGCCGATCCCGCCGTCGTCCTCGACGCCTCCGGAGTGAGTCCGGAAAGTCTCATGCCGCAGCACGGCGCGGCCGGAGCGCTGCACGCCGATGCGGTGCGGGTGCTGACCGACTGGGTGGCACCCGACAACGACCAGGACGCGTTGCGCGCCGCTTACCTCGCGCACCTGGCCGAGAACGACGACGGGATGTGGCGCACCTGCGTCCCGTCCCACCTGACCGCCAGCCTGCTGGTCCTCGACGCCGCAGGGACGCAGGTGCTGCTGACGCTGCACCGCAAGGGCGGCTTCTGGGGACAGTTCGGCGGGCACTGCGAGCCGGGCGACGAGACGCTCGTGGCAGCGGCGCTGCGCGAGGGCCAGGAGGAGTCAGGCATCACCGGGCTGGCACTGGTCGGCGGCACACCGGTCGACCTGGACCGCCACCAGCTCGCGAGCGCGTTCGGCAGCTGCGGGGAACACCTCGACGTCCGCTACGCCGCGGTGGCACCCGAGGGGTCCGTGCCCGCGGTGAGCGAGGAGTCCGACGATGTGCGCTGGTTCTCTCTCGCGTCCTTGCCCTTGGAAGCGGTCGACGATCTCGGGCGCCTGGCCGACCGGGCGCGGTCGGCGCTCGCCGCTGCTAGTCGTCGCTGAGGTCGAGGTCGCTGGCGGCTGACACGCCCTCGAGGTAGCCCCGGGCCCGCTCGGTGCGGGGATAGCGCTCGACCTCGACCCAGAAGGCGGGGCCGTGGCCGGGCTCCAGCAGGTGCGCCAGCTCGTGCACGAGCACGTAGTCGACGACCCAGGACGGCATGCCCTGCAGCCGGATCGAGAGGCGCACCGAGGCATCGACGGGCGTGCAGGACCCCCAGCGGCTGCCCTGGTTGCCGACCCAGCGCACGCTGCGGGGCCGGGCGCGGCCGCCGAGATAGCGCTCGGACAGCGACCGGGCCCTGGTCATGAGCTCGGCGTCGCTGGGGCGCAGCCGGGCGTCCTGCTTGGCCAGCCGCGCGAGCATCAGCGCCACCCAGGTGCGCTCCTCGGCACGGGTGAACCGGGCCGGGAGGAGGACAACGGTGCGGTCACCGTCGCGGTAGGCCGAGACGGTGCGCTTGCGCCGGGTACTGCGGCGCACCTCGACGGCTTCCTCGGGTGCACCCGCGGGGCGGGGGGCTGTGTCCGGAGGGGTCGGTGTGACCGGCGAGGCCGGAGGGGTCGAGTGCCCCGACCGGTGCTCAGAGACCATGCCCACCACGCTAGCGACTTTCTCCGGTCCACAGCCGGTGGATTGAATCGTAGCAGGTCAGACGGGCTGTCGGCAATGATCCACAAGTTTATCCACAGGGCTGTGGACAGGGTCTCCACAGCGACACCCCGACCCGTCCCCACCGTCTCCACAGCGCTGTCCACAGGCTGGCGTGCCGATCCGGCCGGATCCGTTGACGGGACCCGGGACGACTCCTAGCGTCGGCCCCGACGAAGCCCTCGGGACGGTTCGCCCGGCCTGCTCGCAAGGGGAAGGCGAGCGGTCCGGACGACCGGTCCGGGGGCTTCGTGACGTCCCCGCGGGCCGACCCAGATTTTACGCTCACGGCCCCGCCTTGCACGCTGGGCCGCGAGCCTGCTCTAGGGTGATTCGCAGGTCCGGGCACGGCATGCCCGCCGGACACCGAACCGACACCCGAGGAGGACCTGTGGCTGAGAGCTACACCGGAGATGCCTACTGCGTGAAGTGCAAGGAGAAGCGCGACTTCACCGGCGAGGTCAAGGTCAGCGAGTCGGGCCGCCGCATGGCCCAGGGCATCTGCCCTGTCTGCGGCACCAAGCTGAACCGGATCCTCGGCAAGGCATAACGCCCGAGAAGACGTACCGGAGGGGCGGCCCCGCGTGTGGGGCCGCCCCTCCGCTGCGTTCCGGAGCACGCCCGCGAGCCTTAGGCTCGGCCCGTGACCGACTGGGCTGCCCGGGTGCTCGACGAGATCGACGCGTGCGCGTCCACCACCGAAGCGCGGCTGCGCGAGCTGATCCGGGTGCCGTCGGTGAGCGGCACCGATGCCGAGCACGAGATCCAGGGCGAGCTCGCCGCGGTCCTGGACGCCACCGGGCTCGACATCGACCACTGGCCGCTGCCGCTCGCCGAGCTGCAGGCAGCCCATGATTTCCCCGGCAGCGAGGTCGAACGCAACGAGGCGTGGGGGCTCGTCGGCCGGCTGCCCGGTCGCGGCGACGGTGCCGACGCCAGCCTGATGCTCAACGCGCACGTCGACGTGGTGCCGACCGGCGACCTGACCACCTGGAGCCACGAGGACCCGTTCGGCGGGCAGGTCGTGTCCGGCGAGATGCTGGGACGCGGCGCCTGCGACATGAAGGCCGGCCTGGTCTGCGCGCTCAGCGCGGTCGAGGTGCTCTCGCGAGTCGGTGTGCCGCTGCGCGGCGATGTTCTCGTCGCGTGCGTCCCCGGCGAGGAAGACGGCGGACTCGGCACGTACGCGACGCTCGCGCGCGGCTACCGGGCCGACTACTGCGTGGTCCCCGAGCCGACCAGCCTCAACCTCGTCCCCTCGACCGCAGGGGCCCTGACGTTCCGGCTCACGGTGCCGGGCCTTGCCTGCCACGCCTCACGGCGCACCGAGGGCGTGAGTGCCGTCACGAAGCTGGTGCCGGTGCTTGCCGCGCTGGAGCGGCTGGAAGCCGCGCGCAACGCCGACGTCGACCCGCTGATGGCCCGCTGGCCAATCGCCTACCCGCTCTCGATCGGCACGGTTCGGGCGGGTGACTGGGCGTCAACTGTCCCCGACCAGCTGGTGGCCGAGGGCCGGCTGGGTGTCGCGCTCGACGAGCCGGTCGAGGACGCGCGACGTGCACTCGAGGATGCCGTGGCCCAGGCCTGCGCCGAGGACCCGTGGCTGCGCGAGCACCCCGTCGAGGTGACCTGGTGGGGCGGCCAGTTCGCGCCGGGGCGGCCGGTCACCGGGAGCGACCTGCTCGCTCGGGTGTCGGCCGCGCACCTCGCCGCCGGTGGCGGGTCTCCCGGCACCTGGGGCGCGCCGTACGGCAGTGATCTGCGGCTGCTGACCGGGGCCGGCATCCCCACGGTCCACTACGGGCCGGGCGATGCGGCGCTGGCCCATGCAGCCGACGAGCGAGTGCCGTTGACCGAGCTGCACCGCGCGACGCGTGCGCTTGCCCTGCTGGCGCTGGACATCTGCGGCGTCGGCTGAGCACGGTGCCCGAACTGCCGAGCACCCCAGTCCTGTGGACAACGCAGCCGGCCCCCTCGGACGGTTCTGCGACGCTCGGGGCTCCCGTCCGTCCGGTCATCGAGGAGCGACCAGGTGCACCCGGTGCGTCCCCGACTCAAGCCCGCCCTGCGCCGCTTCTGGCGGGACGGGACGACCCTGCAGCTCGGGCTGGATCCCACCCGCGCCGTCGTGATCGCCGGCCTGGACCGGCGGCGCGCCCAGCTCGTCGACCGGCTCGACGGCACCGTCGACGTTCCGGGGCTGCACGCCGCGGCCCTCACGCTGGGCCTGACCGGCCGGGCGGTCGACGACCTGCTCGGCCTGCTCGGCGGGTCGGGGCTGCTGGAGGACGCCGCGGGGGACGAGCGGGTGTGGAACGCCCTCGATCGCGAGGAACGCGACCGGCTCGCGCCCGACGCCACCGCAGCCTCCATCGCCAGGACGCACGCCACCAGCGGGGTGGCGGTTCTCGCCAGGCGACGTGCGGCGGCAGTGAGCGTCGTGGGCAGTGGACGGGTCGGTGCGTCGGTGGCGACGCTGCTCGCCGCGGCCGGCATCGGGACCGTGGTGGTCGAGGACGCGGCGACGACCCGGCCGGCTGACCTGTCACCAGCAGGGCTCACCCCCGAGCAGCTCGGCGCGCGACGACAGGACGCGGCCGCACGCACCCTGCGCCGGGCCGCGCCGTCGGTGCGGACCCGGCTGCCGGCCACCCGGCGCACCGCCGACCTCGTCATCCTCGCCAGCGACGGAGGCGCGACCGATTCTCGTCACGGTGAGCGCCTCGTCCGGTCCGGCGTCGCGCACCTCTACGCCGGCGTGCGTGATGCCACCGGCATCGTCGGGCCGCTCGTGCTGCCGGGGCAGTCCTCCTGCTTGCGCTGCCACGACCTGCACCGCAGCGACCGCGACCCGGCGTGGCCGTCCATCGCTGCCCAGCTCGCCGCCAACGGACGGCACCGGGTCGAGACCTGTGACGTGGTGCTCGCCACCGCCGTCGCCGCCCACGCAGGGCTGCAGGTGCTGGCCGCGGTGGACGGCGACGGGACACCTCCTGCTGTGGACGGCACGATCGAGATCTCCCAGGCCGACGGCCGGACGCGTCGGAGGTCGTGGCCCAGGCACCCGGCGTGCGGCTGCAGCTGGGGACCCCTCGACCCGGACTAGGGTGCGGGCTCCGTTCGCCGGAACGCCTTTGACACACTGCGTAGGTGGAGGACCTGCCGCGTCGCGCCGCCTCACGGACCGTCAGGCTGGCCGGTCTGCCGCTGGGATACGCGGGCCGGGCGACGCTGGGGCTCGGCAAGCGGCTCGGCGGCCGGCCGGCCGAACTGGTGGCGGCCGAGGTCCAGGCCCGCACCGCCGAGCAGCTGTTCCGCGTCCTCGGTGAGCTCAAGGGCGGGGCGATGAAGTTCGGCCAGGCGATGTCGGTGTTCGAGGCGGCAATGCCCGAGCACCTCGCCGCCCCCTACCGCGAGACGCTCACCAGGTTGCAGGAGGCCGCGCCGCCGTTGCCGGCACGCACGGTGCACGCCGTGCTGGCGCGCGAGCTCGGCGTGGACTGGCGCACGCGGTTCGAGCGCTTCAGCGACAAGCCGGCCGCTGCCGCCTCCATCGGCCAGGTGCACAAGGCGGTGTGGGCCGACGGCCGCGAGGTCGCGGTCAAGGTGCAGTACCCCGGCGCCGGTGAGGCCCTGATCTCCGACCTCACCCAGATCGGGCGGATGAGCCGGCTGGTCGGTCTGGTCGTGCCCGGCCTGGACGTCAAGCCGCTGGTCGCCGAGCTCAAGAGCCGGGTGGCCGAGGAGCTGGACTACCGGATGGAGGCTGAGTCGCAGTCCGCGTTCGCCACGGCGTACGCCGGGGACCCCGACATCCTGGTACCTGCGGTGGTGGACGTCAGCGACCAGGTCATCGTGTCGGAGTGGGTGGGCGGGGTCCCGCTGTCGAGGATCATTGCCCGCGGGACACGAGCGGAGCGCGACCGGGCGGGCCTGCTGCTCACGCGGTTCCTGTTCTCCGGTCCGCAGCGAGCCGGCCTGCTGCACGCCGACCCGCACCCCGGCAACTTCCGGCTGCTCGACGACGGCCGGCTGGTCGTGCTCGACTACGGCGCGGTCAACCGGCTCCCCGACGGCATTCCCACGCCGATCGGCCCGCTGCTGCGACTGGCGCTGGCCGGCGACGGCAACGGCGTGCTCGACGGCCTGCGTGCCGAGGGCTTCGTGCGCAAGGGTGTCCAGCTCGACGGCGACGAGCTGCTGACCTACCTCGGGCCCACCCTGGAGCCGGCAGGTGTCGAGACGTTCCGCTTCTCGCGCGCCTGGCTGCGGGCCCAGGCGTTGCGAGTCGGCGACCCCCGCTCCCCCACGTACAGCACGGGGCTGCGACTCAACCTGCCACCGGAGTACCTGCTGATCCACCGGGTGACAGCCGGCGCGATCGGCGTGCTCTGCCAGCTCGAGGCAGAAGGAGCGTGGCGGGCGGAGCTCGAGAAGTGGCTGCCGGGTTTCGCAGCCAAACGGCCGCGGCGCAGGGGTTAGCGCATTCCGGCCGCCCGCACGCCCTGATGGCTCGGTCGGCGACTCACCACCACTCCGGGTCGAGCTTGCTCTCCATCGCGCGCACGTTCTCCCGGCTGCAGCGCTCGCAGTGGTGGACCGTGACGCCGCGGTCGATGGACGTGCCCCAGCCCAGCGGCAGTGCCGGCGCAGTCGCGGCGCACAGTGCGCAGGTCACCTCGCCGGCGCCGGCAGCCTGATCGTCAGTTGACGGTGGTGGGTTCACGGTCGGCCTCCGGGTCGGTGCTGATGCCGTCGGGCAGCAGCGGCATCTCGTCACGGTACGGGGCGCGGCGCACGCCTGCGTCGTCGCCGACCACAACGTGCGCGATGGCGTCGAGGGACTCGCTGCGAGCGCGGAAGTACTTCGAGTGGTCGGCGAGATCGAGTCGCCAGCCGTTGCGGCTCGGGTCCTCGGCGCGGAATCGGACCGCCCCGAACGCCTCGTGCGCCGGGTCGGCGCCGAACCGGTCGAGATAGGAGACGGGGTCCCGGCTGCTCGCGCCGACGAACACGTGTCCGGCGGGCAGCCGGAGGTCCCTGGCCCGCTCCACGTTGGCCCCCGGGCTGCCGAGGAGGACGGCGTCACCGACGGCTGTGCGGTGGTCGCGCAGTGCTGTGCCGACTGTCGTGCTGCCGTAGCTGTGCCCGACCAGGGTCAGGTGCGGCGGCTCGGCGCGGACAGCGCCCACCGCCCTCAGGTCCGTCGCCAGCAACGCTGCCCCAGTCGTCGCCGCGTCGTCAGCTGCGACCCATGCCAGCTCCGGGGCGTCGTAGCCCATCCACGCGACGACGGCTGTCGTGCGCATCGGGTCGGCCCGGCGGGCTCGCGCACCGACGCGCAACGCGTTGGTGGTGAGCCTCGCCAGTCCACGTCGGACGTCGGCGCCCATGCCCGGCACCAGGAATGCGACGTTGTCCGCGATGTCGACGTCGCCGACCGCCAGTGCGGCGCGACCCTGGCCACCGAACGCGTACGGGTCGAAGACCACGAGCTGGGCGGCGAGCGGCTCCCCCGTGCCGGGATCCGTCCGCGAACGGATCCGCCCGAGCTCGGTTCGCACGCGCAGGCAGACCTCCAGCCGGCGCCGCTGCGCCTCGTCGAGCTCGACCAACGCGAGCAGGACGGCGATCTCTCGAACCAGCCGCAACTCGTTGGCCCTGCTGGGGATCCGACCGCTGTCGACATCGACGTCGTTCCCGGGTCTCCGTGGACTCGGAAGAGCCTGGGTCGACGTCGGTGGCGGACGGAGGACGTCCACTGCGGCATCGATGGACCGCGCCGATCGCGCGCCGTGCAGGCGCAGCACCTCGCGCGGGTCGCTGCCGTCCCGCCACCTCGACATGAGCTCCTCGTCGAGCACGACGGCGTACGCCCGCAGCTCGCGCGCTGCGACCTGAAGTGCCGTCGCGACGTGACCGAGCAGCACGGCGTCGGCAGCCGACGCCGATCGCAGCGCCGACTCGGCCGGCCCGGACCACGACCCCATGTCCGCGCCGGCGTCGTGACCGAGGTCGCGGGCCAGCGCGTCCAGCCATCCGCACAGCCGCAGCGCGCGAGCGGCCTCGGCGCGCAGCTGCTGCGGGTCCTCGACCCGACGAGACAGCTCGGCAGCCTCGGTCATGAAGGTCGGCCGGGCCCGACGATCCGGCCGATCCCGGCCTCGGTCTCCTCGTACGCCCTGGCGGCCGACCGGGCCTGGACCGCGAGGTGGGCGAGGTCGAGGCCGACTGCGTTCGTGACCCCGGAACCGATCGCGACGAGCCGGTGCAACGCTGCGCGCAGGACCGGGTCCGTGACCTCGGTCGTCAGCGCCCTGAGCTCGCGAGCGCAGCGCCCCGCGTCGTCGGCGCGGGTGTCCAGGACGGTCGACATCTCGGCCACTGACTCGGTGTCGACGCGCATCCGCATGGCAGGTCCTCCCGTCTCCGGGCTGCAGCCAGCGTAGGGAGATCGGGCGCCTTAGCCTCGGGCCGATCCACAGGCGGCCCCCCACAGGGCAGCGGCGCGGCCTCGGTCAGCATCGGCGCCCACAGGTCGCCTAGCTCGT
>JBBRVU010000056.1:0-21556 GCA_038246575.1 Actinomycetes bacterium | reverse complement strand
TGTCCGACACCCGCGGCGCCCTACGCCGACACTTCAAGGTCGACGCCGCCTCCATCACCGTCAAGGTCCTCGGGGCGCTCGCACGCTCCGGCGAGGTCAAGCCCGAGACCATGAGCGAAGCCATCGAGCGCTACCAGCTCCACGATGTCACCGCCGCCCCCACCGGCCAGACCGAAGGCGGCGCCGAGTAGCCAAGAAACGGCGCGACGACCAGGCGGGAGCGGGTGCCGACACTCGCCCGGCTGTGGTCGTGGCACGTGACTCACGCGGCTCGGGCGTGCATCTCCCAGACAAGGATCTCGGCGCCGGCCGGCCCAGCCGTGACGCGCTGACCGGCCCCACCCGAGATGCGCGCGGCGTCGCCGGTGTCCAGTGGGCCGGTGCCCTCGAGGTCCACCGAGCCGTCGGCGACGAAGACGTGCACGAACGGCGCGTGCGGGATCATCACCGTGGCGCCGGGTCCCATCCGGGACGCCAGCAGGGCAGCGTGCCTCTGGGCGATCCTGATCGCGGCCGAGTCGCGGTGCTCATCGCGGCCGCTGGCGACCGGGACCAGACCGCCGCGCAGGACGTCGTCACCGATCTCCTGCTGCTCGTAGCCGGGCGCGATGCCGCCTTCGTCGGGCAGCACCCACATCTGCACGAAGTGGACCGGCTCGATGCCGGCGGCGGCCGTCGAGGTCTCACGCGGGGGAGCCGCATCGGTCGGCACTGAGTCGACCAGGCCCCGCTGGTCGTTCTTCTCCGAGTGCACGATGCCCGTGCCCGCGCTCATCCGCTGGGCCAGGCCCGGGTAGATGAGCCCGTTGTGACCCTGCGAGTCCTGGTGCACCAGGGCGCCGCGCAGCACCCAGGTGACGATCTCCATGTCCCGGTGCGGATGCGTCTCGAACCCGGTGCCCGGCGCGACGATGTCGTCGTTGTTGACCAGGAGCAGCCCGAAGTGGGTGTTGTGCGGGTCGTAGTGCTGCCCGAACGAGAACGAGTGCTTGGAGTCCAGCCAGCCGAAGTCCGTGGCCGCACGCTGCGCCGCCGGTCGGACGTCCACGCCGTGACCTGGTGCCGTCGTCATTGCGTACCTCCTGGTCGTATTGTTGCAGACGCAACGACTAGTCGGTGCGACTTCTTCCCGGGTCAGCAGCATCTCCACGCTCGTCGCCTCCCCACCTCCCCACCGCCTGCTTCTCCGCCCCCCCGCTTTTCCGTGATCGGAGACGGAGCGAGGCCAAGAGTCCGCGCTCCGTCTCCGATCATCAAAAGTCGGCGGAAAAGTCGGGCGGAAAGGGGCAGCGGGCGGTGGGCGGCGTCGATCACGCGTGGCGGGCGGTCCAGGCGAGCAGGTCCTCGACCGGACGGGTGTTCACGATCCGGTCGGCCGGGACGCCGCACGCCTCGGCGCGCTCGCAGCCATAGGGCTGCCAGTCGAGCTGGCCGGGGGCGTGCGCGTCGGTGTCGATCGAGAACACGCACCCGGTCTCGAGTGCGAGCTCGATCAGCCGCCTCGGTGGGTCCCGTCGCTCAGGTCGGGAGTTGATCTCCACTGCGACGTCGAACCGCTCGCAGGCCGCGAACACCAGCTCCGCGTCGAAGCTGGACTCCCCCCTGGTCCCCCGACCGCCGGTGACCAGTCGACCGGTGCAGTGCCCCAGCACGTCGGTGTGCGGGTTCGCGACGGCGTTGACCATCCGGCGGGTCATCGCGTCGCTGTCCATCTTCAGCTTGGAGTGCACCGAGGCGACGACGAGGTCCAACCGGGCCAGCAGCTCGTCCTCCTGGTCCAGGGACCCGTCGTCGAGGATGTCGACCTCGATGCCGGTCAGCAGCCGGAAGGGAGCCAGGCTCTCGTTGACCTCGGCGACCAGGTCGAGCTGGGCACGCAACCGCTCCGGTGACAGGCCGTTGGCGACCGTGAGCCGCGGCGAATGATCGGTGAGCACGACGTAGTCGTGGCCGAGGTCGCGCGCGGTACGGGCCATCTCCTCGACCGGGCTGCCCCCGTCGGACCACTCGGAGTGGGTGTGCAGGTCACCGCGCAGCATCGCCCTCAGGGCGGCGCCGCCCTCGGTCACCGGGCCGACGGCCTGCTCCTCGAGCGTCGCGAGGTACTCGGGCACGCCGCCGGCCGCAGCCTGCTCCGCGACCTTGGCCGTTTTCGGGCCGACGCCCTTGAGCTCGGTGAGGGTTCCGTCGCCGGCCCGGCGGGCCACCTCGGCCGGCGGCAGGGCCGCGAGGGTGTCCGCCGCGCCTCGGTAGGCCTTGACCCGGTAGGTCTCCTCGCGGGCGCGCTCGAGCAGGAAGGCAGTACGGCGCAGGGCCTCGACCGGGTCCACGAACCTGACCGTAGACGACGACCACCGGGGCCTGGCCGGCCCGGCTGCCGCGGCGTGCCGGCTTGTCGCCCTTGGACAACTATGGTGATCACGTGCCGAAGCGCTCGGCGGTCACGATCCGCCGTCTCGAAGCCAGCCGCGGGGCCCTGGCGACGGCCGCGATCACGCGGATGGACGAGGCGCTGCCGTGGTACCGCGCCATGCCGGCACAGAACCGCTCGTGGGTGAACCTGGTGGCCCAGGCGGGCGTGGCGGCCTTCGTCGACTGGTTCCGCCAGCCCGAGGCGCCGCAGGCGATCAGCGCCGACGTGTTCGGCACCGCGCCGCGGGAGCTGACCCGCACCGTGAGCCTGCAGCAGACTGTCGAGCTGGTCCGGGTCGTGATCGCGGTGGTCGAGGAGCAGATCGAGCAGATCGCGCCCGGTGACGAGGACGACGTCCGCGAGGCGGTGCTGCGCTACTCCCGCGAGATCGCCTTCGCCGCCGCGCAGGTCTATGCCCAGGCCGCCGAGGCCCGCGGCGCCTGGGACGCCCGGCTCGAGTCACTCGTCGTCGACGCCCTCCTGCGCGGCGAGGCGGACGACTCGCTGCGCTCCCGGGCTGCCGCTCTGGGCTGGGGGGTGCACGACTCGGTGGTCGTAGTCGTGGGTCAGACCCCTGATGCGGAGCCGGAAACCGTGGTGGACGACATCCGCCGGGCGGCCAAGGCGCACCACCTGGACGTGCTCACCGGCGTGCAGGGTGACCGGCTGGTGGCCATCCTCGGCGGCTCGCGGGAGCCGGTCCGCGCCACCCGGCACCTGGTCGCCCAGTTCGGGCCCGGTCCGGTCGTCGTCGGCCCGACGGTCCCCGACCTGCTGGCCGCCGGCGACAGTGCCACCGCGGCGCTGTCCGGCCTGCGCGCCGCGGCTGGTTGGCCGGACGCGCCGCGCCCGGTTCTCGCCGAGGAGCTGCTGCCGGAACGGGCGCTGGTGGGCGACGCGCTGGCCCGCGATCGGCTGGTGGTCGACGTCTACCGGCCGCTGGAGAACTCGGGCACCGGCCTGCTGGAGACCCTGGCCGCCTTTCTGGAGCAGACCGGGTCCCTGGAGGCCACCGCCCGGGCGCTGTTCGTCCACCCCAACACCGTGCGCTACCGGTTGCGCCGCGTCGCCGAGCTGACGGGCTACGCTCCGACCGACCCGCGGCAGGCGCTGACTCTTCGAATGGCCCTCGTGCTGGGCCGGCTGGACGCCGCCGGGATGCACCCGGTTTTGTAGGATACCTACAAATGCAAGGGAACTCTTTCGTTCGAGTCCGCACCAGCATCTCGGGCACTCGTCCGAAAGGCTGAGCACGTGCTCGTCATCGTCGCTCCCGGCCAAGGCGCCCAGACGCCCGGCTTCCTCGCTCCCTGGCTGGAGCTCCCTCACTTCGAGGACCGGTTGCGCTGGCTGTCGGCCTGCGCCGGACTCGACCTCATCCACTACGGAACCGAGGCCGACGCCGAGACGATCCGGGACACAGCCGTCGCCCAGCCGCTGCTCGTGGCCGCCGGCCTGGTGTCGGCGCTGGAGATCTTCCCGCACCCCAGTGACGCCTTCCACGTCGTCGGCGCCACCGCGGGGCACAGCGTCGGTGAGATCACCGCGGCTGCGGGCACCGGCATCATCAGCGCCGAGCAGGCGATGGTCCTCGTCCGCGAACGCGGCCGGGCGATGGCCGAGGCCGCGGCGCTCAAGCCCACCGGGATGACCGCCGTGATCGGGGGCGATCGGGACGAGATCATGGCCGCCCTGGACCGGCACGGCCTGACCGCCGCCAACATCAACAGCGAGGCCCAGGTGGTCGCGGCCGGCACCCTCGAGCAGCTCGGCGCGTTTGCAGCGGACCCGCCCGCCAAGGCAAGGCTGATCCCGCTCTCGGTCGCAGGGGCCTTCCACACCGACCACATGGCGCCGGCCGTGAACACTCTCGCCCAGTACGCCAAGGCGATCAGCGTCCACGACCCACGCACGGGCCTGATCTCCAACCGCGACGGCACGGTCGTCTCGCAGGGCCGCAATGCGCTGCGGCGCATCGTCACCCAGGTGAGCAACCCGGTGCGGTGGGACCTGTGCATGACCACGATGGCCGATCTCGGTGTCACCGCCGTCATCGAGGTGCCACCCGCGGGCACCCTCACCGGACTGATCAAGCGAGCGCTGCCCGGTGTCGAGACAGTCGCTCTCAAGACCCCCGACGACCTCGCGGCAGCACGTGAACTCGTCGCCCTGCACGGCAGGCCCGCACCGCAGGACGACTCCCCGTCCTGGCGGATGCTCGTCGCGGCAGGGAAGGGCACCGTGCGCGTCCTGGACCTACCGGTGGGTACGACCTTGCAGCCCGGCGCAGAAGTTGCCACGCTCGTGACCACCAGGGACGAGCAGCCGATCACGGCTCCGCACGGCGGCACGGTGGTCGAGTGGCTGGTCGAGGACGGCGACCCGGTGTCCCCCGGGCAACCGGTCATCCGGCTCCACCCAGAGGAGTTGACCCACTGATGCCGACACTCAAGACGACTCAGGGTGCCGAGCACGCGCGGATCCTCGGCCTTGGTGCCTACCGCCCCGCCCGCGTGGTCACCAACGACGAGATCTGCGAGCGCATCGACTCCACCGACCAGTGGATCCAGGAGCGGTCGGGCATCGTCACACGGCGCTTCGCAGCGGCAGACGAGTCGGTGGTCGACATGGCGGTGGCCGCCAGTGGCAAGGCGATCGCCCAGGCCGGCATCGCGCCCGAGCAGATCGGGATGGTGCTGCTGGCGACGGTGACCCACCCGCTGCAGACCCCGTCGGCCGCGGCCGACGTGGCCTACCGCCTGGGCGCGACCTCGTCCGGCGCCTACGACATCTCGGCGGCCTGCGCGGGCTTCTGCTACGGCGTGGCCACCGCCAACGACATGGTCCGTGGTGGCACCGCCGAGTACGTCCTGGTGATCGGGGTGGAGAAGCTCTCCGACTTCGTCGACTTCACCGACCGGTCCTCGGCCTTCATCTTCGCCGACGGAGCCGGAGCGGTGGTCATCGGACCGTCCGACGAGCCGGCCATCGGACCGACGGTCTGGGGCTCGGACGGCTCGGGCTACGACGCCATCATCCAGACAGCGACCTGGATCGACGTCCGCGACAAGGAGATCGACTTCCCGTACCTGACCATGCAGGGTCAGAAGGTCTTCCGGTGGGCCGTCTGGCAGATGGCGCCGGTGGCTCAGCAGGCGATCGAGGCCGCCGGGCTGCAGATCGAGGACCTCGACGCGTTCATCCCGCACCAGGCCAACATGCGCATCACCGATGCCATGATCAAGAAGCTGAAGCTGCCCGAGAGCGTGGCCGTCGCGCGCGACATCGCCGAGGCCGGCAACACCTCTGCCGCTTCGGTGCCGCTCGCCATGGAGCGGATGCTCGAGAGCGGCCAGGCCACCAGCGGCGACGTCGCCCTGCTCATCGGCTTCGGCGCCGGACTCGTCTACGCCAGCCAGGTCGTCATCCTGCCCTGACCGGGCGCCCACCACTGTTGCGGGAGCAGGTCCCGCGATGCCAACCCCAGAGAAACCGAGAAAGAGGAGCTGGAGCCAGATGGCCGCAAGCGAGCAGGAGATCCTCGCGGGTCTCGCCGAGATCGTGAACGAGGAGACCGGCATCCCGACCAGCGACATCGCGCCGGAGAAGTCGTTCACCGACGACCTCGACATCGACTCGCTGTCGATGATGACGATCGTCGTCAACGCCGAGGAGAAGTTCGGCGTCCGCATCCCCGACGACGACGTCAAGGGCCTCTCGACCGTGGGCGACGCGGTCGGCTACATCCAGAAGGCGAGCGCCTGAGCGTATGACGAACCCTCGACTGACCGACTCCCAACGTGTCGTGATCACTGGTCTAGGAGCGACGACGCCGCTGGGCGGGGACGTCGCATCGACCTGGTCGGGCATGTTGGCCGGCCAGTCGGGCGTGAAGGAGATCACCGAGGACTGGGTCGACATGCTGCCGGTGCGGATCGCCGCACCGGTGGCTGTCGAGCCGCTCGAGGTGCTCACGGTCACCCAGACCAAGCGGATGGACCGGTCGGCGCAGTTCGCGCTGATCAGCGCCAAGGAGGCCTGGGCCGACGCGGGCTCCCCCGAGGTCGAGCCGGAGCGGATGGGTGTCGTGATCGCGTCCGGCATCGGTGGCGTGACGACCCTGCTCGCGGCCTACGACACCCTCAAGGAGCGCGGTGCCCGACGGGTGCTGCCGATGACCGTGCCCATGCTGATGCCCAACGGTCCGGCTGCCGTCGTGGGTCTCGAGCTGACCGCCCGCGCCGGCATCCACACGCCGGTCAGCGCCTGCTCCAGCGGCGCAGAGGCGATCTCGTACGCAGTGGACATGATCCGTTCCGGCCGGGCCGACGTGGTCGCGGCCGGCGGCACGGAGGCAGCGATCCACCCGTTGCCGCTGGCCGGTTTCGCCGCCATGCAGGCGCTGTCCACCCGCAACGACGAGCCGGAGCGGGCTTCCCGCCCGTACGACAAGGGCCGCGACGGCTTCGTCCTCGGCGAGGGCGCCGGTGTCGTGATCCTGGAGACCCTCGAGCGGGCCCGGGCGCGCGGCGCGCACATCTACGCCGAGGTTGCCGGCTCCGGCATCACCGCGGACTCCCACCACATCGCCCAGCCGGACCCGGTGGGCGCCGGCGCGACCCGCGCCATGCGGATGGCGCTCGAGGCAGCCGGAGCGACCCCCGCCGACGTCGTGCACATCAACGCGCACGCCACGTCCACGCCGGTCGGTGACGTCGCCGAGGTGGCGGCGATCCGGGGTGCGCTCGGCGATGCGACCGGCCAGGTCTGCGTCTCCAGCACCAAGTCCACGACCGGCCACCTGCTGGGTGCCGCCGGTGCCGTCGAGTCGATCGCCACCGTCCTGGCCCTGCGCGACCGGCTCGCTCCTCCGACGGCCAACCTCGAGAACCTCGACGACGGCGTCACCCTCGACGTCGTGCGCGGTGAACCCCGCGCACTACCGGACGGGGACCTGTTGGCGCTGAACAACTCGTTCGGCTTCGGCGGCCACAACGTCGCCCTGGCATTCCGTACGGTCCGGTCATGAGCGTGACGGCGTCCCCGGGCGCGAAGATCAGCGTCGACAAGGCCGACGACCCCCGTAACCCGCTCACCCGGCTGAGCCAGCTCTTCGACGCCGGAACCCTGGAGCTGCTCTCCCCCGAGGACGACTCGGGGATGCTCGCCGGGATCGGCCTGATCGACGGTGCGAGAAGCACAGCGTTCTGCTCGGATGCCACGATCCAGGGCGGCGCGATGGGCGAGGCCGGCTGCGAGGTCATCGTCACGGCCTACGAGCGGGCTCTGGCCGAGGGGTGCCCGGTCATCGGCCTGTGGCACTCCGGCGGCGCACGGCTGCGCGAGGGCGTCGTGTCGCTGCACGCGGTGGGCCTGGTCTTCGCCATCATGACCCGCGCGTCGGGCCGGGTGCCCCAGATCTCGGTCGTGCTCGGTCCGGCAGCCGGTGGCGCCGCGTACGGCCCCGCGCTCACTGATGTCGTCATCCTTGGACCGGAGGGGCGCGTCTTCGTCACCGGTCCGGACGTCGTCCGATCCGTGACCGGCGAGGACGTCGACGCGCTGCGGCTGGGCGGCCCCGAGCCGCACGGCCGGCGCTCCGGAGTCGTGCACGTCGTTGCGGACAGCCAGGAGAGCGCCTACGCCGAGGCGCGGAGGCTGGCTGCGCTGCTCGGTGACCAGCGCAGCATCGGCGAGGTCGAGGACATCGACCTGGCCGAGCTGCTGCCGGACTCGCCCAAGCGGGCCTACGATGTGCACCCGATCGTCGAAGCGATGCTCGACAAGGGCACCGCGCTCGAGCTGCACCCGAAATGGGCACCGAACGTCACCACCACCCTCGGCCGGTTCGGCGGGCGGACCGTGGGCGTCGTCGCCAACAACCCGCTGCGCCTCGGCGGCTGCCTGGACTCGGCTTCGGCGGAGAAGGCCGCGCGGTTCGTGCGGATGTGCGACGCGCTCGGCGTCCCGATGATCGTGATCGTCGACGTCCCGGGCTACCTCCCCGGCGTCGGCCAGGAATGGGACGGGGTCGTCCGACGCGGCGCGAAGCTGCTGCACGCGTTCGCGGAGTGCACGGTGCCGCGGGTGACCCTGGTGACGCGCAAGGCGTACGGCGGCGCGTACATCGCGATGAACTCCCGCTCGCTGGGTGCCACGCGCGTGTTCGCCTGGCCGACCGCCACCGTCGCAGTCATGGGCGCCGTCGCCGCGGTGCGCATCCTGCACCGGAGGCGGCTCGCCGAGGTCCCGGCCGACGTCCGTGGCGAGGTCGAGCAGGAGCTGGCGGTCGAGCACGAGACTCTTGCCGGCGGGCTGGCCCGGGCGCAGGAGATCGGAGTCGTGGACGAGATCGTCGAGCCGGACAAGACTCGCTCCGCGATCGCGGCTGCGATCTCCGCGGCACCGGCCACCCGCGGGCAGCACGGCAACATCCCGCTCTAGTCGGTCACCCACTCCGGGGGAGAGTGAGCGGGTGGACGGGGCCTCAGCCGACCTGGTGCAGCCAACGCACCGGAGCGCCGTCCCCGGCGTAGCGGAACGCCTCCAGCTCGTCGTCCCAGGCCTTGCCGAGCAGGCTCTGCATCTCGGTCACCACGTCGGTGGCCGGGTCGGTCGCCGCGCGGGCCAGGGCGGCGCGCAGCCGGTCCTCGCGCACCACGATGTCGCCGTGGACCCCGGTGCTGGCGTGGAAGAGGCCCAGTGCAGGCGTGCACGACCAGCGCTCGCCCTCAGCGCCGGCGCTGGGCTCCTCGGTCACCTCGTAGCGCAGCTGCGGCCAGTGCCGCAGCGCTGAGGCCAGGCTCGCCCCGGTGCCGGGCTCGGCCTGCCACGACAGCTCGGCCCGGACCGTGCCCGGCGCGGCGGGCTGCGGCGTCCAGTCCAGGCTGACCCGGGCGTCGAGAACACCGCCCACGGCCCACTCGAGGTGTGGGCACAGGGCAGGCGGAGCGGCATGCACGTAGACAACTCCACGGGTCTCCACGGGTCCTCCTTGCATCGACGTGAGGTGCGCCTTCCCCAGCGGCCTCACCCGCAGCGTGACCCGAGCGTGTCCTGGGGCCATCACCATGGCACCCAGCCCATGCATCTACCGCAGATAATGGCACATCCGTCACTCCTGTACCACCGCGGCCCGGCGAAATGCTGTCACCGTTGCCGTGACACGCCAAGAAGAGCAGTCTGACCCGAATCCTGTAGTCGGGACCGTCTCCGGCCGATATGACGGGGGCAGGCACCTCCTCCGCCCGCGAACTCGACTGGAAGGCCCTTCGTGCACAACGCAGAGCACCTGATGGCCGAGGCCTATGACGAAGGGGTCGTCTCCGAGGTCATCAGACCGGCGGCGATCATTCCTGAGGAGTCCGCGCGGGCGGTCCTCGTCGAGCTGGCGCTGCGCGACGTGCAGAACGGCGGCGTGTGGCAGTCCGAGCCGTCCCTGTGGAGCCGCTACGACCGGCCCTGGGAGGGGTACGGCTCCCGCGGCCAGGCCGAGCTGATCGGGACCATCCAGGTGGCCTACGGGACGCCTACCCGATACGAGATCACGATCTACCGGGTCACCGTGACGAGGTTCGGGACCAGTCAGGGCTGGACCGTCGAGGGGATGTGCGACGAGGCGCTGGGCTTCGGCAACCTCGACCTCGCCAGCTGCCCCCGGGCGTCCCTGAACGCTCCGCCCAAGCCGTTCAAGTTCTGACCGGTCCGGTTCCGCCGGTCGGTCCGGGTCAGCTTACGGGGAGCACCCGCACGGTAAGGGTCTGGCTGGCGTCCTCGGTGCCGCTGTCGGCGCCTGTGCAGGTGTAGGTGCTCACCCCGAGCCGGACCGTGTAGGTGCCCGCCTCGGCGAAGGTGTGGCGTACGACGTAGGTGTCCCCCTGCGCGGCAACGGCGGCCGAGTTCGGGCAGGACTGTTGCTTCTCGGAGCTGACGCCGACCCCGTCACCCCACTCCTCGGTCGGCCCGCTGAACGCGCCCGCGCCATCGGCCCAGGTGACCGTGAACCTGGCGGGCTCGCCGGCGACGATGGTTGCCGGCCCCTGGACCTCGACCAGGAGGGGCGCTGGAGCGGCCGGAGCGGCTGGAGCGGCGTTCGCGGGAGCTGCCGGGGACTCGGTGCCCACGCCGTCGGAACCGCCGCCGAACCACCGGAGGCCGATCGCGACGAGGACCGCGACGCTGAGCACGGCGATCAGGGCAATGACCAGCCTCCCCCGCGGCCGCTGCGAGCGCACGACCAGCAGTCGGTCATCAGCCACTGCGACGCCGGCGTCGGACCCGGCCTGCACCGGCAGGCCGTCACGAGTCTTCACGAGTTACCTCCTGGCCCGCTGGGCACGGCCAAGGGTAGACACCGTGGTGACGCTACGTGGCGAAATGATGAATGTCGACATGTCACCCGGGGGCTGTGGTGACTCTCCGCAACCCCGGGGTGGAGAGGTCAGCGGGCTACGGCGCGAGGATGCGCGAGAGGTCGAGGCTGACGGGGTCCTGGTTGGGCGAGACCGGACAGCAGTCCGAGACGGTGGCAACGGTGGCCGTGACGTGCAGCCTGCGCCGCAGGGACATGATGTCCAGGATCCGCAGCACGGCAGGCTGGTCGGCGACGAAGTGCACTGTGGTCCCCAGCAGGCCGGCGCGGTGGTGGATGCGCAGCATGCTTCCCACCCCCGTCGAGTCGAGGAACGTCACGCCGCGCAGGTCCAGCACGAGGTCCTCGATGCCGCGGTTGAGAAGGGCCAGTGCCGCGTCGCGCAATGTCGACGCACTGGCGGCATCGACCTCGCCGGTCACGCCGACGACCGTGTGCGGGCCAAGGCGGTGCGGATCGAGCAGGCTGATCATGGACGCCCCCTAGTGGTCGGACCGCGCCAGGACGCCGGGACTGCTTCAGCGCAGCCGTCAGGTTATCCCGCTCGCCGCAGGGCTGGGAAGGTGTCGACGACTGCGGATTCGGCAAAGCCTGATCCCCCGAGCCGGCGGTCAAAGGATCAGGCGCCCCCCGGTCAGGCCGGCCCAGGTGCAGGGGGCGCCAGCCGGACGGGAGGCAGGCCGACGATGTCGTACGTCGCGGAGGCCAGGCCGATGCCGGCGTCGTCCAGCGCGGCAAGCAGGTCACGGCTGAGCCGGTCCTTCACCTCCCGCACACCCCGGTGCGGGACGAGGAAGCGCAGCGAGAGCTCGAGCCAGTTGTCGGTCAGTCGCAGGTAGACCGCCGGGTCCAGGGACGCGTCGGCCATGGCGTACCGCTCCTGCATCGAGGCCAGCGCGCGCTCGGCGGCCGGGTCCCCGACCACGGCATGGGCCCGGGCGGCCTCGAGCAGGATCTCCTCGGCGCGCGCCCGGTCCGCGTCGTAGGAGATGGGCAGGACGAGCTCTTCCCAGAGATAGGGGAACTCGCGGGTGTAGTTGAACACCGGCTCGCTGAAGATCGCCCCGTTGGTCACGGTGACGAGGCGACCGGTGTACTGGCGGGAGTTGACCCAGGCGGCCGGGTCCGCGGCGCTGACCGCCGGGGGCTGGCCCATCTCCATGATCGTGGTCTTGAGGAAGCCCAGGCGCACGACGTCGCCGCGGACGCCGCCGAGAGTGATCCGATCCCCGACGCCGAACGTGTCGCCGCGCAGGATCACGAAGTAGGCAGCCAAGGACAGGATCACCTGCTGCAGCGCGAACGCCAGGCCGGCACTGACCAGACCGAGCCCGACACTGAGATCGGTGCCGGGCGTGATCCAGATGGAGACGATGCCGAGCAGCAGCACGATGGCGGTGACAACCTGCAGGCCCTGCCGGGCCCAGAACCGGCGGGGGTCGGCCACCTCGCCGCCGAGCACGCGTCGGATCAGAGTGAGCGCGAGGCCGCGCAGCACCATCACGGCGGCGATGAGTCCGACGGTGAACAACAGCTTGACCCCGGTGGTGGTGCTGACTCCGACGAGGGTGACCCCGAAGATCCGCACCGCGCCGTCGGCCGACGGTGCGAGCGCGTGGACCCCGGCTGCCGCGGCGTCTGTGACGGCAAGCGTGCTGAGTGCGGTCATGCGCCCTGCCCCTCCGGCACCCAGCGGCCGCCGAGTCCCTGCTCGACCCGGTCGGTCAGCTCGGCGAGCCGTTCCCGCTCCAGGTCGTCGAAGTCCTGGGCCCGCGCCGTCGCGCGCAGCCTCTGCAGCTGACTGGCGATGTCGGGCCGCTGCTCCGGTCGCACGCACCAGGACAGCTCGTGGAGCAAGGAGGCGATGCGCGCCAGCACGAACGGATCGGCCTTTCCGTAGATCCGCGGCTGGGCGACCGCCAGCTCGATGAAGTCACCGAGGTCGGGGCGGCTCAGCACCACGCGCACGCGGTCCTCGTCATCGCGCAGCATCCGGGGTCCGAGGTCCCGACCGGCGATGTCGCAGAGCAACGCCGAGGAGTGACCTAGGGCGTGCACCGCGGTTGTCGGATCGTTGATGCCCGGCGACAGCGCCTTGACCGCAACGTCGGTGATCTGCCGGAGCCCGTAGCCGGCGTCCTGGGCAGCGGTGCGCTCGAAGCCCGTGAAGATCGCGCTGGAAAGCCGACGGAGCAGACGCTTCTGGTCGTCGAGGTCGAAGACTCCCCCGGACCTCGGCCAAGCCACGCCGACCGGGGTACCTTCGACGAGGGCGCTGCCTGGGTGCCGGTCGAACACAACGTACGCATCGCAGTCCACCGCCGCCTCGAGCAGCTCGGACTCGTCGACTCGCACGAAGAAGCCCGAGTCACCGGCGAGCACGACGGCAGCGGTCGCCGGCCGGGTGGGCGGCTGATCGCGGTCGGGCGCCTGGGGGTCTCGCTCGGGCAGCACCCTGTGCACCGCCTCGGTGGCGTCCTTGTGCACGTTGCGCAGCATCGTCTCGACCCTGATCTCCTGGGCCAGGTGAGCCAGGAACAGCACGAGGCCGACGACGCTGGTCAAGGCCAGGACGAACGCAAGGGTCACCGACACCTGCGGGACGAACAGCTCTTGATCACCGACGGAGGTACGGACGGTGCGCAGCACGGTCAGGGCGTACGTGAAGGTGGCGAGAAACAGTGCGAGCGTGACGTGCACGAAGCGGTCGCGGGTGAACGTGCGCAAGAGTCGCGGTGAGAACTGGCTGCTCGCCAGCTGCAGCGTGACCACGGTGAGCGAGAAGGTCAGCGAGGTGACGGTGATCAGTGAGCTCGCGATGGCGTCGAGCACCGTGCGGGCCGCCGAGGCTCCGCCGCCGAACAGCCACACGGTCACCGACGACGGGAGGTCGTCGTCGACGGCGGCGTCCAGCCGTGGGAGTCCGACGCCGAGGGCAACTGCCAGTCCCACGCCTATGGACGGGAGCGGCCAGAGCTGAGTACGCAGTGCGTCCTGGACGATGCTCCAGCCGCCCCGCAAGCGCGAGAGCGCCATCAGGCATCCACCCCTTCGCACGGCGTGATCCCCGACCGCGCCACCACCGTTGTTTTCGGTCCGTCGAACCTACAGGGCGAGGCGCGAGCGTCCGCGTGGTCGGCAACGGTTGGCGGAAGGCGGTTGGCGGGGATACGACACGGTTACCGTGTCGCAGCCCCGCCAGCCGGCCGTGGATCAGGCACTTGTGGGGCGGGCGGGACTCGAACCCGCGACCCAGGGATTATGAGATCGTCGGAGGGGGGTACGGGGTGGTCCGCTGGAGTACGTCGTCGCAGGTCAGAGCGTTATGCCGACGCCGGTGACCTGCTGCGAACCACCACGGACGCCGACCGCTGGCCACCATGCTGGCACCAAGTCCGGCCAACCGGGTCACCCTCGATCGTTCCAGGCCGGAATCATGTGGCGACGGACCTACCCGTACCTTGGTGGCTCGTTGATCCAGATCAACGAGCGACTAACACACAGGTCCTGGTGCTCGAGACCGGAGTTCAGTGCGATTGGCAGATGGAGACTCTCGTGCCCGCGACGCCCAGGTAGCCAATCGGTTCCCGCTCGAGGTCACCCTCCCAGCGGGGTGCTCCGGCGTCCTCCCCGTGCCTGGACCCAGCCCGCAGAGGCCTGCGTCTGTTAACTGCCGTCCGGCTGACCTTTCGACAGGGGCTGCACATGACGTCGCCCAGCCTCTTGACGCTGCGCCGCTCTCGCGTGGCATCCCCCCCCTCACCACGCCGACTTGGGCCGATCAAGAACTCAGCACCCTAACGGGCCAGCCGGGGCCTCCTCTTAATGGCTGTATGACCGTCGTACGAACCTCCCACCGCGCCCTGATCTGACGGAAAGCAGCACGTGCTGCCGCTCCGCTTTCGGTGTAATCTCACGATTGCGTAGACGCCCCGGACCCCGGCGCTCTTGCTTCCCGGCCCGACCGACGGCCCGAGAAGTCAGTTGAGCCGGAGGTCAGGGCACCTTGGACCTGCAATGCAACAGCACATGCGTGGAGCGGCATGCGGTGTGCGTCGTTGAGGGTGATATCGACCTCGCTTCGGCCAAGGAGTTCCAGCGCAAGGCACTCGACGCGATGGACAGACATGGGCCGACGCTGACCCTGGATCTGTCCCGCGTGACGTTCATGGACTGCGCTGGTCTGAGCGTGCTGGTCTTCGTGCGCACAGAGGCCAGCGCACGGGGGGGACACATGACTCTCACCGGGCCGTCCGACATGATCTGCAGGCTCTTGCGCCTCAGCGGTCTCGACGTCAGCTTCGGGTTGCAACGGCCGGCTGCCTGATGTCGCTGCTGCAACGGAGTCAGACGTCCGCGCACCCTGCCGCCCCCCCGGTAACAGCCCATGGGTCCTGCCAGACCGGGTTCATCTCGGACCTGCTGCTTCGCTGCGGGTGCGGTGACCAAGATGCCATCCTGCTGCTCTTCGACACGTTCTATCCGGTGGCCGTTGCGACCACCGCCCCCCCTGGTCTCACAGCAGGACATTGACCGATCCGTCGAGGCTGCGTTCGTGGCCATCTGGGAGGACGCGCCCCTCTACCGCCCCGGAGGGGTGAGTTCGGTGTCCTGGATCACGCGGCACGTCATCGCAGCGTCCACGTCGACGCAAGGGGCTCCATCCCCAAGCAGCAATGAGAGTTGACATGTTCTCTCGCGCCAAGTGCCGTCACGACGCGCGGCTCGGAGGCTCGGTCATCCCCGCGCCGGGCCGAACGGCTCGGTCGACATGAGGGCGGGCCAGAGCGGTCTCTCGCCGCTCCTGGCGAGCTTCGTCCCGGCGCCGAATACCACGGTCCGCCGGTGAGCGCCGTGGACGGTCGGCTAGCTCAGGTCCATGCGCTCGTCGCCGCCGAGCCGCATGCGCCCGAGGACGCCCCTGGCGCGATGGGCGCGCTGCGTCGGCTGTGCAGCGCCGCCGAAAAGGCGATCCCGGCCTCCGGGGCCGGTTTGAGTGTCATCACCGACAGCGGGGTCCGGGGCGTGGCCGCCGCATCCGATGCGGCCAGCGCGCGCATCGACGGGCTGCAGTACACCCTCGGAGAGGGGCCCGTGCCTGGACGCGTTCACCTCAAGGAGGCCCGTCCTCGAGTCTGACCTCGGCGTGAGCGGGGTGGCACGCTGGCCGGTCTACTCCCCTGCCGCCCATGAGAAGGGGGTTCGGGCTGTCTTCGCCTTCCCGCTGCAGATCGGCGCGGCCCGCCTGGGTGTGCTCGATTTGTACCGCAATCAACCCGGGTCGTTGTCCGCCGGGGAGCTCGCCCAGGCACTGAGTTTCGCCGACGTCGCGACGACGATGTTGCTCGACGCCCAGGAGAAGGCGCCACCGGGGGCAGCCCCTGAGGGCTTGGACGAGGCGATGGAGTACCACTTCGAGCTCTTCCAGGCCCAGGGCATGGTCATGGTCATGTTGGGCATCACCATCATCGAGGCGCTAGCTGTGCTACGGGGCTACGCTTACGCCTACAACCGTGACCTCGCCGACGTAGCGCGCGACGTGGTGACCCGAAGGCTTCGCCTCGACGATGCTCTGGGCGACCATGCGTGACGTTAGGGCTGTTCGGCTCGCAGCGAACGGAGAGAGGCTCACATGACCGTCGTCTCGACTGAACGACTCGCCGACGTGTTCGTCGAGCTGGCGGACACGCTGGTCGAGGACTTCGACGTGATCGAGTTCCTCTTCACGGTCACGAACCGCACCGCAGAACTCATCGGCGACGCCGACGTTGGGCTGCTTCTGGCAGACCAGCGAGGTCAGCTGAAGTTCATGGCCGGCTCGAACGAGGACGTCAAGCGCCTCGAGCTGTTCCAGGTGCAGGTCCACGAGGGTCCCTGCCTGGACGCCTTCCAAGCCGGCCAGCCCGTCGTGAACGCCGACCTGCGGGAGGCCGAGGACCGGTGGCCTCGGTTCGCGCCCCGCGCCGCCGCAGCCGGTTACCGCTCCGTTCATGCCTTCCCGTTGCGGCTCCGTCACGAGGTGATCGGCGCCATCGGGGTCTTCGGCACCGACGAGGCGCGCTGGGAGGACGCCGACGTCCACATCGCGCAGTCCCTGGCTCATATCGCCACCATCGGACTGCTGCAGGAACGGGCCTTGCGCCGCGGGGAGGTGCTGTCCGAGCAGCTGCAGTCGGCACTGAACAGCCGGATCGTCATTGAGCAAGCCAAGGGCGCGATAGCCCAGTATCGCAACGTTAACGTCGATGAAGCCTTTCTGTTCCTGCGAGCTCATGCCCGCCGCACACAAACCCACCTCGTCGAGGTGGCCCACGCTGTCTTGACCGACCCCGCGAGCCTGCCGGATCACTCCGGCCAGTTGACAGCAGCATCTCCGGCGCCCGTGGCATCGGCCAAGACTGGCGTTGCTGACGAGCGCCGGCGGGAACGCTTAGGCGAACTTCTCGTCGATGGTGACGTGCGCGACAGCGCGGCGGAACAACGTGACCGCGACGCCGAGGCGCGACTGAGCTCGGAGGTCGGGCCGCACGCCTGGATAGACCGGGACTGGGCGGGCAAAGATCGCGACGCCGCAGCGTCCGACCGCGCAGACCTGATCGACCTACTCCAAGACCGGGACCGCCCAGACGCCGACGAGCAGACCTGACAAGATTCGCACCCAGCAGCACCCGGACCCGCGCCGTTGGAAACCCGACTGCCGGGCAGCGAGACGCCCGCGATCCCGTTCGACGCAGGTCGCAAGCAGACACGCAGGCGCCGGTTTCTACCCTTGCAGGTCTCAGGCGATCAGTGCGCGTCTCGGCGAGGACCTCGAGGCAGTGGTAGCAGCCTGTCCGGCGTCAGGAGGGCGACCACGCTGCCGTACCCGGATTGGCTCCGCACGCACAGGCGGGAACGTTGAGTTCGCGTGCGTCGGTGTCGAGCTGCCTGTTGACGTCGTCCTTGGCGTGGCGAAGATGAGCAGGACGGTGATAGTCGAGCGCAGATGCAGGTCGATTACGCTGCGAGGACACCGGCGCACTCATGCACATCAACGAGCGACTGAGCCATAGGTTGACCCGGGTCTCCACTGCAGCGGGAAGCCATATCCAGACCCAAGAGAGGTCTTATATCGTGTGGATTCCTCACGGGGACCACGCCGTAGGCGCGTCATTGGACAGGCGCGGCGCCGGCCTCGTGCAGCGATCAGTCTCAGGCGTCCTCCGATCCTGCGGAGCCGTCGACCCCAACGAACAGTCCGCTCACCATCACTCCTGCTCCGATCAGGTCCCAGTTCAGTCTGACTGGCCGGTGTCGGCCGGGTCCCGAGCGCGCAGCGACCCGGCGTGTGCACGAGCGTTGGGGTCGCGGCGGACCTTGAGCAGGCTCGCCACCGTGGTCACCGACAGGACCACGACGATGACCGCCAGGCTGAGGTTGGTGCTGATCTCCGGCACACGGTCGTTCACACCGTGCCCCCAGTGCAGGGCCAGCTTCACACCGATGAACGCCAGGATCAGGGCCAGGCCGGTGGACAGGTACACCAACCGGTCCAGGAGCCCCTTGACCAGAAAGAACAGCGGCCGCAGGCCGAGCAGGGCGAAGGCGTTGGCGGTGATGACGATGTAAGGCTCTTCGGTCACGCCGAAGATGGCCGGGATGGAGTCCAGAGCGAACAGCAGGTCGGTGCTGCCGATCGCCAACAGCACGATGAACAGCGGGGTCGCCGCGCGACGCCCAGCGCTGCGGGTGAACAACCGGCCACCGTCATAGTCGTCGGTGACGGGCAGAGCACGGCGGGCCAGTCGAACCAGGCCGTTGTCCCGAACGTCGGGGTCTACGTCGCGGTGCCGGTAGAGCTGCACCGCGGTGACAATCAACACCAGCCCGAATATCAGGAACATGAACGAGAACAGCTCGAGCAGCGCCGCACCCAGGGCGATGAAGATCACTCGCATGACCAGAGCCATCGCGATGCCGAAGATCAGAATCTTTTGCTGGTAGATCGTGGGCACGGCGAACGTCGTCATGATGATGACGAACACGAACAAGTTGTCGATCGACAAGCTCTTCTCGACGATGTATCCGGCGAAGTACTGCGCGCCGAAGTCTCCGCCTGCCTGCGCGGCGAACACCAGCCCGAACGCGATCGCCACGACGATGAAGAGCACCGACGAGACAGCCGCCTCCCGGAACGTCACCACGTGCGGCCGCGCGGCGGCCAGCCCGAGATCCAACGCGAGCAGACCCACGATCAAGCCGATCGTGAGTGCCCAACGCAGCTCCGTGACCTCGAGCACCGTCACACTCCTATCTTGGCGTCGTAACGTACAGCGCTGGCACTACACCCAGTGCTATAGCGGAGCGGCCGTGTGGGCGGTGCCCCGCGAGGACCGAGTCTGGCGTGTGTTCTGGTGTGTTACCTGGGCAGCGAGCTCGACCACATGCAGCACCTCGGCGGGTATCCGTATGTGGGGCAACGCTGGGGAACTGGCGGAGAGGACGACAGCCTGCGCTCGCAGCCGTCGGGCTACCCCGTCGACCGCCTCAGCCATGCTGCGGTTTGAGCTGGTGGTGGTCAGGTCCGTTCGGTAGGGGGCGCAGAAGACGTGAGCCGGCAGGCCGATGAGGTCGAGGGTGGGGCGGACCCGCGCCGCGATGGCGGCCATGTCTTCGCCGATGCGGACATAACCCCGACTCATCTCGTCAGGGTCGTAGCTGGGTCCGAGTACTGGCAAGGGCACGACAAGGGCCAGTGGGCGGCCGGCAGCGAGGGCGAGCTCCGCAGCGGCTCGTGCGACGCGGACGGCCTCCGCGGAGTCGGACAAGACTGCCACGACGTGTTGGGGGCGACCGGATGACGCCGGGCTCGGCGAGGAGGGCTGCGCAGCGGTGAGCATCGCCGGGGCGGGCAGCGCCGGGGCGCCGGGGCGGCGGGCCAGGCGCTCCGCAGCGGTGGCGATGCGGCGGTGGCGCCAGGCTGGGTCGCGGCTGTCCCGGTAGGTCATCGCGACGATGTCGTAGTCGACGCCGCTGCTGTACAGCATCCGGTGCGCGACCATCTGCAGCCCGAGCACTCCTCGTGAGCGTGGCGGGCGACGTGTCGGGCAATGACGGCGTCGGTAGTGAAGCCGGACCGGGCGCGTGCGAGAGCGACGAACAGCCGGGCACCGGCGCGGCGTGCCTGCGCGGCGGCGGCGGGCAGACGGTCGGCGGCGGCGCGGTCAAGGACGGCGACCACGAATACCGGCCGCAACGGACCTGCGGTCGACGCGGCGGCGGTGGAAGAAGCGATGGTCAAGGTGCGAACCTTTCGGGTAGCGGGCCGAGGGGCTTCCGAGCCACGCCGATTGCGTCGCCAGAATGCTGAGGAGGGTCGCGGAGAACGAGGCGACGTCCGTCGTGGTCCGTCATCGTACGATTCGAGATTAGCGAAATCTACTTCGCTTGTCTACTGCCATCGGGGACGAGGACGGCGAGGAGCTCGTCCAAGTCGTGGCCTGCGGTCAGCGGATGGCGAAATGGCCGTCCGGCGGCGATGGTGTAGCTGTTGCGTCGGCCGTGGCGGGTCCGGGTCAGGTAGCTGCCCGCCTCCAGGTCTGCGACGATCTTCTGCGTCGCCCGTTCGGTGATCCCGACCCGGGCTGCCACCTCGCGCAGCGTGATCTGCCGATCGCGGGCGATGGTGAGCAGGACGTGCGCGTGATTGGTCAGAAACGTCCATCCCGTCGCGCCGCCGGACTCTCGCCGCGTCCCTAGTTCGGCATCCCGATTCGCCATTTGCAAGACAGTAGTCTGACAAGGAGTTTTGGCGAGCGCCTTCGGCATGAAGATCCTCGACGGGGATCAGGGCCGAAGATTTGCCCAATCGACTCCACGCAACTGGGGTACACGCGTGCCTCCGAACAGAGCCACGTCAAAGGCGCAGGTGTCGTGGAAGGTCAGGGCCAGCGCAACTTCGAGTGGGCCGAGGGCCGCTCGGTCACCTGTTCCGCTACCTGCTGCTCGGGTGCGGTGACACCGCGCCGGTCGTGCGGGAGATCCTGCGGAAGGTCGAACCCGATCCGGCTCGAAGGCCGAGCGTCCACGTGGGCGGCTGAGCCGGAGACCGCCGCCAGCGGGATGACCGGGTGCCTCAGCAGAGCTGGTCGGTCCGTCCCGTTGTGACGTCGTAGAGAAAGCCGCCGACTCACACGTGCGCCAGGTAGGGCCAGGACCGGATGCGTTGGACATCGGCCCGGATGGTCGCCTGCTGGTCGTTGGCCACCAGAAACGACAGGCTGCGGGTGTCCGGGCCGCCGGCCTGTCGTACTGCGTCGTGCACGTCGTCCTCGCTGTCGGCGACCATCCGGCGGCCGGTGTGGGCGATGACCATGGCGCGCTCGACGCCGAGCAGGTACGTGGCCAGGACCAGGGTGCGCAGGACGTCGTCGGTGGCCCGGGCTCCGGCGTTGCGCAGGATCTTCGCGTCGCCGGGGCGCAGCCCGAGCATCGCCAGGGGCTCGATGCGCGAGTCCATGCACGTGAGGACCGCCAGCCCGCGGGCGGCGCGGGCCGGTAGGTCAGCGAGAGCGAAGCGGTCGGCGTATTGCGCGTTGTCGGCGAGAACGTCGGCGAAGCCGCCCGCGTCGTCTCCGTGCGGTCCTGGTCGGTCCCGGCCCGATGTCAGCGTCGTGAGCGCACCGTGAGTGCGACCCGGTCCTGCGCTGCCAGTGCCCCGTCCTCCACCAGGGCGACCCATCCTCCCCGGTGGAGGACGAGCTCGATGAGCTCGTCAACCGCGTCGTCTAGGA
>JBBRVU010000055.1:0-21633 GCA_038246575.1 Actinomycetes bacterium | reverse complement strand
GGGCGATCGCCGTCTTCGCGACTTCCTGCATGGAGCGGCCCTCCTGCTCGGCCTTGGCGCGTAGGGCTTCGCTCTCTGAGTCCGTGAGCCGCAGGTTCATCGCCATCCATCGATGGTACTACGGCGGTACCACGCCTTCTGAGTTCGAGACCGTGACGTTTCGCGGGAACTGGAACTGTTTGGACGCCGGCGATGTAGGCGGTCAGGAAGTGCACGGCGTGCCGGTCGAGGTTGCCGCGTGCCCTGTCGTAGTGCTCGGTGGTCCTGGGGTCGGCGTGGCGGGCGAGGATCTGCGCGTCGCGAAGTGGCACCCCGGCATCCAGTGCGTTGGTGATCGCTGCGCGCCGTAGTGAGTGCGGGCTGATCTGCCGTGGGATGCCGGCCGACTTCGCGATCCTGGTGACCATCCGGTTGGCGTCGCGCCGGTCGAGGTGGACGGTGATGGGCTGGGCGACCTGCAGGAAGCGGATCAGCTCGAGCCGGTCCAGTCCTTGGGTGCGGGACTCGTCGCGCTGGACTTTCGGCAGCCGGGCGTACACGGCTGGGTCGGCCGTGATGAGGCCGTCGATGTGCGCGAACCGGAAGAAGCCGCGGACCCCGTTCATCATCGACACCACGCTGGAGTCCATCAGGCCGCGCTCGCCCAAACTGCGGATGTACAGCTCGACATGCGCGCGCTGGACCCCCACCAACGGGTCCAGCCCGTTGCGCTCGCGCCAGTCGAACCACTCCCTCGATCGGAAGGCGTACAGGTGGTGAGTCCGGGCGGAGGCGCGAGCCAGAAAGGAGACCGGCGCTAGGTGGGCGGTCGACAACGTAGCCGGCTGGAACGGCAACAGTGCAGTTGGAGTGGACATGGGATCACCTCGCGCGGCGACCTACTCAGAGGCCCACGCCACGCCCCCGCCGCCGCGGCCAGGCACTCGAACCATCCGACGGTAAGCCCAAACCTCGCCACCGCGGCAGGCCCTGCAAGCGGCTACTTGACGCACTGACCTCGGTCGAAGGTGGCCCGGTCTTCTTCCGAGGGCCGGGCCTGTCGCGACGGTTCGTGTGGTGTCGATTCGCTTCGCTCGCTCAACGACCGGGGTTCGGGTTGCTGGCGGGGATCGAGGACACCACCTTCAACCGGCGTCAACCTAAGTTGACGGGCATTCGGTTTGTCAACTACGGTTGACCGCGTGAGCGCTGACATCCGCACGGCCATCGGCGCCGCACAGGGAGGCGAGCCGCTGCCCGAGCTGCGCCGGCTGCAGGCTCTGCACGCCGACCTCGCCCGCGCCGAGGCCGAGCAGGTGCGCCGGGCTCGGGCTCTGGGATTCTCCTGGGTCGCGATCGCCGGCGCCCTCGGCGTCAGCAGACAGGCCGTGCACAAGAAGTACGGTCGTAGATAGGGCTCTCGCCCGCTCTCCCGCATCAATCGGCAGGGAACCCGCATGTCCAGCACAACCACCTCCACCCGCGGACGCCGCGGCCGTCGCGCGCCTGAAGAGGGTCCGCGCGCGAGCCTGAAGCAGTTGCTGCCGTTCCTCCTCGAGCACCGTCGTGTGCTCGTGATCGTGGTGATCTTGAGCATCTTCGGCGCGATCGCGACCCTGGCCCAGCCGCTGCTGGTGGGCCTGCTCATCGGCCGCGTCCAGGCCGGCGAGCCGCTGGGCATGCTCGTCTGGGGTGTCTTCGCGCTCGTGGTCGCGGCATCGGTCATCTCAGGCTTTCAACGTTTCCTGCTGCAGCGCACCGGCACTGCCGTGGTCTACTCATCGCGGCGCATGCTGATCGGGCGCATCCTGCACCTGCCGATCAGGGAGTTCGACGCGCGGCGAACGGGCGATCTCGTCTCGCGGGTCGGGACCGACACGACTCTGCTGTATGCCGTCCTTACGCAGGGTCTGGCCGATGCCGTCGGAAACAGCTTGGTCTTCGTTGGCGCCCTCGTGGCGATGGCGCTCATCGACCCGGCGCTGCTGGGTCTCATCGTCCTGGTGATCGGTCTGTCGATCGGGGGCGTGACGCTGCTCAGCGGACGGATCCGCACGGCAACGCGAGACCAGCAGGAGAAGGTGGGCGAGCTCGCGTCGGGCGTGGAGCGATCCGTCGGATCGATCCGCACCGTGCGTGCGGCCGGCGCAAGCGGCCGCGAGGAGGCGGCGATCGCGGGCCTGGCGCAGGAGGCCTACGACCAAGGTGTGCGGATCGCGAAGGTGTCGGCGCTCATCGTGCCGATCGCGGGGATCGCGCTGCAGCTGTCGCTGCTGGTCGTGCTCGGTGTCGGCGGACTGCGGGTCGCCTCCGGCGCGATCACCGTCGCCGCGCTGGTCACCTTCATCATGTTCCTGTTCCTGCTGATCGCCCCGCTCGGATCGACCTTCGGCGCGATCACGTCCGTCAACCAGGCGCTGGGCGCCCTCGGCCGCATCCAGGAGATCCTCGATCTGCCGACCGAGACGCAGGGCGACGCCGCGCTGGCGACGCGCGTGCAGGACGCCGACGACCGTCCTGCCGGTTCGCCCGGCGCGGCGATCGAGTTCCGCGACGTGCACTTCCGCTATCCCGAGGCCGTCGTCGTCGCGCGGCGCACGGCGGAGTCCGAGGCGCTCGCGCTCCTCGAGAGCGCGCACGTCGACGCCTACTCCAAGTCGGGGACCGAGGACCTCGCACCCACCCCCTTCGCCGCAGAGGTACTGCGCGGAGTGTCCTTCTCGGTGCCGCGAGGCGCTCGCGTGGCACTGGTCGGGCCGTCGGGCGCAGGGAAGAGCACGACCCTCGCCCTCATCGAACGCTTCTACGACCCGTCGGACGGCGCTGTGCTGATCGACGGAGAAGACGTGCGAACGCTCGACCGTGCCGCGCTGCGCGCGCGCCTGGGCTACGTCGAGCAGGATGCCCCGACCCTCGCCGGGACGATCGCCGAGAACCTGCGACTGGCCTCGCCCGAGGCATCCGATGACGACTGCGAGCGCGTGCTGCGCGCCGTGAACCTGGGCGAGGTGCTCGAGCGCAATCCCCTCGGCGTGCATGCCCCGGTCGGCGAGAGCGGCGTCATGCTCTCCGGCGGCGAGCGCCAGCGCCTCGCGATCGCCCGTGCGCTGCTGGCCGCACCCCCGATCCTGCTGCTGGACGAGTCGACCTCCTCACTGGACGGCCTCAACGAGCAGCGCATGCGCGACGCGATCGACGCCGTCGCGACCGATCGCACACTCATCGTGATCGCCCACCGCCTGTCCACCGTCGTCGACAGCGACCACATCGTCGTCATGGACCACGGTCAGGTCGTCGGTCAGGGCGCGCACTTCGACCTCGTCGACTCCACGCCGCTCTACCGCGATCTCGCCCAGCATCAGCTCCTGGTCTGACTCGGCACCTCGGGCGCCGATGACGGATGCGTCGGCCCGCACGCGATGCGAGGCCGAAGCATCCTGCCCGGACGTGAATCACGATCAAACTGACGCAACAACCTCCAAGCACGACACGACGCCCTCGTCACAGGCCACAACGGAATCGCGTCGAAACCGGTCGGTAGAGCGCGGCCCCTCCACCTGCGTGCCCCCGCCCCGCTCACTCACGCGGCGCAGTGACGCGCACGAACGTGCCCTTCATCGCTGTCTCGACGCATCCCCGCTTTGCCGGCGGCGGCGGCGGCTCCCGGCGTCGACCATGAAGAGCCCAGCGATGCCCAGAGCAGCACTGAGCACGGCCGCCGCGATACACATTCCGATTCCGAGCTCCCGCAGCTCATTGCCCCTGTTCTCCGGGCCCAGCGCCAGGCGAAGGAGATAGAGCCCCCAAGCAAGACCGGCACTGCCGCACAGCATGAGCAGCCATCCCACGGCGACCATCACCGTGCCCCACGCCCGGCTGGCCAAGACACCCGACGTCCGGGTTGACAAGAAGATGAAAGCGAGGAACGGAAGCCACACCGAAGCGACGGGAAAGCACCACCGCTCAACCGCCTGGATCATCGCCGGGCGCCACAGCGCGGCTGCCAGCGCGGCGCGGCGCCCAAGGGCCGGGGGGTTGGGTCCTCACCAGAAGGCTCAAGAACACGGGCGGAAGGTACCTGTCGGTCGACATACGCAAACCCTCGTCGCCAGCACCGAGCCGGGCATGAGTAGCAGGGCTCATGGTTGCGCGGAGTGTCCGCAGGCGGCGCAGGAACGCACCTGCTCGCAGCACCCAACGTGTAGTCGTTTGTTATACAGTAGATTGGCGGCTGAGTTCAATCGACCTCGACGTGCTCGATGAAGGAGACCCCTTCGAGATCGACGTGCAGGCCGCGCACCTGTTCAAGCACCCGCATCTGGGTGTCGATGACGTACTCGAGATCTGGACGAGCAGCGCACTCTTCTACCCTGCCAAACCACCGGCTCATTGGCTGATGGTGGCCGAGGCGCACGGCAGGGTTCTGGTCGTTCCGATCGCACCTTCACGTTCTGGCGACCAGACCAAATGCCGACCTATCGGCTGCTACGACGCATCTCGGGCCTCGCCACGACCTACCGGAGGGACCGTGATGACTATTGAACCGCCGACTCCCGATGAGGAGTACAACTTCTACGCGGAGCCGGCCAACCAGGAGCCGCAGGGCGGCCCCCGCCGGCGTACCAAGCGCCTGACCGCGCCCATCCCGGTGCGGTTCCCACCCGAGCTCCTCGCCGAGGTCAAGCGTCGCGCCGACGCCGACGACCGGTCAGTCTCAGCATGGATCCGGCGCGCCGTGGAACATGAACTGAACAAACCCGCGTGACTGGGCGACTCGCGGCGCTGAGACGCATGTGTGCGCGAGCCGTGAACCACTGGATGAGGTAGGTGCGCGGGATCGCGACCGGGCATCAAGACAACTCCCGGGCGGACGAGGTGTCGGCGCCGTCGCCGATCATCAGGGCTGCGGGGGGCCGCCATGCCGGCGCAAGTCTCCGCCCCACCCGTCTCGCACACCGGGGCAACCCGCTCACAGCCGGTCGATGACCGCACGCCCGCGGGTGACAAGCGCCTCGCGGCGAGCGGCATCCATCAACTCCCACGTGCGCACTGTCATGCGCGACCGAGGGTTTCCGTCGAAGACTTCGCGGTGGTCGTCCACGAAGGCCCAGTAGAGGGCGTCCCAGTCGTCGCGCCACTCTCCCGGCCCGAAGTCGGACATCCTACGTAGGTAGGCGCTGCCGGAGACGTAGGGCTTGGTCGTCAGGGCCGCTCCGGCGGCGAACTGCGACATCGCGTGCACGTTGGGCACCATCACCCAGTCGTAGGCGTCGACGAACATCGCCATGAACCACCGGTACACCTCGACGGGGTCGGTGCGCAGCAGGCACAAGGCGTTGCCGAGCACCATGAGCCGCTCGATGTGGTGGGCCCAGCCCCGCTCGAGCACACCCTCGACGACGTGGTCGACGGGGTCGAGGCCCGTGGTGCCATCCCACCACGCCCGGGCCAGCGGGCGCACGTGGCGAAGGCTGTTGGCCGTACGCATCCGCCGCCCGTAGACGTGGTAGGCCGCCCGCATGTACTCCCGCCAGCCCACGAGCTGGCGCACGAACCCCTCGAGCGATGCCAGCTCGACGTCCTGCTCGTCGGCGGCCGAGAGCACGGCGTCGAGAACCTCCCCGGGGCTCAGGAGCCCGCAGTTGAGAGCCGGCGTGATGGCCGCGTGGAAGAGCACGGGGTGCCGGGTCGAGATGGCGTCCTCGTACGGACCGAACTGCGCGAGCCGCTCGTCGACGAACTCGCGCAGCGCGGCGCGGGCCTGCTCGTGGGTGACCGGCCAGCGGTAGGCAGTGGGGCGCCCAGGTGCCTCAGGGAACGCCTCCTGCACCCACCCCACCGCGTCCTCTACGTGCGGTGTCCGCTCCGCCGCGGTCCATGCGGGCACCGGGTGGCCGCGCGGCAGCTTCTTCCTGTTCTCGGTGTCGAACGACCACCGGCCACCCACCGGCTGACCCCCGTCGAGGAGCAGGTCGAGCCTGCGCCGTTGCCACGCGTAGAAGCCCGCCATCCGGGCGCGGTGCGCGCCGAACCACGCGACGAGCTCGGGACGCGTCGTCAGGAACGCTGGCGACTCCTCGACGTCCTCGGGTCCGAAGGCGACGCCCGCGTCGGCGGCAGACCGCCGCAGGTCCCGCACCATCCAGTCGTCCACCGGGTCGAACACCTTCAGCTCGTCTGGTCGGATGGCCGCCAGGTGCTCGGCGAGGCGCTCACCGGAAAAGCGCCCGGCATCCGTCTCGACGACGTCGACGTCGAACCCCGCCTCGCGCATCCGGTCGACGAAGTGGCGGCCGGCTGCGCGGTGCAGCACGAGCTTCTGCGCGTGGAAGGGCTGCGCGCGGAAGAGCAGGTCGTCCTCGACGAGCACGAAGCGGGTGCCTCGCTCGGCTCCCAGCTGCGACTCGTAGAGCTGGTGCGGGTAGAGCACCCGTACGCGGCGGCGCACCGTCATGCCGACGCGAGGTCCGCGAGCACAGCACCGGCGACGCGGTGTCCGGAGACGAGCGCCCCCTGGATCGACGCGGTGTCACGGTGGTCGCCACACACGTAGACCGACGGCGAGACCCGTGCCGGCGACGTCGTGCGCAGCGGGGGCGGTTGGGCCGGCAGGGCGTGCCGGATGTCGTGGCGGTGCACAAGCTGCCACCCCGTGGTGTCGACGCCGTAGACCTCGCCGACCTGCCGACGCACCTCGGCCTCCGTCGCGGCCGCATCTGCCGAGGCCGGCAGGAGGCAGGTGGCCTGCACGAGGTGCCGGCCCGGCGGCGCCAGCTCCGGAGCGGCATTCGTCATCACCGCAGTGTTGACGACCGGGCCCCGCCGCCGGCCGTCGACCGCCATCATGGTCGATGCCGTCGGGCGCTCGCCCGCCGCGAACCACCACGTCTGCAGGCCCCTGGTCCGCGGCGGAAGCACGTCGAGCAGCCCGCCCACGGCCTCCGGGCCGACCGCCACCACGGCCGCGCGAGCGGCCAAGCGCTCGCCACCGGCCAGTCGGACCACCGCGCTGGACACCCCGCCGCTCACCTCGACGACCGCCTCACCCAGCCGGAGGTCGGCCCCGGCCCGTACGGCCGCGGCAGCCAACTGCTCGGGCAGCGCCCGGATGCCGCGTGCCGGCACGCCAGGCACGCCCAGCGCGAACATCCGCACAAGCAGCTTCGTGAAGGCCTCCGAGGTCTCTCCCCGGTCCTCGGCGAGCACCCCAGCGAGGAAGGGCTCGATGACCTCAACGCGCAGCGGGCCAGCAAGGCCCACCCGGTCCAGGCCCTCGCGGAGCGGCCGATCCGGGCCGTCGACCACACGGCGCGGCGCGGCGAGCACCGGCCCCGCCCAGCGCACCATGGCGGCCACACCCCGAGGGGTGAGCAGCCCACTGCGCAACGTCGCCAGCAGACCCGCCGGGTGCCTTAGCGGATGCGACAGCTCGGTGAGGCCGCGCTCGCGGCGGACGAGCACCCCGGCACCGAAGGGCCGCAGCTCAAGGGCGTCGAGGTCCACCCACCGGCGGACCGCCGGGTACGCCGGGTTGAGCACCTGGAACCCTCGGTCGAGGAGGAAACCATCTACCTCGTCGGTGCGCTCGCGGCCGCCCACGGCCTGCGCCGCCTCGACGACGACGACCGAGCGGCCCGCCTCGGCAAGCCGCCATCCGCAGCGGAGGCCCGCGAGCCCCCCACCCACCACGACCACCTCGGTGTCCACCACGGTTGCGACCATAGACGCCACCCCTTCGGGGTCAAGGTCTGTTGAACGTTGAGATGGCGGATCGCGAGCATCAGCTCTCACTCAACCGACACCGGGCAGGCGTCGGCCGCACCGGACGATCGAACAGGGCCGGCTCGCGGCGCAGTAACGCGCTCCCGCGCACTGGTCAGCGGTTGAGGGAAGATGCCTACATGCCGTGGCACCATCGGGCAACGCACAAGCGGAGGTCGCGTCGGTCAAGGGGGGCGCCCGAGGGGTGGTGTGGCTTTTCGTTGCCTGCCGATCTTGGGTGCGGCGATGGAGGTTCTCAAGAGCCAACCGGGGGCCGGGTTCGACTTCCGCTCCGACGTGGGCAACTGGAGCCGCCTGTGGCCGGTGATGCCGCGCGTGCTGGGCTACCAGTTTCGACAGGCCTGGGCCGGTGCTCTCGCCGGGCTTGCCGCCACGATGAGCGCCCTCGTCGGCTTCTATGTCATGAACGCGGTCCTCTTCCCCAAGCCCTGGGGACTCGGCTGACGAACGTGCGGATGCTCGCGCTGATCTCCGGCCTGATCATGCTCCTCGAGAGCTACTGTCCAAGACCTACGGATGGGCGTGTCACGCGACTTGGTCCTCACGACGTGTGTCCCCGGCGGATCACTCCGGCGCTGCCGGGGCGGACGTCCCACGTGCGTAGCGACTGGTCGAAGCCGGACGACGTGACGCTCTCCCCGTCCGCCGAGAAAGCGACACCGCTGACATACGTCCCGTGCCCGCCCAGAAGGCCCGCCGGCGCTGCTGACGGAAGACGCCACAGCCGCACCACCTCGTCCCAGCCCGCACTCGCCAGCAGGCTGCCATCGGGAGAGAAGGCGACCGCCGATACGGTGTGCCGGTGCCCCCCAAGCACCCCGAGGCAGTGACCGGTCTCTACGTCCCAAATGCGCACTGCGTGGTCGAACCCGCCGCTGGCGGCGAGCAGACCATCTGGACTCAGGCTGACGCACAGCGCGCGGTCCGCGTGATTCCCCATGGTGGCCTGAAGCTGGCCTCGCAGGTTCCAGCGACGGACGCCGCCGTCCTCGTCGGCGCTCAGCAGAACAGCGCGATGGGAGTGGGCGGCCAGGTCGAAGGACACCCCGCCGGCGCTGGGCCAAGCCAAGACCGGCTCGCCGGTCGCAACGTCCCAGAGGCGAATCCAGCCGTCGTAGCCGCTCGTCGCGACCATGCCGTCGCCCGTGAAGACCACCGCGAGAACACCGCCCTGGTGAGCCGTCACCCTGACGTCGGCAGCAGGCGCGCCCACCGCCCGGAGCACCAGCACGCCGTCCATAGCGCCGGTGGCCAGGACGTCGCCGTCGGGCGCGAACGCCGCCGTGAGGACAGAGGACTGGTGGACCTGGTCGCGGTGCACCAGGCTGCCGTCCGAAACTCGCCGGACCCGGGTGGTCCCGTCGGTGGCTCCGACTGCCACCACCACTCGGTCCGAGCTCGCGGCCAAGCACGTCCGGGCCGCCATGTCACCGGTGAAGAGGGCGCCGGTGAGGTCGCATCCCGAAAGGTCCGCGTCCCAGGCCCGGCGAGCGCGCAGGTCGGCATGGCGCAGCGCCAACTGGTGGAGGTCCAGGGCGCTCAGGTCTGCGCCCAGCGCGGTCAGGACGTTGACGACGTTGCCGGCGAGGCACGGTTGCGGTGCCCCGGCCTGCTGCCTGGCGACGTCGGGCAGCGAGCGTAGCCGCTCGACGGCTCGGGCTTCCCCGAGCCGATCAGCCAGGCGAGTCGCGACGCGGCGTGCGGTCTGCCGGTACTGGTCCTGCCGTGCGTGCTCGGGAGCACGCGAGCACACCAGCGCATGCCGACCGAAGGACGTCGTCACTAGGGCGTCCAGTTCCTCGACCACGTTGGTGATGTGAAGTTCCGCGACATACTCCATCACCACCGACTGCAGGGTCAGACGGCCGTCAGCGGGCTCGAGAAGGCACCGCCGCCGGAGCCGCTGGATGGCGTCGAGCACCGTGGCCGTGCCTTCCCCAGCGGATATGTGGGTACGCAGATGCTCCAGCGTGACCGGCTCCCGCTCCAACGCCAGCGTCGTGAGGATGTGCCGCTCGAGCGAGGAGAGCCGGGCAACCTGCTCGGAGAGCACCTCCCGCAAGCCCCCGAAGATCGGCGTGCCCTCAGCGAGGAAGGCCGATACGTCCGAGGCGTACAGCTCGCGGATAGAGGAAGCGACGAGCTTTAGCGCCAAGGGGTTGCCGGAGTAATGACGCACCACCGTCGAGGCGGGCAGCGGCGGTGAGGGAGCGATCCCCTGAGCCGCCAGGAGCTCCACCCCCGCCTCGACCGGCAGGCCGGCCAGCCAAAGAGTCTGCACCTCGGCCGAGTAGTCCCTCAGGCGGGCCACCTCCGGTGGCTCCTCGCGGCCTGCTAGCAGCACCGTGCTTTCGTGCGGCGAGAGCGTCACCCGACGCAGCAGCGCTCCGTAACCCTCGTGGCCTGCCTGCCAGCCTCCGTCCCGAGGCCCCGGCGAGAGGAGGCTCTCGATGTCGTCCAGGACTATCAGGCAGCGACGTCGTCGCATGATGTCGAGCAGGGCATCCAGGCGGCCTTCGAGGGTCGCGTCCCCTCCGGGCGGACGGAAGAGGTCAGGTGCGAGCGCCTGCATGCAGGCCTCGACGGTGTGCCTCACGGTGGGCGCGTTGTAGAGGCTGCGCCACGCAGTAGCGTCGACGACGGCCTCCATCCTGGCCGCGGCAGCTGCCGCGAGAGTGCTCTTGCCGACGCCGCCGAGCCCCCAAAGCCCCACGAGGCGCGCACCCTGGGCCCGCCACCGCTGCAGCTCCCGCAGTTCCCTCTCGCGGCCGACCACCTCGCCGTGATCCGGCATGTGGGCCGGTGTCCGGTTGGGCCCTGTCACCGGCGTGAGACTCCTGGGCGCAGGCGGCGCCGGCCGAGGTGCCGTCACGGGCCGAGTTGCGGGCGGTGCCGACTCGCGTAGCCGCTTCCCGAGCCGCCTCGTCAGGGGAGAGAGCGCCACCCCTAGCTCAGCCGTCAAGACTGCCGTGGCGCGCTCATAGCGGTCGAGCGCGGCGGCTCGTCCAGCGGTCGAAGCGAGCAGCCGGACGACGGTGCGAAGGGCCGCCTCGTCCAGCGGCTCGAGGTCGGCCCACCGGCGGGCTACCCCCACTGCTCGCTGCAAATCCCCGCTGCGCTCGTGGTGCGCGACGAGCAAAGAGGTAGTGCTGAGGACGGCGTTGTGCAGGTCCGCCCGCGCCCGTGCGAGCCACTCGTCGAAGAGGTCGCTGCCCGGCACGGCAAACCCTTGGAGCAGCGGTCCGCCGTAGGTGTCCAGGGCCTGCGCCGCCGCCGCGGCCGCCTCGCTCTCCCGACCGCTGCTCGCCGCCTCGCGTGCGCGCTCGAGGTGACCAGCAAGTAGCGCTGCGTCCACGTCACAGCCGCCGCCCCCCAGCCTGATCGTGGTGCGGTCGACCCACAAGCACGCCTCGGCTACGTCGCTGCCGAGCGAGTCGCGGAGCTGGTGCAATGTCTGGCTGAGATTGTGCAGGGCCCGGCCATCCGCCTGATCGGGCCACAACAGCCCCGCAACCCTCGCCCGCTGGTGCGGCACCGGATCGGCAGCGAGGAAGGCGAGCAGGCCGCGTGTCCGGAGACTGCGGAACCGGGTGACCGGTTGACCGTCGACCGCGACCGCGAAGCCCGGCAACAGCGAGATCGTCAGTCGTGACACCTTCTGGAGTCTCGCACCGCGCTGCCCGCGGCGCATGTGGAGCAAGGCGGGGCGGCCGTGCCAGCTGACCGGCACTTCGGGTGCTGACGGACCAGTGCAATCTGCTGACGGAGCGCTGACGATCGACCGTGCATGCTAGGTCGACGCGTCCCGGCCCACTCGAGAAGGAGCGCTCGATGAGCACCCAGGTCGACTACCTCGGCAGCGACGAGGCGCTCTTGGCAGGCGACACGATGGTCTCGCCGTGCGGGTTCTACACGCTCCGCATGGGTGGCTCGCAGTTTTGTGTCGGCACCGCTTGGACCGACATCTGGTGCAGTACGGGACACCCACAACCGGGTGGCCCCTTCATCATGGTCATGCAGACCGACGGGAACCTGTGCATCTATCCCGGCGTCCCTGGGGCGTACAGCGGCGCTGCGGTCTGGGCATCCAACTCCTGGGGAGCCGAGGGACGCTTCTACGCGGTCGTCACCGACGAGGGCGACCTGGAAGTTCATGTCGGCAGCGGTCCCTCGCAGGACGGCGGCGTGCACTGGTCGGCCTCTGGTGCGAAGTACATGAAGCGGAACCCAGTCGTGGCCATCAGCGACGTGGCCAGCGTCCAGTACGTCATCGATCAAGCCGCCGTCGCCACGGACCAGCTCATCGTGTCGTTCGGGCAGAAGACTGAGGTGGACGTCCCCAACAACGGGGACACCGAGCAAACGATCGCGGTGACGCTGCAAGCCGATACGGTGACGACCTCCCTGTGGACGGACTCCGTGCAACTTCCGGTCGACATACCGCAGACACTCGAGGTCTCCTTGCCGCTGGTGACCAACGGGACGGTCTACCTTTCGCCACCGGGGACCACCCCGTACGTGCGAAACACGCCCTTCTCCTTCAGCACCCCGGAGAACTACCCATGCTCCGTGCCGGTTCCGCCCCACACTGTCCTGGCGGCGTGGCTGACCTGCAATAGCAGCACGATCACGGTGCCGTTCCTCGTTCGGTGCCAGCTGGCCCTGTCGTATGCCCAAACGTCGGCACTTGCTACCGGCTGGGGAACCTACCGGGGCACCTACTCCGGATCGAACGAGTGGGACTTCCAGTGCCAGTCCGGGCCCCGGTCCGCGCTGCTCGCCGCCCGCGTAGCCATGGCCGCGGACGCGGCACCCTCGAAGCACTAACACACCCAGCCGACCCCCCAAGAGGTGACGATGAGCGCCAGCCCACCGCATGTCCCACCGGCTCATGGGCTGGCCGATGCCCGTCCCGGTGTCCACGCCATGTCACCTACGGACCTGCAGCAGCACCTCCGGCGGGCGGTCGCCCTTGAGTGGTCCACAGTGCCGCTGTACCTCTACGCCTACTACTCGCTGGAGGACGAGCTGTGCGAGGCGGCGCAGACCATACGGGCTGTCGTCATGCAGGAGATGGCCCACGTGTGCCTGGCGGCCAACGTCCTGGTCGCAGTGGGCGGGACCCCCGACTTCGACGCCCCCGACCGGGTGCCCAGGTACCCAACGCCGCTGGCCCTGCACGACCCACCCCTGGTGCTCCATCTCGCACCGGCGAGCGTGAGCCTAATCCGGGACACGTTCTGCGCCATCGAGCGCCCCATGACCGTGCGGGACGTCCCGGAGAGTGGCGACTTCACGACCATCGGCCAGTTCTACGCAGCCATCGCCGTAGGCCTGCGCGAGCTCACGAGGGAGCGGGGCGAACATGGCCTGTTCGTCGGTCAGCGGTGGCGTCAACTCACCACCGGCTACCACGGCGCCTACGCGGGCGCCACCGGCGAGCTCGTCGACGTCCACGACCTGCAATCGGCCCTGGCCGCCATCCAGGAGATCGTCCACCAGGGGGAAGGGACGGCCCGCGGCGAGGACGACGGGGAGGCCCCCGGTGAGCTCGCGCACTTCTGGCTCTTCAATCAGATCGCGGACCGCACGGTGCCCCTGGGCTCGGTCCGGCCGGTCATCACCGACCCGTCGACCGAGGCCCTCCCGGTCGGTTCCCTGCGCGACCTCTCGCAGCTCTTCGACGACGCCTATGGGCTGCTGCTGCGCCTCCTCTCCCGGGTGTGGACTGAACCCGACGACGCCGTCCGTGAGGCCCTTGTCGCGACGATGGTGCCGCTCATGGTGCGCGTCCTCAAGCCGGTCGCGCGGATCCTCACGAAGAGCCCCATCCCGGGGCAGCACCACAACGCCGGTCCCGCGTTCGCGTTCTCGCGCACTCCCCAGCCCGAGGTGGTGGACCGGTCCGCCCGCCTCGAGCAGTCCTTCTCTGCGCTACGTCCGGTGACACAGGCGCTGGTGCTCCTCCCCGACATCGACGAGACGAGGCAGGCATGAGAGCGGCCGTACGCTGTGCGATCTACCCGAGCATTGGCCTGGCCAGGCTCGGGAACAGCGACGAGTGGTTCGTCGGTCCCGAGGTTCCCGGGTCCGGCCCGCGGCCCCCGGGAGGGACCTTCAAGGACCACGCCGGACGCGTCAAGCGGCAGGCTGCGCGGTTCCGCATCTACGCCTTCGACGGGGACGGACGTGTCCTCGGCGAGGTGACGGCGGCGAACGCGACCATCACCTGGACCGTCCACCTCGCGAACAAGAAGGCGTCCTTTCTTCAGTTCAAGGGCCGCTACGTCGAGAACCCGCCGCTGCGCAACCCGCAAACCCAGCCCGAGCTGCCACCGGACCAACGAAACACACTGATCATCGACCCCGGACCTCGTCAAGTCAGCGGGGTGAACCGCTCCGGCGCGGAGTACCGCTTCGACGCGGGCAGCATCGGGCCGCTCACCGTCGAACCTCCGCTCAGCGAGCAGGGTCCGGTGAGCACCGCCCGGGTGCTCGTGCCACTCGGCGAGCTCCGCACGGACGAGCTCGGGCGGCTGCTCCTCCTCGCCGCCCCGGGTATGTCCGGATCAGTGCTGCCCGACCGTCCCGTCACCGACTACGCCAACAACGACTACTGGTACGACGACACCGCGGACGGGCCGATCTCCGCTCAGGTCACGCTCCACGATGGCCACGCCCTTGAGGTAAGCGGTCGGGCGTGGTGCCTCTGCGTCCCTCCGCACTTCGCTACCGATCTCACCTGCTTAACCACCCTGTGGGATCAGATGGAGGAGGTGGCGGGCCTCGACCCACGACCGACTCTCTCCTTCCGCGATGACCTTTGGCCGATCTTCTCGCGCGTCGCGAACTACCAGTGGAGCAACGCGAGCGCGCTCATCGGCCACGGCCCGCAAGGTCGTGCCAACTTCGCGGACCCAGCCACCGCGTCGCGGCTGGCCGACAACAGCGCGGCCAACAGGGATTTCCGCGAGCGGATCTTCATGCGCGTCCGTGACCCCGGGTTGGTGCCTACCCATCGGGTCCAGCCGGGTGAGCGCTACCTAGAGCCGGCATCGGACCAGGCGGACGGGTACTACATGCCCGCGATGTGTGGTGACTACGGGGAGAACGGCCCCATCCAGGGCGATCCGACGACGTGGCTGACCGTCATCGCGTCCCAGTACGACCGACTGCGGCGCTGGAGGGACGGCGACTTCGCGGATGACTGGCCGAGGGGCAGCAACGGGGCCCTGGCAATGCCGTCGGCCAGCGTCGAGGACGTCCCCCTCGCCCGGCAACCGGAGGCGCTGACCCGCGCCGCGCTCGAGCGAACGGTCGGGGCGCCCTTCTTCCCGGGCATAGAGATGACCTACATCGTCCGGGACCCCCACATGTATGCCGAACCGTTCCGTTTCGCCGATCACCTCGGCGCGGGCGACATCACCCGGTGGATGGCCGTGCCGTGGCAGGCCGACTTCTTCGAGTGCAACACCTACTGGTGGCCATCGGCCCGTCCTGACGACGTCATCCCGGCCACGACCTATGTGGCCGAGACGCTGGCCCGAGCCGGGCGCCCGGGCTTCCTCTTGACCCCCGACGCGGTGCACGCCCTTCGGGCCACGATCCCGGACGATGTGCTGTCAGCCCTGGCCCCGCTCGTGGACGTCCCCATCACGAGCTCCGACGATGCAAGCTGGGCCATCGGGCAGCTTGCCGGCGCGCCGGCCCGGGACCGCTACGGGGCGCCCCTGCTGCAGGCGATGCGCTGCATCGACTTCCACGAGGCGCTCGGGCGACGACACCTGCGCCGCCAGTGGGCGCGCGGACTGGGCGGCCCACAGGACTCACCCGCCGGCGACAACCGGATGGTGAACAACTGGCACGAGCTGGGCTTCGTCGTGCCGGTCACGGCCCCGAACGGTCAGGTCGTCCACGTCGAGACCGAGCGGGCCTCGTCACTTTCCGACACGCCGGTCGGTCCACGCGGTCGCGGAGGGCGTCACGTAGGCACAAGCCATGCCGATCACTGAGGTCCTCGTCGTCGGCGGTGGCACGTCTGGCGCCGCGACGGCGGCCGCGCTCGCGCGAGCGGGCATCAAGGTCATCCTCCTCGACCGAGGGTCGCCCCGACAGCGCCCCGAGCAGCCCACCGGCGAACGCCTGGCCGCCTCCGCACGCCCACTACTGGCCCAGCTCGGGTTCTGGGACGCGTTCCAGGCCGCCGGGCACGCGCCCTCGGACTCCGTAGAATCCGACTGGGGCACGGGCGGCAGCCGGACCTCCCTGACCGACCCCTACGGCCCCGGTTGGCTGCTCGATCGAAGTCGCTTCGATCGCGACCTGCTGCAGCAGGCGGAATCTCAAGGGGTGCAGGTGCGCACCGGCGATGCGGTCTTGGTCACCCCGACCTCCGTGCGAGGTCGGCGCACCGGGTTCCTGGTCACCTGCCGAAGCGGACACCGCACCTGGCCGTTGACGTGCCGATATGTCGTTGACGCGTCGGGGCGGCGCCGAACCGTGGCCGGGTCTCTCGGGCACCATGCCGAGAACGTCGACACTCTGGTCGCTTTCACCACCCACCTGGCACGGGAGCAACCTTCTAGCCCCCCGCGGGTACGTGCCCACCGCGACGGGTGGTGGTGGTATACATCCACGCCGGAAGGCGGCTGTGTGCTCACCTGCTTCACGGACCCGGACCTGCCCTCCGCCCAGTTGCTGCGTGAGGCAGCCCGTGACGCCAAGCTGCCGGCGGGGACACCGTTCCGACGGCGGCCCGCCGGCACGTCGTGGCTGGCCGAGCCCGGGGGGCACGGATGGGTGGCGGTCGGTGACGCGGCGCTCACCATCGACCCGCTTGCGGGGCAAGGCATCGTCACAGCGCTGCACGCTGCACTCGTCGCCGCGCAGGACATCGTCACCGCGGACGGAAGCTACCGCCGGTGGTTGACCAGCACCCGGGTGCTGCTTCGGATCCAACAGCGGGCTGCCTACTTCAGCGAGCACCGCTGGCCCAGCGAGGCCTTCTGGTCTCGGCGCACCTGCGCCGACCAGTCCACCACCCCGCAACGCCACAGGGGGCAGTCATGCCGAACTCCAGTCCTTCGTTGAGCACCAGCCCGGCAGCGACCCTGAGCATCGACGCGGACTCCCGCCTCGCCCACGACCTCGTCCTGCTGCAGGACCTCACCCTGGACGCCTCGGCATCCGCGCCGCTGTCCGTCGTCGCCCTCAGCGACGGCATACACCTGTTCGCCATCCTCGAGGGCACCGGAGCGGCGCACATCCCGCCCGACAGCCAGGGCTCCTGGGGGACGTCCCCCACGCCGCTGAGCGGCCTGTCCGGTACCTCCGAGATCCTCGCCTGGCCCAACTCCGACGGTAGCGCCGGGATCCTAGTCGTAGCCGACGGCGGCATTCACGCCTACTGCGCCGTGCCGTCCGGCGGCTGCACACCCGTCGGGGACACTCTCCCCGCCGCATCACAGCTAGGCCTTGCGTCCGGACGCCCGTACGGCGTCACGAGCGACGGGAACCTCAACGTCTACGGCGTCGACGGCGGCGGTTCCTCGGCACTGCCCATCGATTTGGGGGGTGGCTTGAAAAACGTCGACAGCGTCGCGCTCGTGTCCGCCACCGACGCCCCGTGGTCGAGCGATCCCAAGTGGGCGATCGCGGGCGTCACGTCCGGTGTCATGACGGTCTGGCTGGGCTTCGGCGGCGGATACCCGGAGTACCAAGGCACCAACAACACCGGCCAGCTGCTCTACGCATTCGGCGGCTCCGACCGGGCCGTGTTCCTCAGCGCACAGGGGCTCGCGAGCTTCGCCTTCCCGCAGACCGATGGGCAACCAATCCAGGACTGGACCACCCAGGGCCTCCCGTGGGAGCAGGCGAACTGGGCCGACTACACCACTGCCTCGGCAGGTTTCGTCGGCCCCGACGGCCTCGCGAGGCTCTTCGTGGCCAACCAGTCGGACGGGACGCTGTGGTCCATGCCCCAGACCGGGTGGGACACGCAGGATCCCGACCTCGCGACCTGGGCGCCGCCCTTCCCGCTCGACCTCGACGTCCAGGGCATGGCGCCGGCGGCCGCCTGGGGCGACGGCGTGCTGCTCGGGGTGGTGCGCGCCGACTCCAGCCTCGACCTCCTGAGCCAGCCGGTCCTTGACGTCAGCAGCTGGTCACGGGTCACCGTGCAGGGCACCTCGACGGAGCCAAGCTGGTGCAACCGTTACCGAACGGAGGTCACGGTCACCGACGCCGACGGAAAACCCTGCGCAGGCACATCGCTCACCCTGACGCCCTCCACCCTCGTGGCGCTGGAGGTCGAGGGCGTCACCGTCTTCGCGGCACCCGACGCACCGGCGGTGCTGATCACAAACCCCACCGGCCAGGTGACCCTCACCCAGCCGGCGAACGGCCTCGATGCGGTCACGTTCACGCTGACCGCCGACTCCGCGCCGGACTCGCAGGTGGCGCCGCACGACTACCTGCACGCCAACCTCAGGGCGGTTCCGCTCGCCGGCGCCCAGGAGGCGAGCATCTTCACCGGTTCCGCATCCGTGCCGCCGCTGTCGGCCGCGAGCCTTGGGACCCTGGTCCCGACCGCGAGCAGTGACATGGTCACCGTTGCGGCGACCGCCATCCAGACGGCCATGCGGCTGCCCACCGGCCAGTCGAGCGACCTCACCGGCTACGAGGTCGACTTCCGGGACCCCGACAACCCGGTGTTCACCCCCTACACGAGCAGCGACTCGCTCCGCGCTCGACGGGGCGAGCTGAGCAATCTCCTGGTCGGCGATCTGTGGCACGACATCGCTCACAGCGACATCTGGCGAGCGATCCGCTCCACGGCCGTCAAAGTTGTTCACTGGGTAGTCGACATCGAGCACGCGGTCGTCTCCGCGGTGGTCAGATTCGGCGACGCGATCGAGGCGCAGCTCGATGAGCTCGCCATGGACGCGCTGCACGACATCGACAAGGCCGTCGGCTTCGTCCATAACATCTTGGCCACCATCGGCGCCGGCATCGACAAGGTGATCGACTGGCTGAAGGACCTCTTCAGCTGGGAGGACATTTGGAACGCGATGCTCGCCCTCAAGGGCTACCTCCTGGACGGCAACGCGCGCGCCATCCAGGAGATCAACGCCCTCTCAAGTGACGTCAAGGGCATCTGCTCGCGGCTGCAGTCGGACGTGGACGCCGCAATCGACCAGACGATCGACACGCTGGAGAACAAGGCTCTGGGGCCGCCGCCGAGCAAGTCCCTGCCAGGGAGTAGCTGCCAGCGCAACTGGGTACACGCCAAGGTCGCCACCAACGCGCCTTCGTCCGACTACGGGTCCGTCTTGCCCGGCGACAAGGCGACTGCCCTCGTTGATTCCCTCCTGACTTCCATCGGCGGAACAGGCGGGGCAGCAACCACCGTCTACAACTCTCTCAGCTCCACCGTCGGCACCGTAATCCATCCCCAGGTCAATCTCGCCGACGTCCTGCTCGCTGATGTGCTCAAGGCCCTTAAGGCGGTGTTCGACGCGACGGTGGAGGCGTTCGACGACGTCCTGACAGCCCTACTCGACGTGGCATCGGATCTGCTCGACGCAGTCCAGTCTGCATTGACCACACCCCTGCCCGATATCCCGGTCATCACCTGGCTGTGGAAGGAGATCAGCTGCACCGACGAACCACTGACGCTGGCGTCCCTATGTTGCCTGGTCTTCGCCGTGCCGGTCGACTTGGGCTACAAGATCATCCACGACAACCGGGCACCGTTTCCGGCGCCGGAGGAGCCCGTGACGGGGGTGAACCATTCGGGCGCCGCTGCCGCAGCCGCAGTAACCGAGGCAGGCAAGGACGACGACTTCGATGTGATCGACGAGGTGAACTTCATCCTTTCCCTGGTCATGCTGGGTCTCGATGTCGTGACGGACGTCCGCACAGCCAGTTCAAATATGACCGAGGAAGGACCACCCCTGGGATCGGACGTCCTCCTGAACTGGCTAGACGTCGCCATCAACGGTCTCTGTGCCTCGACGTTCCTTCTTGCCACCGACAAGGACACACCAAACCCGACCCCCCCGGAACTTCGTAGCCTGCGTGTGCTCGGGGCGTACTGGGTCCCCGTCTTGATTGATATGGCCTTCGCCCTCGTCGACACCAACTACTGGCGCGATCAAAAGGCAGTGCCCAACGTCTGGCCATTGCAGGCCGCGCTCGACGGGTTGTCGGGTGCGGCCCTGGCTGTGGCTGGCGGAATAGTCACGGGACAATGCATGCATGAGGAGCCGCCCAGCGCGACGGTGCTCGACGTGGTCGAGGCCGCCGTCGGCCCCCTTCCCTGGGTGACACAGTTCCTGCTCTCAGAGGCGGTGCAGATGTCGACCGATCCGGTGCCGAGCATCAGTGTGGGCGTACAGGTGGCCATCGATGTCATCGGGGATTTCGATGCCTCTGACCTCTCCCATGCCTGGCCCTAGCCCGGCCCGTTCGGCCGCGATACTCGACGCTTGAACCGCCCCGGGCCAACCCGCTTGCACAGCGGGTTGTGCAGCGATGACCAGGCACCGGCACCGCGGCGGCGCTTGCACAACCGCGGGCAAGGGTGAACGCGACCCGGTGCGCGAGGCCAGCCGGCCCCGCCCAACCAGACCAGAACCGGCCGCTCCGCGGCCGCTGAGCGCGCCAGTCCACCACGGGCACCCGCCGCCCTCGACGGTGACCGGCTTCAGCGCGCCATCGCGCGAGCACCCTCCGGGACTTACGCGCCATGTGCAGCTCGCTCAGGCCCGCGTCCGACCGCGCCACCCTTCCGCGCTCCTCACCCACCGCCGCCGTGACCGCCGGCCGGATAGCGCGCGTGTGCCGCACCCGTCATGGCACCGACGTGCTCGTCAGGTGTCGGCCGCGGAGCGTCCGCCGCGTCGGTGTCGTCTGCGGCGTGCGCGACGTTGGTCGTGCCGCCGTGGGGCGGGGCGGTCGCCTGCCGGAGCCGGGCAGCCTCCCGCACACTCAGCTGCGCGGTGCCGCCGCACCACTCGACGGCTTCGCGCACCGAGAGCCCCTCGTCGTTGGTCAGGGTCCGCAGCGCTGCGCCGGCGCGTGCCTCGCACGCCCGGGCCCGCAGCTACTGCTACCGCGCGAACGTGGCGGAGATCTCGGTTCTGGACGGGGCGAACTGCGTGGTCGCGCGCGCAGTGGGTGTCTGCTACGGGCCTGCTGGCGATGCTCCTCGAACCGGTCCTGCTCTATGTATGGGGCGGACGCCAGCTCCCGCTGCCCGGGCCGCTCGGCGTCTCCTGGTGGTTCCCGTGGCGGCTTGCTGCCACCGTCGAAGTCGTCCTCGGCGGGGCGCTTGTCCTCCTGGCCCATCGACGCCGTCGTTCGCCCTCGCAAATCGTGTAGCCCCTCCTGCGCCACCTCACTCAGCGCCGGCAGGCGGCCGGAGAGACGTAGGTGGAACGACCCGGTTTTGGCCGGACTGCGCACGGCTCGGCTTCACGGCAGGGCGGGCTCGCGGTCGTCTCGCTGGAATCGTTGCTCGGGCGGTCAGTGGCGCAACGCGTCGGGACAGCCCCCGTCATACCACCGACGCAGTCGCTCGAACCCGGCGTCCAACCCCACCTGGGGCGACCATTGGAGCAGGGTGCGGATGCGACGCTGGTCGAACCAGTGCGCGGTGGTCAGTTGCTCGGCGAGGAACCGCGTTATCGGAGGGGTGTCGGTGCGTCCGGTCCTCGCCCAGACCGCGTCGGCGACCGAGCCCGCCAGTAGGCCCAATGCCTGGGGCACGTGCCGACGCGGGGGCGGTTCCCCCGCCGCCCGGCAGACCCGGTCGAGGATCTCGAGCACCGTGCGGGGCTCACCCCCACTGACGACGAGAGGCTCGCCGTG
>JBBRVU010000054.1:0-21651 GCA_038246575.1 Actinomycetes bacterium | reverse complement strand
GGCGGGAGTGGGGTGACGAGGCGTTCGCCGAGGCCCGGCAACGGGACGTTCCCGTCCTGATCTCGATCGGCTATGCCGCCTGTCACTGGTGCCACGTCATGGCCCACGAGTCGTTCGAGAACGCTGCGACCGCCGAGCTGATGAACGCCGAGTTCGTCTGCGTCAAGGTGGACCGGGAGGAGCGCCCGGACGTCGACGCGGTCTACATGGAGGCAACGCAGGCCCTCACCGGGCACGGTGGCTGGCCGATGACCGTGTTCACGACGCCGGACGGGGAGCCGTTCTACTGCGGCACGTACTTCCCTCCCACGCCCCGACACGGCATGCCGTCCTTCCCGCAGCTGCTGACGTCGCTCGCACAGACCTGGCGGGAGCGCAGGGACGAGGTCGTCGAGGCCGGGCAGCGCATCGTCAGCATGCTGGCGGAGAAGGCTGAGCTTGCGCGGGGTGAGGAGGGCCCGCCGTCCGCAGAGCTGCTCGAGTCAGCCGTCGTCTCGCTCGCCGGCTCGTACGATGCGGAGCACGGCGGGTTCGGTGGCGCGCCGAAGTTCCCGCCGTCGATGGTGCTCGAGCTGCTGCTGCGCCACCACGCGCGGACCGGCGATGCGCAGGCGCTGCGGATGGTCGACGGCACCGCCGAGGCGATGGCGCGCGGAGGCATGTACGACCAGCTGGGGGGTGGCTTCTCCCGTTACTCCGTCGACGACGCCTGGGTGGTGCCGCATTTCGAGAAGATGTTGTACGACAACGCATTGCTGCTGCGTGTCTACACCCATCTGTTCCGCTCCACCGGGTCCGAGCTGGCCCGCCGGGTGGCGGTTGAGACCGCCGACTGGATGCTGCGAGACCTGCGTACGCCCGAGGGCGGGTTTGCCTCGGCTCTCGACGCGGACACCGACGGGGTGGAGGGGCTGACCTACGCGTGGACTCCGCAGCAGCTCACGGATGTCCTTGGCCGGGACGACGGCTCCTGGGCAGCCGATCTGCTGCAGGTGACGGCGTCCGGGACCTTCGAGCACGGGTCGTCCACGCTGCAGCGCCTCGCGGAACCCGATGACCCGCAGCGCTGGGAGCGGGTCAAGGTCGAGCTGCTCGAGGCCCGGAACCTGCGCCCGCAGCCCGCGCGGGACGACAAGGTGGTGGCCGCATGGAACGGGCTGGCCATCGCGGCTCTCGCCGAGACCGGTGCGCTGCTGGCACGTCCGGACCTGGTCGACGCGGCCGTTGTGGCTGCCGACCTCCTGGTCGAGGTGCACCTCGTTGACGGCCGGTTGCGTCGGGTCTCCCGCGACGGTGTAGTGGGTCGGCCGGCGGGCGTCCTCGAGGACTATGCCGACGTCGCCGAGGGCCTGCTCGCGCTGGTCGCGGTGACCGGCGAGGCGCGATGGCTGCACCAGGCCGGCGAGCTCCTCGACGTGGTGCTCCAGCGCTTCGCCGACGGCAACGGAGGGTTCTTCGACACGGCCGACGACGAGGAGGACGCGACCCTCGCGGTCATGCGCCGGCCCAAGGACCCGACCGACAACGCGACGCCGTCGGGGCAAGCCGCGGCGGCCGGAGCGCTGCTGACCTACGCCGCGTACAGCGGGTCGGATCGGCACCGTTCGGCAGCCGAAGCGGCGCTGGGGGTGTTCGGTCACCTGGCGGTGCAGCACGCCCGGTTCGCCGGATGGGGGCTGGCGGTGGCCGAGGCGTTGCTGGACGGGCCGCGGGAGGTCGCCGTGGTCGGGCGGGCCGACGACCCGGCACGGGCCGAGCTGCACCGGCTGGCGCTGGCCGCGGTGGCGCCCGGAGCAGTCGTCGCCGTCGGCGACCCGGACGACGGCGCAGCCCTGCCCGATGCCGTTCCGCTGCTCACCGACCGACCGTTGCTCGACGGGCGAGCCACGGCGTACGTCTGTCGCCACTTCGTCTGCGCCGCGCCGACCACCGACCCCGGCACCCTCGCCGCCGCCCTCCGCTAGCCCCCCTGATCCGCAGTCGACCACGTACGGCAGGCGGGGGATCGCTTCAGCACGCGTACGAGCCTGCTGAAGTGATCCCCCGCCTGCTGAGGCGACGGTTGAAGGCGCGGGAACGCGCGGTGTCGCGTGCGTTACGGTCCCGTCGTGACCTACCGGCTGGCCCCGCTGACCGCCGACCAGGGCGAGGCGATGGCCGCGTGGACGTACCCCGGGCCGTGGGCGGTGTACGACGTCAGCAAGCCGATCGACCCGGCCGAGGGCTTCTGGGCGGTGCTCGACGGCGACGAGGTCGTCGGCTTCGCCTGCTTCGGGGTCGAGGCTCGGGTGCCGGGTCTGCTGGAGCAACCCGGCGTGCTCGACGTCGGAGTGGGGATGCGACCCGACCTGACCGGACAGGGACGCGGCCGGGAGTTCGCGCAGGCCGTCCTCGACCACGGCCGTGAGGTCGCGGATGCGCGCGTGCTGCGGGCGGTGGTGCAGGACTGGAACATCCGCAGCCGCCGGCTGCTGGCGACGCTGGGCTTCGCCGAGACCGGTTCACACCCGGTGGACACCGTCACGTACGTCGTCGCCGAGCGACCCGCGGACAGCAGCTGAGCGGTTGCGATCACCGCACCTGGCGAAAGTGGTCGACTGCGGGGCTGTACGCCGGGGGCGAACGGGGTGGACTTGCAGGTGTAACGGAGTAATCATCATTACATGAGCAGACACGAGAGCGCGGAAGAGTCGTCGACCGAGACGGTCCGGGGCTGGTTCACCGGCCGGCTCCCCGGCGACTGGTTCACCGGGGTCGTGGAGGTCACGGTCGACCGGGAAGAGATCACCGTCATCGGGCCGCTCGCGGCACCTGACCTGCCCGAGGGCACCTCCGACGCCGAACGCGCCGCTGCCCTGGACGGCCGCGTCAAGGCCTTCCGCGAGGACACCCGGGACCACCGGATCGCGATCGCCCGCGAGGCCGAGCATCGCTTCGAGCGCAAGGTCTCCTGGGGCGTGCAGACCGGCGACCGCCGGATCTTGTTCACCCACCTCGCGGTGCCGGTCATGACCCGGCTTCGCCAGCCGGAGCGACTGGTCCTGGACACCCTTGTCTCGGCCGGGGTGGCCCGGTCGCGGGCGGATGCCCTGGCCTGGTCGGTGCGGCTGGTCGGGCGCAACGCCGAGGCGTGGCTCGGGGAGCTGCGGGACGCGATGGAGCACGTCGAGCGGGTGCGGGCGGACGGCCCCGACCAACCCGGCCCGGATGACGCCTAGCTAGGCGTTGTACGCCGCGATCGAGATCGCGATGTAGTGCACGACGTACGCGCCGAGGGTCAGCGCGTGGAACACCTCGTGGAAGCCGAACCAACGCGGCGACGGGTTCGGTCGCTTGAGCGCATAGACGACGCCGCCGGCGCTGTACAGCCCGCCGCCGACGGCCAGCAGGGTGACGACAGCCGGTCCCCCGGTGGCGAGCAGGTCGCCCAGATAGAAGATGGCGACCCAGCCGAGCGCGATGTAGACCGGCGTGTAGAGCCAACGCGGGGCACCCACCCAGAACACCCGGAAGGCGATGCCGCCAACGGCCGCCGACCAGACGATCCACAACAGCGCCGTGCCGCCCCTGTTGTCGAGCAGGATCACGCTGAAGGGCGTGTACGTGCCGGCGATGATCAGGAAGATGTTGGAGTGGTCGAGGCGTTTGAGCAGCTTCTCGGTCGGCGGAGACCAGTTGCCGCGGTGGTAGAGCGCACTCACGCCGAACAGCAACGCCGCGGTCGTGGCGTAGACCGCTGTCGCAACCGTGTCGCGGACTCCGTGGGCGAGCACGACGAGGACGATGCCGCTGGCCACGGCGACCGGGAAGGTTCCGGCGTGCAGCCAGCCGCGCAGATGCGGCTTGACGGCTCGAACGACCTCGTCCACGACGTTGTGGCTCGAGGCCTGGCTGCTACTCATGCCCGCCACTGTAACCTACGCCACCGTAAGTTACTAACCAGTAGGGTTGCCGGCGGTCTCCGGGGTGGCTTGCCGGGAAGATCGAGTTCGCGGGCTAGGCTCCGTTCTGTGCGGGATCTGCTCTACGGCTTCTACGAACGGCGCATCGCGTCAGCGCTGGACACCACGCAGATCCCTCGCCATGTCGGGATCATCCTCGACGGCAACCGCCGGTGGGCCAAGGCGTCGGGGGCGCCGAAGTCGCGCGGCTGGCGCGCGGGTGCGGACAAGGTCGTCGAATTCCTGGGCTGGTGCGAGGAGCTCGACGTCGAGGTCGTCACGCTCTGGCTGCTCTCGACCGACAACCTGAACCGGCCGGTCTCCGAGCTCACGCCGCTGCTGCGCATCATCGAGGGACTCGTCGACCAGATCGCCGCGACCGGGCGGTGGCGGGTGCACCCCGTCGGTGCCCTCGATCTGTTGCCGGCCGACACGGCCCGCTCGCTCAAGGACGCCGCGACGCGCACCGCCGACATGCCGGGCCTGCACGTCAATGTCGCGGTCGGCTACGGAGGCCGACGCGAGATCGCCGACGCCGTGCGGTCGCTGCTGCAGGAGCAGGCGTCGAAGGGAACGACCATCGAGGATCTTGCAGCGGTGCTCGACGTCGAGCACATCGCGGAACACCTCTACACCCGCGGTCAGCCCGACCCCGAGCTGGTGATCCGCACGTCGGGCGAGCAGCGGCTGTCAGGCTTCCTGCTCTGGCAGAGCGCACACTCGGAGTTCTACTTCTGCGAGGCGTTCTGGCCGGACTTCCGCAAGGTCGACTTCCTGCGGGCGATGCGGTCCTACTCCGTACGCGCGCGCCGCTTCGGCGAGTAGCAGGCGAGCCGAGCGGGTGAACCTCGGCTCACCCCCGTCGCGACCAGCGTGTCGTCCGGAAGGAAGCACGGTCCCGGCGTAGCGTCGCAAATGGCGGCCGGCACCCACGCCGGGCGTCTCGGGAGGCCCACTCCGTGCCTATGCGGCAGCAGCGACCAGGTGGTCGCCACGCGGGGGGAGAGGGCCGTCGTCGGTCCTCGGGTCCGGTTCCGGTCGACATCACCCTGGCGTAAGGGGGAACCCTTCGTGGCTGCTTCGCGCCCGCGCACGTTCGTTCTCGACACGAGCGTCCTGCTTGCTGATCCGTTGGCGATCCTGAGGTTCGACGAGCACGACGTCGTGCTCCCTGTCGTGGTTGTCACCGAGCTGGAGGCCAAGCGCGCTCATCCCGAGCTGGGCTACTTCGCCCGACAAGCGTTGCGGCTGCTCGACGACCTGCGCGTCGAGCACGGGCGCCTCGACAATCCGCTTCCGGTCGGCGAGCGTGGCGGCACGGTGCGGGTCGAGCTGAACCACACCGACCCCAGCACCCTGCCGCCTGGATTCCGGGTGGGCGACAACGACACCCGCATCCTCGCGGTGGCCCACAACCTCGGGCTCGAGGACGCCGATGTCACGTTGGTCAGCAAGGACCTGCCGATGCGCGTAAAGGCAGCGGCGCTCGGCCTGGTGACGGAGGAGTACCGCGGAACCGCGCCAGTCGAGTCCGGCTTCACCGGCATGTCGGAGGTCGCGGTCGCGGGCGAGATCATCGACCAGCTCTTCGAGTCCGACCGCGTCGACCTCGTCGAAGCCCGTGACTTGCCCTGCCACACCGGGCTGGTCATGGTCTCCGACCGGGGCAGTGCGCTGGGACGGGTCACCCCGGAGAAGCAGGTACGCCTGGTGCGCGGTGACCGGGATGCCTTCGGGCTGCACGGCCGCAGCGCGGAGCAGCGGGTGGCGCTGGACCTGTTGCTCGACCCCGACGTCGGCATCGTGTCCCTCGGTGGCCGGGCCGGCACCGGCAAGTCCGCACTCGCGCTGTGCGCCGGGCTCGAGGCCGTGATGGAGCTCCGGCAGCACCGCCGCGTCGTGGTCTTCCGGCCGTTGTACGCCGTGGGTGGCCAGGATCTCGGTTACCTCCCCGGCAGCGAGTCCGAGAAGATGAACCCGTGGGCTCAGGCCGTCTTCGACACCCTCGGGGCGCTGGTGACCTCCGACGTCGTCGAGGAAGTGATGGACCGCGGCATGCTCGAGGTGCTGCCGCTCACGCACATCCGCGGGCGGTCGTTGCACGACGCGTTCGTCATCGTCGACGAGGCGCAGTCCCTGGAACGCAACGTGCTGCTCACCGTCCTTTCCCGTATCGGCCAGGGATCGCGGGTGGTGCTCACCCACGACGTCGCGCAACGGGACAACCTGCGGGTCGGCCGGCACGACGGTGTCGCGTCAGTGATCGAGGCGCTCAAGGGACACCCTCTGTTCGCCCACGTGACGTTGACCAGGTCCGAACGCTCACCGATCGCGGCGCTCGTCACCGAGATGCTGGAGGACCTCCCGGTCTGACGATCCGGGCGGTCTCACTCTGTGTAATCAATTGGTCGCGCAACTTGTTGCACTGCCGAGGGACCGTGTGATGCAGAACACGGCCCCTCGATTGGAGTTTCACGTCTCCCGTGAGGCATGGTCGTCGGGCAATACCCCGCGCGACCGATGACCGACTGTCACGCTGAGTGACAGTTCCGGTGGCGCCGCCCTGCTCAGCGAGGCACGACCTGCTCGCGTGACGGGGCCCGAGCCTCCAGTTCGGGGACCAGCACCATGCGGAGGCCCGAGTCCGGGGTGCCGCCCAGCCAGCGCCGCATGAGGGCGCTGGCCGTGCTGGAAGGACTGTTGATCGTGAAGAACCGGAACAGGTTCCGGGGGATGGCGGCCGCCACGGGTGTACTCGTCGCCTCGGGTGCCCTCACCGTGGGCATGACCAGCTGGGCCGCTGAGCCGGACGCGTCCGCCGTCCCTGTCGTGACCCGGATCGGCCCATTGCCCGACGGTGCCGAGGTGCGCCGCGACGGACCGCCGGCCGGCGAGCACCTGACGGCCATCAAGGACAAGCAGCGCCGCCAGGCCGCGCGGGCAGCCAAGAAGGCCGCCGCCGCAGAGCGTGCGAAGCGGGCGAGGGAGGCACAGCAGCAGAAGGAACGCGCGTCTCGCTCCGCCCCCCGCCAGGTGAGCAGCACCGGCAACCCGCCGGCCATCGCCTCCGGCCTCGCCGCCTCGCGCTACGGCTGGGGCGCTGACCAGTTCTCCTGCCTGAACTCGTTGTGGATGCGCGAGTCCGGCTGGAATCTCCGAGCCACCAACCCGAGCTCCGGGGCCTACGGCATCCCGCAGGCGCTGCCCGGTTCGAAGATGAGTGCGTACGGATCGGACTGGCGGAGCAGTGCGAGGACCCAGATCGAGTGGGGCCTGTCCTACATCAAGGGCACCTACGGCTCCCCGTGCGGCGCCTGGAGCGCCTTCCAGTCCAAGGGCTGGTACTGAGGAGCTAGGGCCGGGTCATCCGCAGCACATCGAGCGCCTCGTCGAGCTGGGCCTCGGTGAGGTCACCGCGCTCGACGTGACCCTGCTCGAGCACGACCTCGCGGATGGTCTTGCGCTCGGCCAGCGACTGCTTCGCCACTTTGGCCGCCGCCTCGTACCCGATGTAGCGGTTGAGCGGTGTCACCACCGACGGTGACGACTCGGCGAACTCCCGGCACCGCTCCTCGTCGGCGTTGATGCCGTCGATGCAGCGGTCGGCCAGCAGCCGAGACGCGTTGCCCAGCAAGCGGATCGACTCCAGCACGTTGCGCGCCATCACCGGCATCATCACGTTCAGCTCGAACGAGCCCGACGCGCCGGCGAAGGCAACTGCGGCGTCGTTGCCGATCACCTGGGCGCACACCATCAGCGTCGCCTCGGGAAGGACCGGGTTCACCTTTCCCGGCATGATCGAGGAGCCGGGCTGCAGGTCAGGCAGCATGATCTCGGCCAGCCCGGTGCGTGGTCCCGAGCCCATCCACCGGATGTCGTTGCAGATCTTGACCAGCGACACCGCAACCGCGCGCAGCTGGCCGGAGAGCTCGACGAGGCCGTCGCGCGCCCCCTGCGCCTCGAAGTGGTCGGCCGCCTCGGTAAGAGGAAGGTCCAGGTCCGCGGCCAGGCGCTGCACGACGTTGGCCGCGAAACCGGGCGGTGTGTTGATGCCGGTGCCGACAGCGGTCCCACCGAGCGGCACCTCGGCGAGGCGCGGGAGCGTCGACTCGATGCGGTCCACGCCGCGGGCGATCTGCGCGGCGTAACCGCCGAACTCCTGTCCCAACGTCACCGGCGTCGCGTCCATCAGGTGGGTGCGTCCACTCTTGACCACCTCGGAGAACTCAGCTGCCTTGCGGGACAACGAGCTGCGTAGGTGGCCCAGGGCAGGCAGGAGCTCGCGGACGACGCTGCGGGTGGCCGCGAGATGGATCGCGGTCGGGAACACGTCGTTGGACGACTGCGACGCGTTGACGTGGTCGTTCGGGTGCACATCGGTGCCCAGCGAGCGGGTGGCGAGGGTCGCGATGACCTCGTTGGCGTTCATGTTGCTCGAGGTGCCAGAACCTGTCTGGAAGACGTCGATGGGGAAGTGTTCGTCGTGCTCCCCGCGGGCGACGGCTGCTGCCGCGTCGTGGATCGCGGTGGCGACGTCGGCGTCGAGGACGTTCAGCTCGGCGTTGGTCATCGCGGCCGCACCCTTGATCGACGCCAGGGCCGCGATCAGGGCGCGATCGATCGGCAGGCCGGAGATGGGGAAGTTCTCGACGGCGCGCTGGGTCTGCGCTCGCCACAGGGCATCCCGGGGGACGCGCACCTCGCCCATCGAGTCGTGCTCGACCCGGAAGTCGCTGCCCTGCTGGTCCGCATCGCTCATCGACTCAACCCCTCTGTGGTGACCGTCCGGTTCGCAGCCGCACCCGCTGACTGCTCACAACGGCGTACGACGGTAGCGTGCGGCCATGAGCACCGATGCCGGCGAGCCGCGGCCGGAGAAGCACCGCGATGCCGGGCACCTCGACGAGGACGCCGAAGCACTGGAGGACCCGGTCCACGCCGGCGATGCGCGCCACCAGCAAGAGCAGCACGAGAAGCGGCAGGAGCATGACGAGGACCACGAGCACGAGCACTGAAGCTCAGGCCGGGTCCATCTCGCCGCTGAAGTCGACGCTGGCGTAGGCCCGCAGCTTGTCCAGCTTGTGCTCGCTCTCGATGACCCGGATCGTTCCGCTGCGCGACCGCATCACGATCGAGTGGGTCCGCACTGTGTCGCTGCGGTAGCGGACGCCTCGCAGCAGCTCGCCGTCGGTGATGCCCGTCGCGACGAAGAAGACGTCCTCGCCCACCACCAGCTCGTCGGTGACGAGGACCCGTGACAGGTCGTGCCCCGCGTCGATCGCCTTCTGCCGCTCGTCGTCGTCAGCCGGCCACAACCGGCCCTGGACCACGCCGCCGAGGGTCTTGATCGCGCACGCGGCGATGATGCCCTCGGGCGTGCCGCCGATGCCGAGGAGGAGATCGATGCCGGTGCCCTCGCGCGCGGCCATGATCGCGCCGGCCACGTCGCCGTCGGTGAGGAGGATGATCCGCGCGCCCGTCGAGCGCACCTCCTCGACCATGTCGGCATGGCGCGGCCGGTCGAGGATCATGACGGTCACGTCCGAGGGCGACTCCTTCTTGGCCTTGGCCACCAGGCGGACGTTCTCTGCAGCGGGCAGCCTGATGTCCACGACGTCGGCCGCATCGGGGCCGGTCGCCAGCTTCTCCATGTAGAAGACGGCCGACGGGTCGAACATCGAGCCTCTGGGTGCGACCGCCATCACCGACAGCGCGTTGCTCATCCCCATGGCGGTCAGCCGGGTGCCGTCGATCGGGTCGACGGCCACGTCGCACTCGGGACCATCGCCGTCACCCACGTGCTCCCCGTTGAAGAGCATGGGCGCTTCGTCCTTCTCGCCCTCGCCGATCACGACGACGCCGTTCATGCTCACGGTGTGGATCAGCTGGCGCATCGCGTTGACTGCCGCCCCGTCGGCCCCGTTCTTGTCGCCGCGGCCGACCCAGCGGCCGGCGGCCATCGCAGCGGCTTCGGTGACGCGGACGAGCTCGAGGGCGAGGTTGCGATCTGGCGCAGTCGGGGCCGCACTCAGGTCGGTCCCAGGCTGGTTGCTCATGCTCCGGCTCCCTCGTCAGCGGTCTGACCGCGATCGTAGTGGCGCGTCGCCAGGCACCGGCTGGCGGGCGTCGACGGGGGTGCGAATGCTGCAAAACTCTCCCGGAACAGCCGCAGGTGAGTCTCGTCTCAGCCACAACCTGGTCGCACGTACGGCTTAGGATGAGGGGCATGACCGTCTTTCGGATGGGTGAGGCCGCCGAGCTGCTCGGCGTCAGCACCGACACGGTGCGCCGATGGGCCGACGCGGGCCGGCTGACCACGACCACGCTGCCCTCCGGGCGGCAAGGCATCGAGGGGACCGTTCTCGCAGCCATGGCGCAGGAGACCGCGGGCGGCGAGGGGCCGCCGCCACTGGTGAAGGCGTCGGCGCGCAACCGCTTCCGCGGCATCGTCACGAAGGTCACTCGCGACACGGTGATGGCCCAGGTGGAGATGCAGGCCGGCCCGCACCGAGTCGTGTCGTTGATGAGCCGGGAGGCGGCCGACGACCTCGGCCTCGAGCCGGGCGTGCTCGCGGTCGCCGCGGTGAAGTCCACGAACGTCGTGATCGAGATCGCGGGCGGCGGCTCGTGACGCCCGGCGCGCAGCGTCGGCTGGTCGGTGCTGCCGCGCTGCTCCTGGTGCTCACGGCGTGCGGCGGTGGTGGATCCGGTGGCCAGGCCAGCGCGCCGGGGACCGACGCCGCACCGGCCGGGGCGATCAGCGGAACGGTGACGGTGCTGGCCGCAGCTTCCCTCACCGAGGTGTTCACCGCGCTCGGTGCGACCTTCGAGCGGGAGCACCCGGGCACCCGAGTGCGTTTCAGCTTCGCCGCCAGCTCGGAGCTCGCGACCCAGATCACCCAGGGTGCACCTGCCGACGTCTTCGCCTCGGCAAGCCCCGCCACGATGGCTCAGGTCGTTGACGCCGGCGATGCACGCGGCGACCCGACGGTCTTCGCCCGCAACCGGCTCGAGATCGCGGTGCCGCCCGGCAACCCCGGCGAGGTCACCGGCCTCGCCGACTTCACCAAGGCCCGCCTCACGATCGCGCTGTGCGCCGAGCAGGTGCCGTGTGGTGCCGCCGCGGCCCTCGCGTTCTCCGCCGCCGGCCTCACCCCTCGCCCCGACACGTATGAGCAGGACGTGAAGGCTGCCCTGACAAAGGTCACGCTCGGCGAGGTTGACGCAGCGCTGGTCTATCGCACCGACGTGCAGGCGGCCGGCGCGGCCGTCGAGGGCATCGAGTTCCCCGAGGCCGACACGGCTGTCAACGACTACCCGATCGTGGCGCTGCGGGATGCGCCGAACCAGGCGGCCGCGAAGGCGTGGGTGCGTCTGCTGGTGTCGCCGCAGGGTCGCCTGCTGCTGCACGCCGCCGGGTTCGACGCCTCATGACAGCCACCCGCGGTGACGCCAAGGGCGGCGGCCACCGCACCCGCACCCGCATCGGCGCCCGGCGCCGCGGCCGGCCGGACGTAGGTGGGCTCCCGCCGGCGCTCGTCCCGCTGGCGGGAGCGGCGCTGGTGTTCCTGGCGCTGCCCGTGCTCGGGCTCATCAGCCGCGCACCATGGCGCAGCCTGCCCGAGCAGCTGCAGCGGCCGGAAGCCGCTGAGGCCCTGCGACTGTCGTTGCTCTGCGCCACTCTCGCCACCATCGCCTGCGTGCTGGTCGGAGTGCCGCTGGCCTGGTTGCTCGCCCGCGCCACGTTCCCGGGGCGCAGCCTGCTGCGCGCGCTGGTGACGGTTCCGCTCGTGCTGCCACCGGTCGTCGGTGGGGTCGCGCTGTTCACTGCGCTCGGGCGGCGTGGTCTGGTCGGTGGCCCGCTGGAGCAGGCGTTCGGGATCAGTCTTCCCTTCACCACCGCGGCGGTCGTCGTGGCCGAGGCGTTCGTGGCGCTGCCCTTCCTCGTCCTGTCCGTCGAGGGTGCGCTACGCGGCTCCGACCGGCGGTTCGACGATGCCGCGGCCACGCTCGGGGCCTCGCGCTGGTACACCTTCCGACGGGTCACCCTGCCCCTGGTCGCACCGGGCGTGGCAGCCGGCGCGGTCCTGAGCTGGGCGCGCGCGCTGGGTGAGTTCGGTGCGACGCTCACCTTTGCCGGGAACTTTCCCGGCACCACGCGCACCATGCCGGTGCAGATCTATCTCGACCTGCAGCAGGACCCCGCGGCGGCGATCGCGCTCTCGCTGGTGCTGATGATCGTGTCGGTGGCAGTCCTGGCGGGGCTACGCGATCGCTGGCTCGGTCCGCGTACGTCATGAGGACCGACGCGACGCTGAACGCGGTCCTGGGCATCGATCGTGGCGCGTTCCGGCTCGACCTGGACGTCACCGTCGCTGCCGGCGAGGTGGTCGCCGTCGTCGGGCCGAACGGGGCCGGGAAGAGCACGGCGCTGCGGGCTCTGGCCGGTCTGCTGCCGTTGGACGAGGGCCGCGTCCTTCTGGACGGCGACGTGATCGAGGATGCAGCGGCGCGGACTCGACTTCCCGCTGACCGGCGTTCGGTCGGGGTGGTGTTCCAGGACTACCTGCTCTTCCCGCACCTCTCCGCCCGGGAGAACGTCGCGTTCGGGTTGCGTGCTCGCGGCGTCGACCGCAGCACGGCTCGGCGCCGCGCCGATGCGTGGCTGGACCGGCTGGGGCTCCTGCCCCAGGCGGGCTCACGCCCGGCCGCGCTCTCCGGTGGTCAGGCTCAGCGCGTCGCGCTGGCCAGGGCTCTGGTGACCGAGCCGCAGCTGCTGCTGCTCGACGAGCCGCTCGCGGCTCTGGACGCGGGCACCCGGCTGCAGGTGCGCGCCGACCTACGCCTCCAGCTGTCCGGCTTCGCCGGTGCGACCGTGCTGGTCACCCACGATGCACTGGACGCGTTCGTCCTGGCCGACCGGCTGGTCGTGCTCGAGGGCGGCCGGGTCGTGCAGACCGGCACACCGACCGAGGTCGCGCGCCGCCCGAGGACGGAGTACGTGGCGCAGCTGGTGGGCCTGAACCTCTACCGCGGTGACGCGTCCGGCACCACGGTGGCCCTCGCCGGCGGGGCGACGGTGACCAGCGCCAGCGCCGCTGTCGGACCGGTGCTCGTCGCGTTCTCACCGGCCTCGGTGACCGTGCACCGCAACCGGCCCGAGGGCAGCGCGCGCAACTGCTGGCCGGTCACGGTGGGCGCGCTCGAACAGCACGCCGCCACGGTCCGGGTGCGGCTGACCGGAGCGCTCGATGTCGCCGCCGACCTCACCCCGCTCTCGGTGGCCCAGCTCGCGCTGGAGCCCGGTGCGCAGGTGTGGGCCGCGGTGAAGGCGACCGAGACCTCCGTCTACCCGGCGTAGGCGGTGGGCGAGAATCGTCCGGTGAGCGACGAGAAGGCTTCCGACCCGAGCGGGACGGAGGGCGCCCCTGCCGAGGCTGATCCGCCGGCTGCCCCACCCGTCGAGCCGGTCGAGCCGGTCGAGCCGGTCGAGCCGGTCGAGTTGGTCGAGCCGGTCGAGCCAGCGCGTCGGCGGGGGCGGCAGACGACCTCGGACATGGTGCGCTCGCTGTTGGTCGTCGTGGTGGCGGTCGGGATCATCGTGGGCCTCAACGTGGCCCAGCAGCCCGACCCCGTCGTGCGTTTCGTGGAGTACCCGGCGGCCCTGACCGCGGCCCAGCCCGGGGTGGGCTTCCCGCTCGCCGGCCCGGACCCGCTGCCCACCGGCTGGCGGGTCACTAGTGCACGCGCCGGTCGCGACGGCGCCGGGGGAGTGACCTGGCACCTGGGCATGGTGACCGACACGGAGCAGTACGCAGCTGTCGAGCAGAGCGACGGGGCCCGTGCCGTCCTGGTGCGTCGCCAGGCAGCCGGCGCACGCGAGGGCGGCCAGGTGCAGGTCGGCGGCGACGCCTGGACCCGGCTGTCCGGGGGAGACCCGGGGCCGCGAGCGCTGCTGCGTACGTCCGGTGGCGTCCTCACCATGGTGGTCGGGACGGCGCCGTGGTCACAGCTGCGCGAGCTGGCGGCGGCGCTCGGGACGCCGGCCGGTGCGACCGGGTCGTGAGTCAGTCCTCGCGGGCCACCGCGGCATCCAGCCGGGCCCGCGCCCCGTCCAGCCAGCGCTGACACAGGGCCGCCAGCGCCTCGCCGCGCTCCCAGAGCGCTAGCGACTCCTCGAGGCTGGCGCCGCCGGTCTCGAGCCGACGGACCACGTCGACCAGCTCGTCGCGCGCTTCCTCGTAGCTGGCCGGCGGGTCGGCAAGGTCGGTGTGGTCGGACGGTCCTGCGTGGTCAGACGGACTGGTGTCAGGCACGGCGATCACCCTATGACGCCTCGGCGGAGGCACCGCCAGCATCACCGGTCTTGACCTCGATGGCCGTGACCTCGACGGCGAGGCTGCCCTCGGCGAGGCGGGCGCGCAGACCGTCGCCGGTGCTGACCTCTGCGGCGGTGCGCACCACGTGACCGTCGGGTCGCTGCAGAACGGCGTACCCGCGTTGCAGTGTCGCCGCGGGGGACAGGGCCGTGACCCGGGCGAGAGTGTGCACGATGTCATCGGTTGCCCGGTCGAGGACCGCGGTCAGCACTCGGCGGGACCGATCGCGCAAGGCGCCGACCTCGGTCCGGCGCGGCTCGATCATCGACTGCGGCTCGGCCAGGCACGGCCGGCTGCGCATCGCGCGGAGGGCAGCCGTTTCGCGGTCGAGCACGGTGCGCACGGCGCTCAGGTTGCGTCGCCGCAGGGCCTCGACCCGTTCGGTCTCCTCGACCACGTCGGGCACGACGCGCTTCGCCGCGTCGGTCGGGGTGGAGGCGCGTACGTCGGCGACGAGGTCGAGCAGCGGTGTGTCGGCCTCGTGACCGATGGCACTGACCACCGGGGTGCGCGCACTGGCCACGGCCCGGACCATCGCTTCGTTGGAGAACGGCAGCAGGTCCTCGAGGGACCCGCCACCGCGGGTCACGACGATGACGTCGACCTCGGGGTCAGCGTCGAGTCGTCCGATCGCAGCGGTCACCTCCGTCACCGCGGTCGGACCCTGGACGGCGACCTCCTCGACCCGGAACCGCACCGCCGGCCACCGTCGTCGGCCGTTCTCGACCACGTCCTTCTCCGCCGCCGACGCGCGGCCGCAGACGACTCCGACGACGCGGGGCAGGAAGGGCAGCGGGCGCTTGTGCCGGGAGTCGAAGACACCCTCCGCGGCCAGCACCGATCTGAGGTGCTCGAGCTGCGCAAGCAGCTCGCCGACCCCGACCTGGCGGATCTGGTCGGCAGCGAGAGAGAGGGTGCCTCGAGCCGGGTAGAGGTTCGGCTTGGCGTGGACGACGACGGTCGCGCCCTCCGCGATCCCGGCGGCCGGGCCGTCCAACAGCCTCTCCGAGCAGGTGACCGACAGGGACATGTCCGCACTCGAGTCGCGCAGGGTGAGGAAGGCCGTCCGCTGACCCGGTCGCCGGCTGATCTGGGCCACCTGACCCTCGATCCACACGTAGCCCAGGCGCCCGATCCACTCCGTCATGAGCTGAGTCACCCGACGCACCGGCACGGGCTGTTCCGCAGACGTGGTCAGGCCCATCCGGCGAGGCTATCCGGATCGACCTACCATGGACGCATGCCCCAAGCCGCGAAACAGGTCCTTCTCGCTGCCCCGCGAGGCTACTGCGCCGGGGTCGATCGCGCCGTCATCTCGGTCGAGAAGGCCCTGGAGACCTACGGCACCCCGGTCTACGTGCGCAAACAGATCGTGCACAACAAGCACGTCGTCGAGACGCTGGAGGGGCGCGGCGCCATCTTCGTCGAGGAGAACGACGAGGTGCCCGAGGGCGCGACGGTGGTCTTCTCCGCGCACGGCGTCGCGCCGGTCGTGCATGAGGAAGCCGCTGCGCGCGGACTCAAGACGATCGACGCGACCTGCCCTTTGGTCACCAAGGTGCATCACGAGGCTCGCCGGTTCGCCAGCGACGACCTCGACATCCTGCTGATCGGCCACGACGGCCACGAGGAGGTCGTCGGCACCACGGGAGAGGCGCCCGAGCACATCCACCTGGTCGACGGTCCGGACGACGTCGCCAACGTCCAGGTCCGCGATCCCGAGAAGGTGGCCTGGCTGTCCCAGACGACGCTCTCTGTCGACGAGACCCTCGAGACCGTCCGGCGACTGCGTGAGCGGTTCCCCGCGTTGCTGGACCCGCCCAGCGACGACATCTGCTACGCGACCCAGAACCGTCAGGTCGCCGTCAAGGACATTGCCGCGCGCAGCGACCTGATGATCGTGGTGGGCTCGACGAACTCCTCCAACTCGGTACGCCTGGTCGAGGTCGCGCTGGAGTGTGGCGCTCGTGCCGGAGTCCTGGTCGACAAGGCGAGCGAGCTCGACGAGTCGTGTCTCGACGGCGTGACGACCGTCGGTGTGACCTCCGGTGCTTCGGTGCCGGAGATCCTGGTCCGCGGGGTGCTCGAGTGGCTGGCCGAGCGTGGGTTCTCCGACGTCGAGGAGGTCGTCGCCGCGGAGGAGTCCTTGTTGTTCGCCCTGCCGCCCGAGCTGCGCCGGGACATGAAGGCAGCCGGCGTCAGCGCCTGACCAACGCCTGCCTCGCCAAGCCCCAGAGCAGCCGTCCGAGGACGACGACCAGCACCAGCGCGGTTCCGGCGAAGAGGACCGGTGCGGTCAGTGCCAGCGTGGTGCCTGCGTCGAGGACTGTCTCGCGCACGCCGGCGTTGGCGCCGTTGAGCCGGGCAAGCGCGGTGACTGCCGCAGCAAAGAGCAGCGGCGGCAGCACGACGGCCGTCGCCATGGCCCGGGTTCGGACCACGAGCGCTGCTGCCGCGCTCGCCAGCAGGAACGCCACCGTCGACGGCGCACCGAAGGTCCCGTCGGTCACCAGGTCCAGCAGGATGCCCGGGCTGATCAGCAGGACGGCCACCAGCACGGCACCCGGTCCGGTCAACGTCTGCTCGGTCAACGCACGCGTGAGTGGCTGTCGGCGCAGCAGTCCGAGTCGCTGCCGCCAGCCATCTGATGTCTCGCAGGCAGCAGCCGGAGGCGGCGTTGGTGCGTCTTCGGTGGTTGACGCCACGACGATCGGCGAGTCGGCGGCGTCCACGGTCGTCGTCACCCGAACACGGTAGGCACAGCGTCGGGCCGCGCCGCCCGTGACACGCCCAGGGCCGACTCATGATCGACGGAGCAGGCTCAGGTCATCTGGCCTCCCGCAGGCGGGTGCCCGGGGACTCGTCGCCGGCGACCAGCTCATCGATGCTGGGCGGCCGTCGCTGCGCGAGCGACTCGACCGGGTCCGGCGCAAGGCGATCCGTGCTCGACTCGAGGAGCTCGGGGGCGCCCAACGGCCGCGGCGCGGCATCGACGGGGTCGAGCTCGGGCAGCTCGGCATCGGTGACCTGCAGGTCGGCCATCCGGCGCGCCTGCACCAGGACGCTGCGCTCGAGGGAGCCCACCGTCTTGTTGTAGTCCTCGACCGCGCGGCCGAGTGTCTTGCCGAGCTTGTCGACGTGACTGCCGAGCGTGCCCAGCCGCCGGTAGAGCTCGCGACCGAGCTCGAACACCGACCGGGCGTTCGCGGTGAGCGCGTCCTGCTGCCAGGAGTAGGCGATGGTGCGCAGCATGGCGATCAATGTGGTCGGGGTCGCGATGAGCACCCGGGAGGCGATCGCGTCGTCGAGCAGCCGCGGGTCCCGCTCCAGCGCGGGTGCCAGGAATGCGTCACCGGGGATGAAGAGCACGACGAACTCGGGGGTGGGCTCGAAGGACCGCCAGTACTCCTTCGCGGCAAGACCCTTCACATGCTCGCGCAGGTGGCGCGCGTGGGCCCGCATCCGGGCCTCGACGACATCGGGGTCGCGGGACTCGGCGGCCTCGAGGTAGGCAGCGAGCGAGACCTTCGCGTCGACGACGACCTGCTTTCCGCCTGCCAAAGCTACGACCAGGTCGGGTCGCAGGGTGCCGTGGTCACCGATCACCGACGCCTGCTCGGTGAAGTCGCAGTGCTCGACCATCCCGGCCAGCTCGACGACCCGACGCAGCTGCATCTCGCCCCAACGCCCGCGAGCCTGCGGCGCGCGCAACGCGGTCACCAGCGAGGTGGTCTGGTCGCGCAGCGCCTCACCGGTCGTGCGCATGGCGGCAACCTGCTCCGAGAGCGAGGCATAGGCCGAGACTCGTGAGTTCTCGAGCTCGAGTAGATGGACCTCGACCTTGCCCAGCGCCTCCCGCAGCGGCGCGACGGTCACTGCGATGTCCTCGCGACGGTCCGCCGAGGAGTCGGCGACGGCCAGCCGCTCGCGCAGCAGCCGCACCTCCGCCTCGGTGCCGGCGCGGTGCGCGCCTGACTGCGCCCGACCGAGCGTGAGACCCAGTGCCAGCCCCGACGCCAGACCCAGGGCCAGCCCGACGATGAGCAGTGTGATCTCCATGCCGTCCAGGGTCGCGGACACCCTGGACACAACCCGCCAAGGTCTCGTTGCGCGTGTCGGTGCAGGCCTGGCCGCCTGGGCGGGTCCGGTGGCAACCGCCTGAGTCGGCCGATTCGGCTCCGGCGCCAGCCCTCCGTACTCTTGGAGCCCGTGAGCCTCACCATTGGCATCGTCGGGCTGCCCAACGTCGGGAAGTCCACGCTGTTCAACGCCCTGACCAAGAACGACGTGCTCGCTGCGAACTACCCGTTCGCGACGATCGAGCCCAACATCGGAGTCGTGGGGGTGCCCGATCCCCGGCTTCCCGTGCTCGCCGGGATCTTCGGCTCGGCCAAGCAGCTGCCCGCGACGGTGTCCTTCGTCGACATCGCCGGCATCGTGCGCGGGGCGAGTGAGGGCGAGGGGCTGGGCAACAAGTTCCTCGCCAACATCCGAGAGTCCGACGCGATCTGCCAGGTGATCCGCGCGTTCCACGATGCCGATGTCGTGCACGTCGATGGCGAGGTCGCGCCCAAGAGCGACATCGAGACCATCAACACCGAGCTCATCCTCGCCGACCTGCAGACGATCGAGAAGGCGCTGCCGCGGCTGGAGAAGGAATCTCGGCTGGCCAAGGACAAGCGCGCGTCGTCGACGGCGGCGGCTGTCGCGGCCGCTCAGGAGCTGCTGCAGGCAGGCACGACGTTGTACGCGGGCGCGGTCGCCGCCGGCGTCGACCTCGCCGACCTGCGCGAGCTGCACCTGCTGACCGCGAAGCCGTTCATCTACGTGTTCAACGTCGACGAGGACGAGCTGGTCGACGAGGCGTTCAAGGACGAGATGCGCGCACTCATCGCGCCGGCCGAGGCGATCTTCCTCGACGCGAAGATCGAGTCGGAGCTCGCCGAGCTGCCCGACGACGAGGCGCTCGAGCTGCTGCAGTCCCTGGGCGCCGAGGAGTCCGGGCTCGACCAGCTCGCGCACGTCGGGTTCCGGACCCTGGGCCTGCAGACGTACCTGACCGCCGGCCCCAAGGAGTCGCGGGCCTGGACGATCCCGGTCGGCGCCACCGCGCCGCAGGCCGCCGGCGTGATCCACACCGACTTCCAGCGCGGCTTCATCAAGGCCGAGGTCGTGTCCTTCGACGAGCTCGTCGACGCCGGGTCGATGGCCGAGGCGAAGGCGCGCGGCAAGCTGCGCATCGAGGGCAAGGACTACGTGATGGCCGACGGCGACGTCGTGGAGTTCCGCTTCAACGTCTGAAATCGTGCGTTTCCGCAGGTCAGAGGCGGTGCTATGGCTGCCGGGCCGTCACTGGGCCGTCAGCGGTTTTTCTGAATGCCGCAGTGAACAGTTCCCCGGCGGCCTTGCGGGTGCGGTCCTCGGCTGATGGCCACAGGTGCGCGTAGGTGTTCAGGGTCGTCGTCGCCTTCGCGTGCCCAAGCGCCCGCTGCACAGTCACGACGTCGCAGCCGGCCGCGATCAGCCCGGAGGCGTAGAAGTGACGAAGGTCGTGCAGGGTCACGCCGGTCACATTGGCTCGACGACAAGCACCGCGCCACTGATAACCAACGCTGTTCTGGTGCGGAGGCTTGCCCGAAGCCCTTTCGAACAACCACCGTTCGGGATCCTCACCCGGGCGGTGGGTGGCGATGTGCTGCGAGAGCATCTCGAGGAGCCCGTCAGCGAGGAAGACGGTGCGCTCACTGCGGTACTTCGGAGCGCGGATCTCGATCGCGCCTGCGTTCGCGCGCTGCACCTGGCGGCGAACGTCCAACGACCGGGCGAGGAAATTGATGTCGGCGACCTGCAGCCCGGCACCCTCACCGAGGCGAAGGCCGGCGAACGCGGCAAGAGCCACGAACGCTTTGAACCACGGCTTCGCGGCGTTGATGATCGCCGCCACCTGGTACGCGGTCGGAAGGACCATTGCGGCCTCGCGCCGACGATCACGAGGAAGGGCAACGTCGGCGCCGGGATCTGCGGCTATGACTTGGTCGCGGACCGCCGCGCGCAGTACAGCGCGAACGTTGTTGACTCGGGTCTTGATAGTCCCCGGCGCCAAGCCGTCCGCGGACATGCGCTTGATCCAGGTCTCGATGTGCGAGCGGCGCACCTTCGCCAACGGCGTCCCGCCCAAGCCGGTGCAGCGCACCGCGAGACTCATGGCCTGCCGTGTGCCGGTTTCCCACAGCTGCCGCCTCGACCACTCGTCGAAGTACGTGTCGAGGGTCACCCTCCCGGCGGCCGGGTCGACGTAGACGCCACGCATCTTGTCGCTCTCGACAGTCGTGAGAAACCGCGTCGCGTCGATCTTGCGCGGAAAGGTTCTCGACCGCTCCCGACCCTGCGGATCGAGGTAGCGAGCCCTCCACCGATTCCCCTGTCCGAAGCGTTCAGTGCGGACTCGCTCGCCGTTGACGCTCTTCTCCCAGCGGTCCTCAATGTGTGCCACGGCAGACCTCCTCGTCTCCGGTCCCGAATGACGTTCCGCCCGAGTCGATCGACGACAGTCAGCACCGGCTGCGACGCGGCTCTCTGACGGTATTGCGTTGTCAGCCGGACCGACCGCTCAGCGGAAGGCGCCAGTGGACACGTTGCCCGGCGTCACCCGGCCGGCGGCAATGAAGGCGTCGATGTCGCGGGCGTCGATGCGGACGTGGGCACCGAGCTTGACGTAGGGGATCCGTTGCTCGGCGATGAGCCGGCGGATGAACCGCGGCTTGGTGGACAGGCGCTCAGCGGCTTGGTCGACGGTCAGCAGGGGCATATCCGGCTCCTTCCAGCGGCCTGACCCGGATATCACCGGTAGGCGATGGTCACATGGTTCTCGGACGATATCACCTTCACTACTCCTGGCAAGTGGTCAAACTACGCCCAGGCGATGTACGGTGCGACGGTGGCGAGAACCCGGTGGACCTCGGCGGCACCGCCTGAACCCGAGCGGCAACAGCCGGGCACGGCCGATCTGAACGAGATCGTCGCCTACAACTTCCGCCGGGCCCGTGAGTTGCGCGGCTGGACTCAGGACGAGGCCGCGACGCGCCTGGAGCCGTTCCTCGGCCAGCGCCTGCGCCAGGCCAGCATCTCCGCGATCGAGGGAGCCTTCTCCGGCGAGCGCCGCCGGGAGTTCGACGCTCAGGAGATCCTCGCGTTCGCCTGCGGGTTCGACCTGCCGTTGCTGTGGTTCTTCCTGCCCCCGCCCGGGGACTCACGGCGACTGGAACACACCTCCGACCGCGTCCACGAGCTCTACACCCTGGTTTTGGGCCGCGAGGACCAGCTGGACGTTC
>JBBRVU010000053.1:0-21933 GCA_038246575.1 Actinomycetes bacterium | reverse complement strand
TTCCTGACCTTGATCGTTGCGGTCAGGTGGCGGGTCGCCCAAGGCAAGGGGGCCGAGATGGCGGACCAAGAGTCGAGTACGGGCATGGTCACCAGGGGTCGCGCACAGCGGGTCGTGGCCGTGGTCTCGGCTGCCCGGCAGGCGCTGCGCAGGCCTGCCGCCACGGTGAGCGCCGACGCCAGCCGCCGCTCGATCAGCACGGCCGCGACGACGGCAGGCAAGAAGACGGTGGTCAAGAAGACGGCCAAGAAGGCGACGTCCAGGAAGACGGCCCCCGCCCGGGCGGCCGGCAAGACCTCGACCACCAAGAAGGCGGCTCCGATCAAGAAGGCACCGGTGAAGAAGGCTCCGGCCAAGGCCACGGCGAAGAAGGCCGTGACCAAGGCTCCGACGAAGAAGGCACCCGCGAAGAAGGCTGCGTCCAAGAAGGCACCCGCCGCGGCCACGGCGAAGAAGGCACCTGCCAGGAACGGTTCGTCCAGGCCGGCCAAGAAGTCGACGTCGAAGGCGCCCGCCAGGACCACGGCGAAGAAGGCGCCCGCCAAGACCAGGTCGAGGAACGCGGCGACCAAGGCGCCGCCGAACGCTGTGAGCAAGAAGGCGACGACCGCAGCGAAGAAGTCGACGGCGAAGAAGGCTCCAGCCACGTCAACGGCCTCTCGGGCGCCGGCGAAGGTGGCGACGAAGGACAAGACGTCCACGGCTCCGGCGAAGGCCGCGCCCAAGGCGCCGGGCAAGGCCGCGACGAAGAAGGCCACGCCGACCGGAGCCGCCGCGTCGAAGCCCGCCGCCAAGGCCACGGCCAAGTCCAAGTCCGAGGCCGCACCCGCGTCGGCTGCGCCCAAGGCCGCGAGCCCGGCTCCGAGCAGCCGGTCCACGACGGCAGCCCGCAAGCGGCACATGGACGGGCTGCCCATCGAGTCGGCCAAGCAGCAGACGTCCAAGGTGTCCTCGGCCCGCAAGAGAGCCGCTGCACCGGGTGTGCCGACAACGCCGCAAGCCCTGGTCGTACGGGCCGACGAGGACCCGTGGACCAAGGCCGAGCTCAACGAGGTCCGGTCCGAGCTTCAGGGGGAGATCCGACGCCTCCGCGATGAGCTGGACCTCGCCGAGCACGAGATCGACGACATGTTGCGTGACTCGGGCGACGGGGCGGGCGACGACGCCGCGGACGCGGGCAGCAAGACGTTCGAGCGCGAGCACGAGATGTCCTTGGCCAACAACACCCGTGACATGCTGGTCCAGGCCGAGCACGCGCTCGCGCGCATCGACAACCGCACCTACGGCGTCTGCGAGAACTGTGGCAATCCGATCGGCAAGGCGCGCCTGCAGGTCTTCCCGCGGGCCACGTTGTGCATGACATGCAAGCAGCGGGAGGAACGCCGGTAGGCGACAGTCCCGGCGACGCCACAACAGCCCGCGGCGCCGGGCGTTTGCCACTGCTGCTCGGCGTTGCCGGCGTCGTGCTGGCGCTCGACATCGGCAGCAAGTACCTCGCGGTACGCGAGCTCTCCGGTCGCGCGCCGATCGAGCTGCTCGGGGGCGTCCTGACCCTGCGGCTGATCCGCAACCCGGGAGCCGCGTTCGGCATGGCCCAGGGACTCACCATCGTGCTGACCGTTATCGCGGTGGCGGTGATCGTGGTCATCCTGCGGATGGCACGACGGCTGCACAGCGCGCGCTGGGCGGGCGCGCTGGGGCTGGTCCTGGGCGGAGCGATGGGCAACCTGTTGGACCGGCTCTTCCGCGACCCTGCCCCCGGCCGAGGTCATGTCGTGGACTTCCTCGAGCTGCCGCGCTGGCCGGTGTTCAACCTGGCCGACTCGGCAATCGTGCTGGCCGCGGTGCTCATGGTCGCCCTGTCGGCCCGTGGAGTGCCCTGGGACGGCCCAGGCGCCGAGGCGACCGCGGAGCCCGGTGCCGAGGCCACCGCGGAGCGCCCCGACCAGCCCAGCGACGAGCCGGGCGGACCGGCCGCAAAGTCGAGGTAACCGGTCGGCTCTCCCGGGAGTCTTCAGTTGCATGACCGCTATCGGGGACACCCGTACCCCGCATTCCGCCTATTTCGGGCATTTCGTGTTATCTGCTTCAATGTGCTCCAGGATGGCGCGCCGATCACCGACGAGTACCCTGGGACGGCTCCGATCCATCTCCCCCCGCCCGCTCGGACGTTGCGACACGCCGGCCGGACCGGTGCCCCCGACCTCAGGAGAGAACGCATGACCTCGGTTCTGCCTGATCGCGTGCGTTCGCGCACGCCGGTCGTCGAACCGCCGCGGTCCTTCCTCTCCGTCACCGGCAGCACCGGCGCCATCGATCGGCGCTGGCTCACCCGGCTGTCCCGGCGGCTCTTCCTGCTCGACGCCGTCATCGTGTCCGTGTCCGTCGCCGTCGCGCTCGGCGTCGTCTTCGGCCCCTCGGACAAGACCGTGACGATCGGGGGGGAGTGGCAGAACCTGCGCCCCTCCTCGTACCTCGTCCTCGGTCCGGCGGTAGCGGCGGCCTGGGCCTTCGCGCTGCTGCTCACCCGGACCTACGAGGGCCGGGTTCTGGGCGTCGGCGGCGACGAGTACCGGCGGGTCGTGCGAGCCAGCGTCTACTTCTGGGGCCTGGTGGCCGTCGCGGCCTACATGACCAAGTTCCAGTTCTCCCGGCAGGCCCTCGGCCTGGCCTTCGTCATGGGCACCGGCCTGCTGCTGGTCGGACGCTGGGCGGCGCGCAAGGTGTTGCACCGGATGCGCCGACACTCCGACGGCTGGTCGCATCGCGTGCTCGCGGTCGGAGGTCGCGAGGAGGTCGAGGCCCTCGTCGCGGAGCTCGAGCGCGCGCCGTACGCCGGCCTCAAGGTCGTGGGTGCCTGCATACCGCCGGGTGATGCCGTTGAAGGCTGCTCGGTCCCGATCGTCGGCTCGCTGACCGGAGTGCCCGAGGCGGTGGCCCGCCTCGGGGCGGACACCGTCGCGGTAACCGCCTCGCGCGGCCTGACCAGTGGTGTCCTCAAGCGCCTGGGCTGGGAGCTTGAGGGTGCTGACGTCGACCTCGTCGTGGCGCCGGCCCTGACCGATGTCGCCGGCCCCCGCGTCCATGTCCGTCCCGTCTCGGGTCTTCAGCTGCTCTACGTGGAGCAGCCCGAGTTCACCGGCCCGACCCGGGTCATGAAGGAAGCCTTCGACCGGGTGGTCGCCGCTGCCGCGCTCATCGTGCTCAGCCCGCTGCTGCTGCTCATCGCCCTCGCGATCAAGCTCACCAGCGTCGGCCCGGTCGTGTTCCGGCAGGTTCGCGTCGGACGCGACGGTCATGTCTTCACCGTCTACAAGTTCCGCACGATGGTGGTCGACGCGGAGCGGCGCCTCGATGAGCTGTGGGCGCACAACCAGAGCAACGAGGTCCTGTTCAAGCTGCGGGACGACCCGCGGGTGACCCGGGTGGGTCGGCTGCTGCGCCGGATCAGCCTGGACGAGCTCCCGCAGCTGGTCAACGTCGCGGTCGGCAACATGAGCCTGGTCGGGCCTCGACCCGCGCTGCCCAGCGAGACCGAGAGCTGGGGGCGCACGACGGCGCGCCGCTTGCTCGTCAAGCCCGGGATCACCGGCCTCTGGCAGGTCAGCGGCCGCTCCGACCTGTCGTGGGAAGACAGCGTCCGGCTCGACCTCTACTACGTGGAGAACTGGTCCTTCACCGGTGACATCCAGATCCTGTGGAAGACCCTGTCCGCAGTGATCACCAGTCGCGGGGCCTACTGACCGTCGGCCCTATCCTCCTGGGGTGACCGACCACCGAACGCTGCCCGTGCCCGAGGGGCTGGACGGCGAGCGGCTGGACTCGGCCCTGTCCCGGCTCTTCGGCTTCTCCCGGACCAAGGCCGCCGAGCTCGTCAGCTCGGGTGACGTGCTCGTCGACGGTGTCCCAGGGGCCAAGTCCGACCGGCTGCACAGCGGCGCGTGGCTCGAGGTCACCATCCCGCCGCCCGCGAGCGCGCCGACCATCGACGCCGAGCCGGTGCCCGGGATGACCGTCGTCCACGACGACGACGACATCGTCGTCGTCGACAAGCCCGTCGGTGTGGCCGCGCACCCGAGCCCGGGCTGGACCGGGCCGACGGTGGTCGGTGGCCTCGCCGGTGCCGGGTTCCGCGTGTCGACCAGCGGAGCGGCGGAGCGGCAGGGCGTCGTGCACCGCCTCGACGTCGGGACCAGTGGTCTGATGGTCGTGGCGAAGTCCGAGCGGGCCTACACCTCGCTCAAGCGGGCGTTCAAGGCCCGCGAGGTGGACAAGACCTACCACGCGCTCGTGCAGGGCCACCCCGACCCGCTGCGCGGGACGGTGGACGCACCCATCGACCGCCATCCGACCCACAACTACAAGTGGGCGGTGGTCGCCGACGGGAAGCCCAGCGTCACGCAATACGACACACTGGAGGCGCATCGTTCGGCCAGCCTGCTCGAGGTCTCGCTTGAGACGGGTCGGACCCACCAGATCCGGGTGCACATGGCCGCGCTGCGCCATCCCTGCGTCGGCGACCTCACCTACGGTGCCGACCCCATCCTGGCCACTCGGCTGGGTGCCACCCGCCAGTGGCTGCACGCGGTCCGGCTCGCGTTCGACCACCCGGGCACCGGCGAGCGGGTCTCCTTCACCAGCGACTACCCGGACGACCTGAGCGAGTCGTTGCGCCGGCTGCGGTCCGAGGAATGACGACATCGGCCGGCCTGCCGCGCGTCGAGCTTGTGTGCACCGAGGCGGACCGGGCCGTGGCCTACGCGCTGCGACGCGACGTGTTCGTGCTCGAGCAGGGTGTCCCGGCCGAGCTGGAGCTCGACGAGCTAGATGCGAGCGCCGACCACTTCATCGCGTACGCGGGTGGCCACGCCGTGGGAGCAGGCCGGCTGGTCGTGGAGGAGCCGGGCTTCGCGGACCGCGAGCCCGGCCTCGGACCGGTGGGGCACCTGGGTCGGCTGGCCGTGAGCGGCGCGGCCCGGGGGACCGGGCTCGGCGTGGCGTTGGTGGCGGCCATCGAGGACCGGGCCGCCGCCCGTGGGCTGGCCCTGGTGGTGCTGTCCGCCCAGACACACGCCATCGGCTTCTACGAGCGGCTGGGCTACGCGGCGTACGGTGAGGTCTTCGACGACGCCGGCCTGCCGCACCGCTGGATGAGTCGGGACGTCCGTCACTCGTAGCGAGATCGTCATGACCGAACGTCAGATCACTCGTTGTCACCGGGAGCGACCCAGGACGTCTGCCGCGCACGCGGCGGGGCCTGGTCGAGGGGGTGTTGTCCATGCGTGGTCGCTGGGTCGCTCGGCGTCGCCCGCGGTCCCGGCGTGCCGGTGCCCGGAGCCTGCTCGAGCTCCTCGAGCTGCTCGAGCCCGATGACCTCGAGCTGGCTCGACGCGAGCTGGCCGCGGTGGTGGCGGACCGCCGGCACCGTTCGGCAACCGCCGGGCACGTCCGCGAGGTCATCGAGTCCTCGAGGCTGGACGTCGCCCTGCAGCCGATCATCGACCTGACGACCTCGGGCCTGGTGGGCTTCGAGGCGCTGGCGCGCTTCCCGGACGGGCTGCCGCCGGACCAGTGGTTCGCCGAGGCGCGCACCTCGGGTGTTGGCAGCGAGCTCGAGCTGCTCGCCCTGGGCACCCAGCTCGCCCTCCTGCGGGCGCCGTCGCCCATCCCGTTGGCCGCCTACCTGTCGGTGAACACCTCGCCGGCGTTGGTGCTCGATCCTGCGTTCCACGCCATGCTCGCCGAGCCGGGTCTGCCGATGGATCGGCTGGTGGTCGAGATCACCGAGCACGCCGCGGTCACCCGCTATGACGAGATCAGCGCCGAGCTGACGCCCTATCGGCAGCGGGGCATGCGGCTGGCCGTGGACGACACGGGTGCGGGATACGCCTCCTTCAACCACGTGCTGCGGCTGCGCCCGGACATCATCAAGCTGGACCGCTCGCTGCTCACCGACATCGACCAGGACCCTGCCCGCCGGGCGTTCGTCACCGCGATCGTGCTGATGGCACTCGAGCTGGGAGCCGCGGTGACTGCCGAGGGTGTGGAGCGCGTCGGGGAGCTCGACACGCTCAGCTCGCTGGGCGTCGACGCCGTCCAAGGATTCCTGCTCGCCCCACCGTCTCAGGACCGCCTGGCCTGGGCGGGCTGGCTGGGTCAGGACTGGTCGAGCCTGCAGGTCCCGCCCGGAACAGGTCCGACCGACACCCTCCAGATCCTCGACGCACCGGCCGACATGGCCTCGGTACGACCTTCCGGCGTCTGACGTTCGGCGGGTCCCCGCGCCCGGAGATCATCGGAGCTGCCGTGAGCCACCGTCGTCGCACCCGGGCCGCCGTCGGCTCGCTGGCGTTCGCCCTGATCGCCGGCGTCGGCCTGGTCGGACCGCCCTCGGCCACTGCGGTGACCGGCCCGCCGTCCTCGCCCCGACTGACATCGGTGAACGCGACCCTGACCGCAACGGCCGCGGCATCGCGGGTGACGTACGGCGAGACGACCACGGTGTCGGGCGTGGTCGTGGATGCCGGCGGCGTCGCGGTCGCCGGCAGCCCGGTGGTTGCCGAAGTGCGTACCGCCGAAGGGAGCTGGACGGTGGTGTCGGGCCCGGTCGTCAGCGATCCAGCCGGGGCGGTCGCGCTCCCGCTCGCGCCCGCCGCCACCTCGCTCGTGCGGCTGCGCCAGGATGCCGGCCCGGACAGCGTCGCGAGCCATCCGGTCCGGGTCACGGTGCGGGCAGCGTTGAGCGCGAGGGTCGACCGCCGGTTCGTCGGGATCGGCCGCCGAGTGACCCTGTCCGGCGCGCTGGCGCCAGCGCCGCCGGGCGCCACGGTCCGGTTGCAGCGCAAGATGGGCGCCGGGTGGCGACGGGTGGCCGACGTTGCCGTCGGCACCGACCGCAGCGACGGCACCGTCGGCACGTGGTCGGCCCGGGTTCGGCTCGGCGCGATCGGGTCTGCGCGCTTCCGGGTCGTCCGCCGGACCTCCGCCGGTGTGCTGCGGGCCACCGCGGCGCTGCCGCGGGTGGACGTCGTCCGGCTGCACACGTACTCCGTCACGACCCGCGGCGCGGTCGGTGCCGACCTGGACCGGTTGCGTGCGGTCCTCGCGGCCACCTACGACGACCCACGGGGCTGGCGGCGGTCGCACCGGCGCTTCGTCGAGGTCAGCCACGGCGGTGACTTCACCGTCGTCTTGGCCCAGGCGAGCAAGGTGCCCACGTTCGCCTCGTTCTGCTCCAGCCGGTGGAGCTGCCGCGCCGGGCGCTTCGTGGTGCTCAATGCCACCCGCTGGAGCACCGGATCGCCCTACTTCCCGGGTGAGCTCCTGACGTACCGCCAGATGTTGATCAACCATGAGACAGGCCACTGGCTCGGACGGGGACACTCCCGCTGCTCGGGCAGCGGCCGGCCGGCGCCGGTGATGGCGCAGCAGTCGAAGGGGCTCGCGGGCTGCCAGCCGAATCCCTGGCCGCTGGGCTGGGAGGTCAAGGCCGTCGCCTGACACGCCGAGCAAGGACAAGTCCGGGCGAACCGGGCGGGGGCACCCGACCATGGGAGTCCGAGGCAAGGACGGTGGGGGCGGGATGACCACGATGACCACGATGACCACGATGACGCGATGGATTGCCGGGCTGCTGGGAGCAGTCCTGGGGGCGACGGTGCTCGGCGCCGCGCTGCCGGGCCCGGCACTGGCGTCGGTCGCCCCGACCCCCGGGATCCGGCTGACCGGAGCGGACATCTCGTGGCCGAACTGCCCCAAGGGGCTGGGCATCCCGTCCCGGCGCAGCAAGGGCCTGCCGATGCCCTTGGACTCCGCGTCGTTCGTCGTGGTCGGCCTGACCAACGGCCCGGGCTTCGTGGCCAACCCGTGCCTCACCGACCAGGTGGCATGGGTGCAGGCCAACCAACGCTGGCTGGCTGCGTACTCCCTCACGACCTATCCCCGCAAGGCGGAGCGCAGGCAGTACGCCGCCAGCGGCCCGTGGACGCCGGACACCAAGCGACGGCAGCTGAAGAACGCCGGCTACGCCCAGGCCAAGTTCAACGTGGCCAACCTGGCGGCGACCGGAGCGGAGGTGCCGCTGGTCTGGGTCGACGTCGAGCCCTACCCGACGCACCCGTGGAGCAGGTTCCGCAGGGGCAACCGCGCGGTGATCCAGGGCGTGGTGCGCGGTTACGAGGACAGTGGCTTCCGGGTCGGCTTCTACTCCTACCTCAACGGCTGGCGCACTGTGGTCGGCGACTGGCGCAAGCCCGCCTACCCGACCTGGTACCCGGTGGGGCCGGAGCCGGACGGCGTGCGAGCTGCGCGCGCCCGGTGCAGGCTGGCGAGCTTCTCGGGCGGTCCGGTGGTGATCGGGCAGTGGGTCGACGGCAACCGCGACCGCAACGTGACCTGTCCGACGCTGCACGGGCGGGCCGCCAAGCCGCACCCGCTGACCCAGTGGCTGGGCACGACCCTGGCCCGGGGCGACGGTGGGCCGGCGGTGCGTGACCTGCAGCGTTCGATGAACATGCGGCCGCAGTACGTCACGAGCCGCTTCACCGGGCGGACCGAGCGGGTGCTGCTCGCGTTCCAGCGGATCCGGGACCTGCCGCTCACGGGGGTCGCCACCGACGTGGAGCTGACCGCGCTGGGCGCCGGCACCACCCGCCCCGAGCGGCCGTCGCTGATGGCGGAGCACTTCTCGCCGAACCCGTGATCCGCAAGTGATCTCTCGACACGCCGGGGGTGCTGGACCGACACGCGCGGTGCGCCGGGCTGTCCCACCCAGCACCTAGACTCGGGCCCGCCGAACCCCCACTCCGACCAGTCACGAGGCCACCGAGCAACCATGGGATCCCGAGACTCGTTCGTGCACCTGCACGTGCACACCGAGTACTCCATGCTCGACGGTGCAGCCCGCCTCGGTGACCTGTTCTCCGAGGCCGGCCGGATGGGCATGTCGGCCTTGGCGATGACCGACCACGGCAACGTGTTCGGCGCCTACGACTTCTGGAAGCAGGCCACGGCGGCCGGCATCAAGCCGATCATCGGCACCGAGGCCTACGTCACGCCGCGCACCCACCGCTCGGACCGCACCCGGGTCAAGTGGGGTGGTGGTGGGGGCGACGACGTGTCCGGAGGCGGTGCGTTCACCCACATGACCCTGCTCGCCGAGAGCACCGCGGGGATGCACAACCTGTTCCGGCTGTCCTCGCTGTCCAGCCTCGAGGGCTTCTTCTACAAGCCGCGGATGGACCGCGAGATCCTTGCGACCTACGCCGCGGGCATCATCGCCACCACCGGCTGTCCGTCGGGGGAGGTGCAGACCTTCCTGCGGCTCGGGAAGTACGACGAGGCGCGTGCCGCGGCGGCCGAGTTCCGCGACATCTTCGGCCCGGACAACTACTACCTCGAGCTGATGGAGCACGGGCTGGAGATCGAGTCGCGGGTCCGGGCCGACCTGCTGCGGCTGGCCAAGGACCTGTCCCTGCCGATGGTGGCGACCAACGACCTGCACTACACCCGCAAGGAGGACGCGGGCGCTCACGAGGTGCTGCTGTGCGTGCAGTCCGGGGCGACCATGGCCGACCCCAAGCGGTTCAAGCTCGACGGTGACGACTACTACCTCAAGTCGCCAGAGGAGATGCGCGAGGTCTGGCGCGAGCTGCCGGAGGCCTGTGACAACACGTTGGCGATCGCCGAGCGGTGCGAGGTCGGGTTCACCGAGGGCGCCAACCTCATGCCGCGCTTCGAGGTGCCGGAGGGAGAGTCCGAGCAGAGCTGGCTGGTCAAGGAGGTCGAGCGCGGCCTGCAGCGGCGCTACAACGGGCAGGTGCCCGACGAGCACCGCAAGCAGGCCGACTACGAGGTCGGCGTGATGGTCCAGATGGGCTTCCCGGGCTACTTCCTGGTGACCGCCGACCTGGTCGGCTACGCCAAGGCCAACGGCATCCGGGTCGGTCCGGGCCGCGGCTCCGCAGCCGGCAGCCTCGTTGCCTACGCCCTGGGCATCACCGACCTCGACCCGATCCAGCACGGGCTGCTCTTCGAGCGCTTCCTCAACCCCGAGCGCATCTCGATGCCCGACATCGACCTGGACTTCGACGAGCGCAGGCGCGGCGACATGATCCGCTATGCGACCGAGAAGTACGGCGAGGAGCGGGTCGCCCAGATCATCACCTACGGCACGATCAAGGCCAAGCAGGCGGTCAAGGACTCGGCGCGGGTGCTCGGTTTCCCGTTCATCGTCGGCGACAAGATCACCAAGGCGATGCCGCCGGCGGTGATGGGCAAGGACGTCCCGCTGTCGGGGATCTTCGACAAGGACCACCCGCGCTACAAGGAGGCGGGGGAGTTCCGGGCGCTCTACGAGTCCGACCCCGATGTGCACCGTGTCGTCGACAACGCCCGTGGCCTGGAGGGGCTCAAGCGGCAGTGGGGCGTCCACGCGGCCGGGGTCATCATGTCCAGCGAGCCGCTGATCGACGTCATCCCGATCATGCGCCGCGACCAGGACGGCGCGATCATCACCCAGTTCGACATGGGCGCGTGCGAGACGCTCGGGCTGCTGAAGATGGACTTCCTGGGCCTTCGCAACCTCACCGTGCTCGACGACTGCCTGAAAAACATCGACGCCAACCGCGGCGAGACCCTCGAGCTGGAGACCCTCGGGCTGGACGACCCCAAGGCCTACGAGCTGCTGGCCCGGGGCGACACCCTGGGGGTGTTCCAGCTCGACGGCGGCCCCATGCGCTCGCTGCTGCGGGCGATGCGACCGGACAACTTCGAGGACATCTCCGCAGTTCTCGCGCTCTACCGGCCCGGCCCGATGGGCGTCAACGCCCACATCGAGTACGCCGACCGCAAGAACAACCGCAAGCCGGTGGTGCCGATGCACCCCGAGCTCGAAGAGCCGCTGGCCGAGATCCTGGGCGACACCTACGGGCTGATCGTCTACCAGGAGCAGGTGATGGCGATCGCCCAGCAGCTCGCTGGCTACTCGCTGGGCGGTGCAGACCTGCTGCGGCGCGCGATGGGCAAGAAGAAGAAGGAGATCCTCGACAAGGAGTACGTCCCGTTCTCCACCGGGATGCGGGACCGCGGCTTCTCCGAGGCGGCGATCAAGAAGCTGTGGGACACCCTCGTCCCGTTCTCCGACTACGCGTTCAACAAGGCGCACACCGCTGGCTACGGCCTCGTGTCGTACTGGACGGCCTATCTCAAGGCCAACTTCCCGGCTGAGTACATGGCGGCGCTGCTCACCAGCGTGCGCGACGACAAGGACAAGTCCGCGCTCTACCTCAACGAGTGCCGCCGGATGGGCATCAAGGTGCTGCCGCCGGACGTCAACGAGTCCGACGCCAACTACACCCCCCGCGGCACCGACATCCGGTTCGGGCTCGCCGCGATCCGCAACGTGGGTGAGAACGTCGTGGCGCTGATCGACGTGACCCGTCGGGAGAAGGGCCGCTTCGCCGACTTCAAGGACTTCCTCAACAAGGTGCCACCTCAGGTGTGCAACAAGCGCACCGTCGAGTCGCTGGTCAAGGCCGGCGCGTTCGACTCGCTGGGTCATTCGCGTCGCGGTCTGGTGAGCATCCACGCGGAGGCCATCGACGCCGTCGCCGAGATCAAGCGCAACGAGGCGATGGGCCAGGACTCGCTGTTCGGGTCGCTCGCCGACGCCGAGGGGGAGTCCAGCGACGTGACCCTCGAGCTGCGCGAGCCGGTGGGCGAGTGGGACAAGAACCTGCTGCTGGCCTACGAGCGGGAGATGCTGGGTCTCTACGTCTCCGACCACCCGCTCTTCGGCGTCGAGCACATCCTGTCGTCAGCGGTCGACTGCACGATCTCGTCGCTGACCGGCTCCGAGGACCGCCAGGACGGCTCACAGGTCACGATCGGTGGGCTGGTCACCGGCCTGGCGCGGAAGGTGACGAAGAAGGGCGACGTGTGGGCGATCGCAACCGTCGAGGACCTCGAGGGCGCGATCGAGTGCATGTTCTTCCCGCAGACCTACCAGCTGCACGCGACGATCCTGGCGCAGGACGCCGTCGTGGTGGTGCGTGGCCGCATCGACCGCCGCGACGAGGTGCCCAAGCTCGTCGCGATGGAGCTGACGCTGCCCGACCTGTCCGAGGGCCCACGAGGTCCGGTGGTCATCTCGCTGCCGACCGCGCGATGCACGCCGCCGGTGGTCGAGCGGCTCAAGGAGGTGCTGGCCACCCACCCGGGCCCGACCGAGGTCCAGCTCCGGCTGCAGTCGGCCGCCCGCACCACCGTGCTGCGCATCGACGACGGGCTGCGAGTCAACGCCAGCCCGGCACTGATGGGTGACCTCAAGGCGCTGCTCGGCCCGGCCTGCCTGGTCTGACGTCCGGGGTGCCTGACGTCGCTCAACGCCCCCAAAAAGGGTCGTTCCGTGGCGTGGCGTGCCCGTTCCGTCCCTTCGCAGCCTCGAATCTGAGTACGGCGACTCAAGGAAGGCCCCCGGTCGCGCCGATACCGTCCGACGACGCCGTGACCGCCATGGCGGGCGAGGACCGATCAGGCCGGGGGGCCATGCGATGAGCACATTCGACCAGCCCGACCGCGGACCGGAGGGTGTCGAGTCGACCGGCCACGGCCCGGTCACTCCCTTCGGCGCGACCGCGACCACAGACGTCCTCGCCGCGTACGACGGTGGCGAGCCGCAAGCAAGGCGTGCGTCCTGGTTCGCCGTGGGCGCACTCGGTCTGCTCGTGCTGGCGCTGGTCGCGGGAGTCACCTACGGCGTGCAGTCACTCTCCGGTGGGGGCACCCAGCCCGAGGAGGCGCTGCCCGCCGGCGCCGTGGCCTTTGCCGAGATCGACCTGGACCCGCCCGCGGGCCAGAAGGTCAACGCCTTCCGGTTCCTCCGCCAGTTCCCGGCGCTGCGAGGGAAGCTGACCGGCGACGACATGCGGCAGGTCGTCTTCGAGTCGGTCGCTGACGACGCCGGCTGGGCCGACGTCGACTTCTCCCGCGAGGTGGCCCCCTGGCTGGGTCAGCGGATCGCGGTCGCGGCCTATCCAGCGGACCGGTTCGGACCAGCGAACGGACAGGGCGACGCGCCCGGAGCGAGTCCTGATGCGTTCGCGATCCCGAAGGTGGTCGTCGCGCTGCAGGTGACCGACGAGGGCGCGGCGCGAGACGGCATCGCGGCCCTGATCTCGGCCGCTGCCCGGCCCGGGCTGGCCTCCGGCGCGACGGCGGGATCGACGCCGGGCTTTGTCGTGAAGGACGGGTACGCACTGCTGGCGGAGTCGCGTGCGCTGGCAGAGCGGGCCGCGGAGGCGACCGCTGAAGGCGCGCTCGCGGCGTCGGGCGACTATGCCTCGGACATGTCCGGTCTCGGCGACGGGTTCGCGAGTGCCTGGGTGGACATGACGAACGGCGGCCCGATGGCGGCACTGGCCAACCCGTTGGCGCTGGGCGCGGCAGGCAACCTGGCGGGGGTGGCTGCGATGTCCGGCGGGACCGGCCGGGCGGCGTACGTCGCGCGCTTCGACGGGCCGGACGCCTTCGAGGTCGTCGGCCGCACGACGGCTGTTGACGTCCTGGCCGACGTGGCGCCGGCGAAGCTGACGGGCTTCGACCAGCTTCCTGCGACCAGCGCGGTGGCCTTCGGCTTCGCCGGCGGTGACGCGTTGGTCGACTCGTCCTGGGAGAGCCTGCGTACCCGGCTGGAGGGCAACGGCCTGTCGATGGACGCCTTCGCTGATGAGGCGGAGCGGTCGCTCGGCATCAAGCTGCCCGCGGACCTGCGCACCGTCCTGGGCAGCAACCTGCTTGCCGTGCTCGACAGCTCCGGCTTCGAGAAGCGGCGCCTCGACATCGGGGTCCGCACGACGACCGACCCCGTCGCCGCCCAGCCGGTGATCCGCCGGCTCACTCGCGCGCTGCAGCGCAGCCAGCCCGAGATCCGCTCGAATATCACCGACGACGGCTACATCGTGGCCACCAACGGCGCCACGGTGCGCGCTCTCGCGGCCACGACCGGCAACTCGCTGGGCCAGCAGGCAGTGTTCCGCCGGGCCCTGCCCGACGTCGCGGACTCGCGCATGGCATTGTGGATCGACGTGAGGCCATTGGTGTCCCGGTTCATGGGTTTGTCCGAGCGCGGCGACGCTCCCGAGGCCGATCTCGCCCCGATCGCCGGCTTCGGCATGACAGCGTCCACCGACGGGGCTGAGGGGTCGTTCCGGATGCGGCTCGTCACGGACTAGTGAGTCGTGTCGCGTCGACGGCCCGAGCGACGCTGTGGGCGGTGCCCGCCGGGGCGCTGGCCGGCGTCGTGTGGTGGCTGGTCTCGCCACTCGCCCGGTTCGAGAAGGCGGCCGGTGGCGCTGTCGGCGTCGGCCAGGCGAGTGAGACCGCGATCGCGGCCGACGGCTGGTTCGCCGTGACCGCCCTCGTCGTCGGCGTGCTGGCGGGCCTGGCCGTCGCCTTCCTCGCGCGCGGCGACCGGTTGGCTGCGCTGGTGGGGCTCACCCTCGCCGGCCTGCTGGGATCGCTCGTCGCGTGGCGGGTGGGAGAGGCGCTGGGGCCGGCGTCGATCGAGGTCCAGGCAGCCGGACTCCGAACGGGCACGCGCTTCGACGGACCACTGAACCTCTCCGCGCTAGGTGTCCTGCTGGTCTGGCCCACGGCGTCGGTGATCGTGTTCTTCGCCGCGGTCGCGGGCCTGGACACGGCGACGAAGCCGGACGAGTCGTCCGTGCTGAACCCGTCGCGCGAGCTCAGCCCGGCCGACGGATCGGAGCCGTCCGCGCCGATGTGACGGTGACGAGGTCGGCGGGTGCCAGAGACATCTGCAGACCGCGCCGGCCGGCCGACACGAAGACGCGGTCCAGCGTGTAAATCGTCTCGTCGATGACGACGGGCAACGGGGACCGGGTCCCGACCGGGCTGATGCCGCCGAGCACGTACCCCGTAGAGCGCTGGGCGTCGCTCACCTCGGCCATCGCGGCCCGCTTCCCTCCTGCTGCTGCCGCCAGCGCCTTGAGGTCGAGGCTGCCACTGACCGGCACCACGGCAAGGGTCAGCGCGCCGTCCACGGCGGTGACCAGCGTCTTGAAGACCCGGTCGGGGTCGAGGTCGAGGGCCGCCGCTGCCTCCAGGCCGTACGCCCTGGTGTCCCCGCCGACGAGGTAAGGGTGCACCTCGAACTCCACTCCGGCCGCGGTGAGCGCGACCGTGGCGGGCGTCCCCGATCGGTGCGCTGCGCGTGCCACGGCTCAGTTCGGGTTGGCCGGCGCGCGGGTCAGCTCGACCCCGGGCAGCGACGGCAACACGTCGAAGATCGTCGTCTCCCGGTGCAGCAGCCGCAGCTCCATCCGCAGCCGAGCTGTGACGTCCGGGGCCTCCAGCAGTCGCTGCTTCTCGGTGATCTCGAGGACCGCGGTGCCGGCGACCCGGTAGGACAGCGCCTCAGGCTCGTCGGGGACGTCGAGGTCCGGCTCGGCGCCCAGAGCCTCGCGGTAGCGCGCGTACAACATCGTGACCGCCGGGACGAGGGCCTGCGGATCTGGTCCGGGGGACTCCTCGATCAGCTCGACCGCGCCGCGCAGGTAGGGCAGGCCGTCGTTCACCTCGATCAGCCGAAACCGCTGGTCGCCGGTGCTCACGATGTCGAAGCGTCCGTCGGAGTAGGGCTCGACCCGGCGTAACCGGGCCAGGCAGCCGACGGGGTGCAGGGCGCGGATGCCGTCGGCGCCCACCTCGCGGCCCTCTCGGATCGCGACCACGCCGAAGGAGCGCTCGCCGTCGGGTGCTTCGAGCAGGTCGCGGACCATCGCCCTGTACCGCTCCTCGAACACGTGCAGCGGCAGCAGCGCGCCGGGGAACAGCACCGTCCCCAGCGGGAACAGCGGGAACAGCGGCCGGCCGGTCACGACCGCGCAGCCTACGTCCCCTCCGCCCCCTTTCCCCGTTGATCCCACCCCCACTTCCCCCGTTGATCATGCAGTTGTGGGACCTCCCACAACTGCATGATCGACGGGGATTGGTGGGGCGCTGACCTGGGGTGATGTCCAAGATCCCCAAAGCTGCATGATCAACTTGGAATTGATCATGCAGCTTTGGGGATCTTGGTCGCCTTTCCTTAGACTCGACGCCGTGATCTCCCGGGTGGATGTACGAGGCGCCGGTGCCGGTGCCAGCTACCGCGAGGTGCTGCCGCGGGCGGCGCTGGACGTCGAGGTGGCCCTCGACGTGGTCCGTCCGATCTGCGAGGACGTCCGCCTGCGCGGGTCGGCCGCCGTCCGCGAGTGGACCCAGAGGCTCGACGGCGTGGACGCCGAGACGACCCGGGTGCCGGCCGAGGCGCTGACCGCCGCCCTGCAGGCACTCGACCCGGCGGTGCGGGCAGCGCTCGAGGAGGCCGCCCGCCGGGCCCGAAAGGTCCACGAGGCCCAGCGCCGCGAGGACGCCGACATCGAGATCTCGCCCGGTGGCAGGGTCACCGAGCGCTGGGTGCCGGTGCGTCGCGTGGGCCTCTACGTGCCCGGCGGGCTGGTGGCCTACCCCTCATCCGTGGTGATGGACGTGGTGCCTGCCCAGGTCGCCGGCGTCGGATCGCTCGCGGTGGCCAGCCCGCCCCAGCGGGGCAACGGTGGCCTGCCGCACCCCGCGATCCTGGCGGCGTGCGCGCTGCTCGGTGTCGAGGAGGTGCACGCGGTCGGTGGCGCCCAGGCCATTGCGATGTTCGCCTACGGCACGGCGGACGCCGAGGCGACCGACCTGGTGATGGGCCCGGGCAACGTCTACGTCGCGTCGGCCAAGCGACTCCTTCGCGGCGTCGTCGGCATCGACTCCGAGGCCGGGCCCACCGAGATCGCGATCCTCGCCGACGACACCGCCGACCCCTGCTTCCTGGCCGCGGACCTGATCGCGCAGGCGGAGCACGACGCCAACGCGTCCTGCCTGCTCGTGACCCCTGACGAGGCGCTGCTGGACAAGGTCAACAGTCAGCTCGCGCTGCAGGTGCCGGGGACACGCCACCGCGACCGGGTCGAGACCGCGCTGAGCAACCAGTCGGCGTACGTGCTCGTCGACGACCTGGAGCAGGGGTTGGCCGTCGTCGACCAGTGGGCGGCCGAGCACCTCGAGGTGATCACCCGCGACGCCCGCACCTGGGCCGAGCGGGTCACCAACGCCGGTGCCGTGTTCGTCGGCCCGTATTCACCTGTGTCGCTCGGCGACTACCTCGCCGGGTCCAACCACGTACTGCCCACAGGGGGAACGGCCCGGCACACCGGCGGCCTGTCGGTGCAGTCGTTCCTGCGCAGTGTGCACGTCGTGGAGTACACCCGCGACGCTCTCGCCGAGGTCGCGCCACACGTCGACGCGCTCGGTGGCGCCGAGGACCTGCGGGCGCACGTCGACGCCGTCCGTGCGCGCATCCCGCGGTGAGGGACGGATGAGCGACCTCGACAAGCTGCTGCGCCCGGACCTGCGGGGCCGCAGCCCGTACGGCGCGCCGCAGCTGGACGTGCCGGTCCGGCTGAACACCAACGAGAACCCGCACCCACCGTCACCCGGCCTGGTTGCCGACCTCGCCGAGAAGGTCGCTGAGGCGGCGCGGGCGATGAACCGTTACCCCGACCGCGACGCCGTGGCGCTGCGGACCGAGCTCGCCGGCTACCTCGCCCGCAGCACTGGTGTGGCCCTCACGCCGGACCAGGTGTGGGCGGCCAACGGGAGCAACGAGGTGCTCCAGCAGCTGTTGCAGGCCTTCGGCGGACCGGGCCGGACCGCGCTGGGCTTCGTCCCCACGTACTCGATGCACGAGCTGATCGCGCACGGCACCGGCACCGCCTGGCTGCCGGTGCCGCGGCTGCCCGGCTTCCAGCTGGAGCCGGAGGCTTCGGCGCTCGTCGTCACCGAGCACGCCCCCGACGTGGTGTTCCTGTGCTCGCCGAACAACCCGACCGGCACCGCGCTGGACCTCGAGGTCGTCGAGGCGGTGTACGACGCTGCGCGCGGGCTGGTGGTCGTCGACGAGGCGTACGCGGAGTTCTCGACGCGGCCCTCGGTCGTCACGTTGCTGTCGGGCCGGGACCGGCTGGTGGTCACGCGCACCATGTCCAAGGCATTTGCGTTCGCCGCGGCCCGGCTGGGCTACCTCGCAGCGGACCCGACCGTCGTCGAGGCGCTGCAGCTGGTGCGGCTGCCGTACCACCTCTCGGTGCTCACCCAGGCCGCGGCGCTCGCGGCGCTGTCCCACGCCGACGAGCTGCTCGGCACGGTCGACGCGGTCAAGGAGCAGCGGGATCGGCTGGTGCGCGAGATCCGGGGGATGGGTCTCGACGTCGTCGACTCGGACGCCAACTTCGTGCTGTTCGGCGAGTTCGGCGACCAGCAGGCGACGTGGCAGGGTCTGCTCGACCGGGGCGTTCTGGTGCGCGATGTCGGCGTGGCCGGCTGGCTGCGGGTCACCGCGGGCACCGAGGATGAGACGACGGCGTTCCTGGATGCGCTGCGCGAAGGTGTGAACGCGACGACCGGCACCCGGGCGTCGGAGGATGAGCAGAGGGAGCAGTCGGGATGACGAGGACCGCGCGTGTCGAGCGGGAGACGAAGGAGTCCAAGGTCCTGGTCGAGCTTGCGCTCGACGGGACCGGGCAGGTCGAGGTCGACACCGGGGTGCCCTTCTTCGACCACATGCTCGCCCAGCTCGGCCGGCACGGTGGTCTCGACCTGACCGTGCGTACGAGCGGCGACCTCGAGGTCGACGCGCACCACACTGTCGAGGACACCTCGATCGCCATCGGGCAGGCGCTGCGCGAGGCGCTGGGGGACAAGGCGGGGATCCGTCGCTTCGGGGACGCGCTCGTGCCGCTCGACGAGACGCTGGTGCAGGCAGCGGTCGACCTGTCCGGGCGGCCCTACCTCGTGCACGACGAGCCCGACATCGTCGAGCTGATCGGCAGCTACGACACCACCCTCACCCGGCACATCTGGGAGTCGATGACCGCGAGCGCGCAGATCTGCCTGCACGTGAGGGTGCTGTCCGGCCGCAACGCGCACCACGTGGTCGAGGCGCAGTTCAAGTCGGTGGCGCGGGCGTTGCGCGACGCAGCCGCGCTGGACCCGCGCGTCGTGGGTGTGCCGTCGACCAAGGGCTCGCTCGGCGGCGCTCCCGTAGCCTCGGACGGGTGAGCAACCCCCGCATCGTCGTCCTCGACTACGGGTTCGGCAACCTGCGGTCGGCGGAGCGTGCCCTGACCCGGGCCGGCGCCGAGACGACGATCACGTCCCACTTCACCGCGGCGATGGACGCCGACGGCCTGGTGGTGCCTGGAGTCGGTGCCTTCGCTGCCTGCATGGCGGGCTTGCGGGAGGTCCGTGGCCCCGAGGTCATCGGGCGCCGGCTCGCCGGTGGCCGGCCGGTGCTCGGGATCTGCGTGGGCATGCAGGTCCTCTTCGACGCCGGGCTCGAGCACGGCGTACGCACCGAGGGCTGTGGCGAGTGGCCCGGCACTGTCGACCGGTTGGACGCGCCCGTCCTGCCGCACATGGGCTGGAACACGGTGAAGGTGCCTGACGGCAGTCACCTCTTCGACGGCGTCGAGAGCGAGCGGTTCTACTTCGTTCATTCGTACGCGGTCAGGAACTGGGATCTGGCAACGCCCGAGCGCCTGACCGCGCCGCTGGTCTCGTGGGCAGACCACGGCGAGCCGTTCGTCGCCGCGGTCGAGAACGGCCCGCTGTCCGCGACGCAGTTCCACCCGGAGAAGTCCGGCGATGCCGGAGCACGGCTCCTGCGCAACTGGGTTGCGACACTGTGAGCCGAGCCCGAGCGCAGCGCCGGGTCGAGCGTGAGCAGCTCGCCGCGCAGGCTCGAGACGCCCGCGCCAGACGGGATGTCCGGATCGCCGGTCGGCGGGCGTGGCTGCGGTCGCTGCGGGCCAGGTTGCCGCGCCGGATCCGCTGGCAGTCCCAGCAAGGGCTGCTCGCCCGTCGTCGCCGTGCACAGAACGCCACGATCGTCGGCCTCTATCTCGTCGCGCAGGCGATCATCTGGCTGGTCAGCGCCGACCCCTGGGCGCGGGCGACCGGTGCGCTGCTCGGCCTGCTCGCCATCCCGGTCCTCGTCACGCTCGTCCTCGATCGGAGATCCTGATGACCCGGCTGGCACTCCTTCCCGCGGTCGACGTTGCGTCCGGGCAGGCTGTCCGGCTCGTCCAGGGGGCGGCGGGCAGCGAGACGTCCTACGGCGACCCGTTGGAGGCTGCGCTGACCTGGGCGCGTGCCGGGGCCGAGTGGATCCACCTGGTGGATCTCGACGCGGCCTTCGGCCGGGGCAGCAACCGCGAGCTGCTGGCCGACGTCGTCGGTCGCCTCGACGTGGCCGTGGAGCTGTCGGGCGGCATCCGCGACGACGCGTCGCTGGAGGCGGCCCTGGCGACCGGATGTGCCCGGGTCAACCTCGGGACGGCGGCGCTCGAGGACCCGGCGTGGTGTGCTGCGGCGATCGCCCGCCACGGTGAACGCATCGCCGTCGGTCTCGATGTCCGAGGGACCACGCTCGCTGCTCGCGGCTGGACCCAGGAGGGTGGTCAGCTGTTCGAGGTGCTTGATCGGCTGGACCGCGACGGCTGCGCCCGCTATGTGGTGACCGACGTCGGTCGAGACGGGACGATGACCGGACCGAACCTCGACCTGCTCCGCGACGTCTGTGCAGCAACCAAGAGACCCGTCGTCGCGTCGGGCGGCGTGTCCAGCCTCGATGACCTGCGCGCCATCGCGACTCTCGTCCCCGACGGGGTCGAGGGTGCGATCGTCGGGAAGGCGTTGTACGCAGAGGCCTTCACGCTCACAGAGGCGCTGGCCGCCATGGCCGAGGCGACGCCGTGAGCGGGCGGCGACAGGTCTCCAGCGGAGCGCCCTGGGAATCCGTGGTCGGCTACTCGCGGGCAGTCGCGGCGGGGGACAACGTCTGGGTCACGGGCTGCACGTCGATCGTCGACGGCGAGGTGGTGCACGAGGGGGATGCGTATGCCCAGACGGTGCAGGCCATCGCGAACATCCGCTGGGCGCTGAACGAGCTCGACGCCGATCTGGTGGACGTGGTGCGCACCCGGATCTTCGTCACCGACATCGAGCGCTGGCGGGAGTATGGCCGCGCCCACGGCGAGGCGTTCGGCGAGATCATGCCGGCCACCAGCATGGTCGAGGTGTCCCGCCTCATCGACCCGCGGATGCTTGTCGAGATCGAGGCGGTCGCGTACAAGCCGGGGTCCAGCTGGTGAGTGGATCCCTTGCGGTACGGGTGATCCCGTGTCTTGACGTCGACGCCGGGCGGGTGGTGAAGGGCGTCCGCTTCGAAAACCTCCGCGACGCCGGAGACCCCGTCGAGATGGCGCGGATCTATGACGTCGAGGGCGCGGACGAGCTGGTGTTCCTCGACATCACGGCCTCCAGCGGCTCCCGCGAGACGACCTACGACGTCGTACGCCGGACCGCCGAGCAGGTGTTCATCCCGTTGACCGTCGGCGGGGGAGTGCGCACGGTCGCCGACGTCGACAAGTTGCTGCGCGCCGGGGCGGACAAGGTCGGGGTGAACACCGCGGCGGTGCGGCGCCCGGAGCTGGTCTCCGAGATCGCCGACCAGTTCGGCGCGCAGGTCCTCGTCCTGTCCGTCGACGCTCGGCGGGTCACCGGTGACACGTGCACCGCGTCGGGGTTCGAGGTCACGACCCATGGCGGGCGCACCGGGACGGGCATCGACGCGGTCGCCTGGGCCGCAGCCTGCGCACAGCGGGGAGCCGGCGAGATCCTGCTCAACTCGATGGATGCGGACGGCACGAAGGCGGGCTTCGACCTCGAGCTGGTCCGGGATGTGCGCGCTGCCGTGGACATCCCGGTGATCGCGAGCGGTGGCGCGGGCGAGCTCGGGCACTTTGCGCCGGCCGTCGATGCCGG
>JBBRVU010000052.1:0-21940 GCA_038246575.1 Actinomycetes bacterium | reverse complement strand
GACGCCAATTTCGAGATCCTATTTCTTTCCGCACAGCTTAAGGTTGGTTCGCGTCGCGCGCGCGATCGAAATCAGAATATCCGCATCCGAAGGCGGCAGCTCGATGTTGGGTGATGTCGGTGACCCATAGCTCGTTGGGCCCCCTGGACTTCTTCACGGCAACGTGCCACCACTCCCTGTCACTGGATACACAACCCTAGATGTCGAGATCACTGAAGATCCGCTCATCGGCATGTGAGTGACTTCCTCACATGAGCATTGGCGTGCGTTCGAGTGCTCGGTAATGCCGGATATCGCGCGCGGGCACCGACGCGGCGGCATCCTTCTCACCTGCTTTCGGCGTGGCCGTCGCAGGCAGCCAGCCGACACGCAACGTTTCGGCTACCTGCCATGGTGACCTGTCCCGCTCGTCACATGGATCGCCCGTAGTCCCGTGACGGTGGCTGGACGGAACGGTACTGATCGTGGGTGGGCCGACGCACTGGGCGTCGCTCGTCGAGGTGCTCGACCTCCGTGATGCCGGGCGTGGGATACACGTAAGGCCGTAGGGGTCGTTCGAGCCACTGTTGGTGCCGGTAGAGCCGGTCGGCGCGGTCGTCTCCGATGCGGTGCACCGCATCGGCGTCGACAACCTGCTTCGACATCTCGACGATCCGTTCCGCGCGGTCAACTTGGTCGTTTGCTTGCTGGCAAACCCAATCGTTGCGGGTGGTCTCGATCCGTGTGGTGAGGTCGCGACGCCGTCCGCGCGCCCAGATGGGCAACGCCTCGCGCTGGTCCTCCAGATCCTCTACGTGAGTTGCCAGGCGTTGAGCGGCCGCGCGGGCGTGCTCGAGGTCGGCCTGGGCTCGCTCAAGGTCGCGTAGGTGTCGGCGGTGTTCGCTCGAGATCGGCCGCGGCGGGCGGTTGGCTTCGCGCTCGGCCCAGGCCTGTTCGCGGCTGGCTTGGACGTGGACGTCGAGGAGGGTGTGGGCGGCGCGTTCCCGGCCGCTGGTGCTGACTGCGGCGCTGAGTTGAGTCATTGCCTCGTCCAGGGCCGGCGGCGACACTGGTGTTGAGAGCTTGCGGTCAACCGAACGGGTGGGCTGGCGTGCAACACCGAACCCACGCGCCTCGGCTCGTGGTGGTCCGGGAAGTGCGAGTTGCCCGACCGCCTCGGGTGGTTGCGGCAGCTCCTTGATCGTGGCTTCTCGGGTGCGGTGCGGGCCGGCGTCTCCAGTCGCAACCTCAGGCGTGGTGTGGACGTGGTTCTCTGCCCGGCCGCGGGACATCGCGACGTAGAGATGTTCACGGTCCAGGCCGCTGCGGGCCAGGACGATCCCGACATCGGCCGTGGCGCCTTGGGCGCTGTCGATGGTGGTCGCCCAGCCGTACTCGCTGTGCCGGGCCAGGTAGGCGGCCGGAAGTGTCGTGGTGCCGCGCCCGCGCAGGTCCTGCACGAGCAGGCCGGCCTCGGTTGCGGCGGTGACCCGGAACCGGTCGCCGTTGCGCAGCGTGTCGTCTCCGATGTGGATGTTGGGGTTGTTCTTCTTCGCGATGAGCACGTCGCCGACCCGCCAGGTTCGCGCCTCCGGGTGACCGCCGGTGGATGCGGTGCGGCTGGTGAGCCGCGCGATGACGGGACCGGTCACTGCGCCGGTGGCGACTGCGGCGGCTCGTGCGCGGGCGTTCAGCGCGTTCACATCGGCCCACGCCCTGGCGAGCATCAACGCGTCCTGCCCGGCCTCGGTCGCGCCGGCCCATTGGTGGAACACGGCGTCGGCGGCGTCCTCACTGCTGGCGGCCGGGTGGATCCGGCCGTGCCGGGCATAGTCGGCTAGGACACTCGCGTCGCCGGCGCGAAGCCGCAGGGTCGCCGGGCCTTCCCATGGTTTCTGGAAGCGGTGTAGTTCGGTGAGTTCAATGGTCCACTCCCTCATCCGCTGGCAGCACAGCTCGAACATGCCCCCGGGCGCCCGGACAGACCCGATCTGCGCGGGGTCACCGACCAGAACCAGGGCCGCGTTCGCGTGCTGCACTCGGGAGGTGAGCCGGTCAAGGTCGTCGGTCGTGAGCATCGACGCTTCATCGACGATCACCACCGAGCGAGACGACAGCCGACCGCGCATCCCAATGGCGTTGCTGTCGTCGAGGTGGTGCTGGCGGAGCAGCCACCGGGCCACCGTCTCGCCGCGGGTCCCAGTCGCGGCGGACAGCTCCGCCGCCGCGCGGGCGGAGGGTGCCAGGGTGATCACCTCGGCTTGGCACCGCTCCCAGAGCCGGGCGGCCGCGGCGAGCGTGGTCGTCTTGCCGGCACCCGCGGGGGCGGTCAGCAGCCTCACCAGATCGCGGGAGGCGACCAGGCGTACGGCCGCCCGGCGCTGCTCGACACTCAACCCGGCCCCGGGCTCGGCGGAGAGCAGGTGGGTGAGGGCGGCGGGCAGCCGGTTCGGGGTCTGGAAGCCGCCGGACATGACTCGCTCCAGGATCCGTGCCTCGGTGTCCACGAGCTCCTGGGATGCAAAGCGCTGGTCAGAGACCCGGGGAGTGACCCCGGTTCGTTCGGTGCCCAACGAAACAGATCCGTACTCTCCTCGCGAAAGCGCAGTTCCGGCGAGCTCCTCGACCAGGCAGGCCACCTTCGCAGCGTTCAGACCCCTCCCGACGCCGGCCGGGATGCGTGCCGCGACTTGGACGACGAGGTCGGCGCGGGACCAGATCGCCTTCGCGCGTCCGAGCGCGGTCACCGCATCCCGCATCACCGGCCCCGTCCAATCCGGGCTGACCTCCAGACCTATTGGGTCTCGTCCGATGGCGGCAGCCAGCCGTGGCCCGTCCCAGCCCAGTTCTGCGGCCTGGTCGCGCCATCGGATCCGCAGGTCGCCCTCGGCGAGGTCGGTGTCCTTGACGGGTCGGGTCGCGAGCACGGAGGTCTTGATGACCCTGGACCGCTCGTCGGCGGTCAGTGACCGGCCCAGCGCGGCCTCGGCATCGGCGATCGTGGGAACTGCCTCAGCCATCACCGCCGTCGTCCGAGTCGACCACGCGGCCATCAGCTCCTGCGGGACCCCGACGATCTCCGCTTGCCCATGCTCGCTGACCGGCCCGAACGTCACCGAGAGACGACCGGTGAGCTCCGCGCGCAACGCGGCCTGGTAGATCGCACCGGCTGACTTCTTGTGGTGGTAGATCTCGCGACCATCCAGTGCCCGCCAGCCGCCGTCCGCGCAGCGCACCTTGTTCACCACCAGGGCGTGGGTGTGCAGTTGCGGGTCCCCGGTACGGGAGGTCGTGTGGTCGAACAAGGCGCCCGCGAACCCGGCCGAGCTGATCTGCTCGACCCCGTCGCGGCCGCGGCGCGACATCGACGCATGCTCCTCGAGGTAACCGAGCGCGGCATCCACCGCGGCGCGGTGCGCACCGTCGATCGCCGTGGCGGTGTCCGCGTTGGCCAGAGCCCACCAAGCGCTGACCGACTTCGACGCGGAGAACGTCAGGTCGAACCCGGTGACCGCGTCCTCGCGCCACGCTGCTCCCAACTGCTTGCCGGTCGTCGGTGACAAGGCTCGTCCGAACATCGCCTCGAGCTCGCGTTCCTCGACCCTGGCTCCTGGGGTCAGACCGAGCGCAGGCAGACCCGAGCCGTACCAGCGACCCGGGCGGTCACCGTGCTCGGTGTAGTACTCACACGCGCCGCCAGCGACAGTGCGCTGGTAGTAACGCCACGACGAACGACCGATCTTCGCGGACGACAACACGAGATGACACCACCCGGATTACCGTTGGAACGCAACGAGAATTCACCGACCATAGCCCGGACCGATGCACATGTCTGCACGGTCCTGGGTCCAGTCGATGAGGTGGCGAGGGGATGAGGCGACATGGCGGAAAGCGTTGGTCGGTAAGGGATATTGGCGGACGGTGGCGGACAAGGGTCTGTGGCGTGGAAGAATTTTGCACTGGTGATCGCGCTTCGGCGTGTCGCGCGACCGCCTCGACGGCAACCAGCAAGGTCGGGCGGCTCAACCGCGCACAAGGGTCGCTCCGCGAGAGATCCAGGTGTGGGCCGGCATCGAATCCGACGAGCCCGGCGAACGAACGCATCTGGCCGAGGAGCGGCGCTCCCGAATGTCGGGCGAACACTGGCCGTTTGGTGTTGCCCGGACAGTTGCCCGGGTGTGTTGCCCGACTAGCTCGAGCCCGCCGGCCGGCCTAAGCGCGGTGCATCGCTCGGGCACGCAGGAAGCGAGGTCACCGCGGTCGACGGCGAGGTACCTGACGGGCAGGTCCCGAGACACGCGTGTCACCCAACGGGCTAGCGAGCTGGCGCTCGAGGTCGGTGAAGGCGTTGATGACGTCGGGCGCCTCGAAGGCGCGGTTGCGCCGCCCTATGGTCACCTGTTGCAGGATCCCCTCCTCGACCAGCCTGGCGACGGCTTGGTTGGTCTGGACGAAGCTGCGTCCGATCAGATCGGCGGCGCTGTTCACGGTGACGACCGGCGCTCCCACCAGGGCGCGGAGCAGCAGGTATACGGCAGAACGAGCCCGGACCCTGCCGAGCCGTTCTCGCCAGGCCGCCTCGATTGTCTGTGCACGCCGCTCGAAGGCAGTCGCGTCCTGGACGGCGCGCGTGCACGCGCCGGCGAATTGTCCGATCCACAGGTTCGTGCCCTCGTGCGCCGACCGCGACCTCGACGTGCCCCGGTAGCGGCTCGCCTGGAGTCCTCCCACGTAGTCCTTCGCCCAGGTGGCCAGGATGAGCGAGACGGGCGGCAGCACTCGTGGCGCCAAGCCGCGACGGCGCAGGATGAGGTGGATCAGTGCCCGCCCGGTGCGTCCGTTCCCGTCGATGAACGGGTGGATCGTCTCGAACTGCGCGTGCGCCAACGCGGCCTGCGCCACCGCCGGTAGTCCGTGGCTGTTGGAGAACGCAACCAGGTCCACCATCAGCGCTTCGACGAGCTCGGGTGGCGGGGGGACGAACGCTGCGCGGCAGGGGTTGTAGTCGCTGCCGCCGATCCAGTTCTGCACCTCGCGGAGCCGACCGCCGTGAGCATCGAGCCGGGTCCCGGCGAGCAGCCGTCGGTGCAGGTCGAGCAGCAGCTCGAGGGTGATGGGCTCGCCCTCGTCGGCGCTGCGGATTGCGGCGACCATCGCGTCGATGTTCCCGAGCACCTCAAGTGCGGTCACGTCGGTCGGAGGCTCGCCCAGACCGCGGGCGGCCTCGGCGCGCAGCAGGCGACGCGCGCCCACCTCCAGCCCTTCGATCTTCGAGGACGCGACCGACTCCGCGCGGAGCAGGATGCGGGCCAGGGCCTCGGTGTCGACCAGGCTGGTCGCCACCTGGTTGAGGCCGGCGATCGCCGTCTCCGCATCGGCGACATCGGCGGCGACCTCGCCATCCAGCACGATATTCCGATCTTCGAGACGATCGGGGACGTACGCCTCGTACGCACAGGACTTGTTGCCGCGCCGCGTCGGCGCATTGAAGTCGCTGGTCCACTGCCGCCGGACAACCCGTGACACGGCGCCTCCTTGATTAGGGATAGCATACAACCCTTAACAAGGCTCGCGGCTATTTCGGGTTAACGACACCCCTCACCGGCGCATGTCCGCCTGCATTCACGTGACCGTGGCAGGACGGGTGCTCAGCGAGTCGACCATCTCCTCCAACGTCGCCATCGCCCGCCGCAACTCGGCGACGTCGACATTGCCCGGGCCCTCGGCGTGCGCTGCCGCGTCGGTCTGTCGTGACGCGCCGCGGAAGGCGGCTAGCGCGTCGAGTGCCCGATCCCCCGCGTCCGGCCGGGCGTGCAGGTACCTAGCCGTGGTGAGGATGCTGCCGTGCCCCAACCGCTCCTTCACGACCTGGACGTCGGCGCCGCCGGCGAGCAGCCATGACGCGTGCGCATGCCGCAGGCCGTGCGGGGTGACGTGGATCCCGATGGCGGCGGTGGCGAGCGCCTTGTCCCACACCTCCGTACGGAACCAGGAGTTGCTGATGTGCCCGTCGGTACTAACGGTGCGCGGCACGCGCGGCGCATCCCGGCCAGCCGCGCGTCGCGATGCCCGGTAGCCGGCGATAGCGTTCTTGCAGTGCTGACACCGGCAGCCGGCCGAATACGCGGTCATCGTCCCGTGACGGTGCTGGCGGCCTTGCGCGTTGGGCTCCGTCAGCCCGAGCGTCGACGGGTCGACGGGCTGGCTCGGAAGCGTTCGGCGAGCGGGTCCCTCGGGCACCGGCTGCCGGAACAGCAAGTCATCGGGCCCCAGTCCTTCGCGATCGATGTGAGCTTTCAACTCGTCTGCCAGGGTGCGGGTGATGCTCACCCTGCGCCACTCCTTGTCCTTCGGGTACTGCTTCACGACGAACCGTTTCTCGTTGCCCCAGCTCGCAGATCGCAGATGAACCACGACCCGGCACACCGTGATCACGCCGTCCTCGAGATCGATGTCCTTGGGTCGAAGCTCCGTCAGCTCACCCCACCGCAGACCAGTCTCGATGTCCGTCTCGACGAGCAGCCGCATCGTGGAGCCCTCCAGCGCTGCATGAATCTTGTCGAACTGCTCGGAGCTGACGATCGCTCGCGGTTTGGTCGCCACCGGTGGTGTCTTCACACCCTTGCCGGGGTGCAACGTCGTGATCTGGTCGTTCAGCGCGGTCGTGAAGATCGCGTCCAGGACGACCTTGCTCTTGCGGATCGTGGGTGGCCTGGCTCCGAGGACGTCCTGCATCCGGGTCACCCATTCCCTGACGTGCCCAGGAAGGATCTCAGCCATCCGCCGTGACCCGAGCTCCGGCAGGATGTAGCGATTGAGCAGGTAGGTGTACGACTCGAGCGTCGTGGCCTCGATGACGTGGTTAGGCAGCCACTGCGTCTCGACATAGGTCCGAAGAGTCTGCAGTCCGCGACGCCGATCAGCGATCTTCCCGTCGGCGAGCTCGACCTCGGCTCGCTGCCACTCTTTGGCGGCCCGTCGCTCGGTGCTGAATGTCCCCGCGGAGCGCTTGTCCCCCTTGAGGTCGCGAAACATCGCCGTGTAGCGGGCCCTACCCGCTTCGGTGACACGCTTCTCGACCCATCCCACGTTCTCTCCTCCCAAGATCGTTTGCGGGCACCCTGCGGGCAGAGGGCGCAGACACTGGCGGACAACACCGGATCTCAGCGGACACGAAAAAGTGCCTCTGACCTGCAGCTTAGCGGAAGGTCGCGTCCCCACGCGCCCCAGATCTGAGGCGCTCCATCGCGCTGACACGGAAGAGGTCACAGGTTCAAGTCCTGTATCGCCCACCGATGGGAACGGCCCCTGACCTGCGGAAACGCAGGGTTAGGGGCCTTCTCATTGCCTGGTGTGCCAGATGTGTGCCAGACAGTCCCGGACCTCCGCGCCAGTCGCAGGAGGCGACCGACATGCACGACGACACGACCACGACGACCATCACCGACACCACGGCCGAGCGCGACCACCGGCTGCTCTACGCCACCGACCGGATCACGATGCCGCTGGCGATGGCGGCGATCTACGGACAGCACAACGGCCTGTTGACCTTCGAGGATCTCCCGCTCGAGATGCCCGACGGCGCGGCGTTCCTCGTCGCGGTGCACAAGGTGCTCGAGGAGCGTGGCGTGCTCGCGGCCTACCGGCGCGAGCAGGCGATGAACGCCGAGGCCGCGGTCTGCCCGTGGTGGTGCCACGGGAAGCACCCGGCGGTGTTCGAGGACGGCGACATCCTCATCCACGAGGCTCACGTCGCCACCTTGGTGCTGACGCCGACGGTGGGCTCGGCCGGCGAGGCCAGGGTCACGATCAGCGCAGCACAGCTGGCGCAGGGATACGAGGGTCCGTCGGTGGATCTGACCCTCGACAGCACGGGAGACGTCAACGCCCTGCGGGCCGAATCCGCTCGAGACCTGAGTGCCGCCCTGCTCGCGGCTGCGGACCGGCTCGAGGAGATCGAGCGCCTGACACCTGCCTGACCAGCACGCAGCACGACGCCCCCGCCGGGAGGAAATCCGGCGGGGGCGTCGTCGTCGTGGGAGGCGCATGATGCAGGAGCCGGCGTCGCCCTTATCCCCCGGTGTGGGCGGCGTCGGTCTCCGCGTCCGCTCGGTCGTTCAGTCGGCGGCGGGTTTAGCGCTTGTCCGCTGGGTCAACTGGTCCGCCACGGGGGATGACGACGCCGCGGCCACCCTTGGCACCGGACTGGCGCGGCGTCGTCCTCTCTGGGGCTAGAGCCGCCCGCCGAGTTCCCCCGGCTGATCATCCTGTGGCTCGGGTAGCGCGGGCGGCCGCTGATGCCGAGGTCAGGTCGGAGACTGGCCTTCGGGTGGTTCCGTGTGCTCGTGCAGGGCTTCCTCGAACTGGGCGCGGGGATCGGCGCCAGGATGATCAACGACTTCCTTGACAGCGTGAGCCGACCTGATGTGATCTTCCTGCTGGGCGCGGGTCGCCAGCATGAACTCCAGCGCGCGGATTCTTTCGTCCTCGGTTTGATCGACAACAGCGCCGTCTGACTCGCCGCCGGGCTGCTCTTCGCCGTCATCGAAAGGTGTGGTCATGGTCAACATTGTGCCCACTTCCAGCCGACCGCTACTACCCGAGCCAGCGAAGCGCAGCGCCGGGACTACCTTCTCCCCGTGATCCCGCGGCACGAGATCCCCGGGCGGATCGTGCTCGGCGTCGGGTCTGTTCCTGTCGAGCTGGTGCCTGGTCGGGCTGATCGTGCTGCGCTGGGGTTAGGCGTACCGCCGCCGGTTCGCCTCCGCCTGAGCCGTCTTGCGGGCCTCACAGCGGCACCCGTGGTTGACGTAGGTCGACTTTGTGCCGTGGTTGAGCCCAGGGTTGTCCTCCGGGCGGCCAGCGGCGCGGCGGGTTCGCAGCTCTCGCTGGCGCTCGTTCCACGCGCCGACGCACAGGACGCAGCGGCAGCCGTGGACGTCATAGGCATGACGGGCGCCGTGGTTCATCGAGCCACCTTCTAACAAGCGCAGCCAACTGGCGCAGTCTGGCCACCCGCTATGACGAGTACGCCCTCACCCGCGTACCAAGGCGCCGTCGTGCTGGGCACGATCGTGCTCTGGCCCTCGTGACTACACGCCACTTACGAGACACGCCCTAGTAGCCGCCGCCGCCACCCGCCCCGCCGCCTCCACCCCCTCCGCCGCCGCTGATCATGGCAATGACGACAGCGACAGCGACGAGCACGAGAACGACGGCTAGGAGGATCCACCGGCTTCTATGTTGCGCGGGCAGGTTATTCGACATGGCGGTGTCCTTATCTCTCGTTGCACCTCTGCCCGGCCGAGAGATCCACATTCCTGACTGGCCCGACATGCGTCTTGGACGAGCAGGATGACGCAGGTTCCGGCGTTACTCACGTCCCACCGCTTGGCAGCGGGGAGGCGCCCGAGTGGTGCTCCCGGCCGCCGGCGGATGGGCGACACCGAACCGGCGGCCGGGAGGTTGGGGGTCGGCGGCGCAATGCGATGGCACGTCGCGCCGCCGGGCTCATGTGGACGGCGCCCGGCGGCCGACGGCGGGCAGCTCGACGACGTCGCGCAATTCGTTTCTGAACACGGCGCGCAGCACCTCGTCCAACGCCAGCCCGCGGGACCTGCCGAGCGACCGGTACGCCGCGAGCCTCTCCGGGTCGATGCCGTGGTCGGCCGCGATGAGAAGCCCGATCAGATCCTCGTCGTCGAGGTCGGTCACCGGCCGCGGACCGGCACGATGCTCGCCTGCCATGGTGCGCGCCGCGACCCGCAGCACCGCGGCGACGGCGCGGGACTCATCGCTCACCAGCGCGGTCACGGCCCGACCTGCCGCCGACGCGCCATGTAGGCGGCGCGAAGATCGGGATCCGACGTCAGCTTGCGGTCAAGGACGTGACGGCGCACCTGGGCGGCGACCCAGTCGCGCCGCTCATCCGAGGACGGCGCACCTCGCGGGGTGCCCCACGCCTCGGGAAAAGCCGCGTTGCGCTCGCCGTCGGCGCGCTCGACCCGGCCGGTCATCGGGGACTCCCGGCGAGGAGGTCGCGGGCCCGGTCCAGCAGGCCGGGCCGGTCACCGGGCTCGGCGGTGAACAGCCGCCGCGCATTGCCGTCTCGCTGGTCACCCCACGTCGGCGGCGGGTTGCTTGTCTCGTAGTCGGCGCCGGCCGCGCGCCCGGCCTCGACACCGGCTGTCGCGCCCGCGCCGCCACCGTGGCCATCCCGCTGCGAGGCGAGCTCAGCGGCCCGCTGCGCCTCGCGGACCAGCTCGTCCCGCGTGAGGGTCCAGGTCGCGCAGCGGGCCAGGAACGAGGACCACTCGGCCTCGGACTCGCGGACCCGGCGGGCGTCGCCGGACACGAGCTGGCGGGCGTCGACCTCGGACACCGCGGGCCGGCCAGCCCAGTCGGTGCCGACGAAGACGTTGAGCTCCGCGGCCTCGGCCTCGACCTCGGCGACGGTCCGCTTCGTCACGACCGCGATCTCCTTGGCGGTCACGGCGTTCTCGATGTACGTCATTGCTGTCTCCTTGTGGTTGGGAATCTGTCTGTCAGCCGCACCCACGGTGAGCGCGGCAGGTCTCCTGTTTGCGGAACGCTCACGACGCGCCTGCGGGGGTCCGCAACCGCGCCACGATTGCCGTCGCCTCTCGGTGCGCGAGCCGGGAGCGGATCTCGTCCAGCTCGTCTGCGGCGGCCTCGAACTTGGCGGCCCAGCGGAGGTACTTGCCCAGCTCGCGGGCGACCGCCGGTGGTTGCACGCCCTCGTCGAGCAGCTTGGCCAACACTGTCGCCGCCGACATCATCGGCGCCCGGACGTCGCTCTCTGGCAGCCGCAAAGTGGCCGCGAACAGCGACACCGCCGTCTCGACGGCGCCGGGCCGCACGGGCTGGTCGTCGTCACGGTCGGTCGCGGGGTCAGAACCGATCACGGCAAGCGCCACGCACCGGCCGGCGCGGCACAGGTGGTGCTCTCCGGCCCGGTGCGCGCGGCTCCGGCGGGCTCTCATGGCTTCGTCGTCAGGCATGCCCGACTCCTTTCGGTTGGTGTCACGTGACGTCGATTCGGCGTGACGTGCGGAGAGGCGAACGAAGAGAGGCGGGTCGCTGGCGTGCGGCTGTCAAAGAATCAGGGGTGGGGGTCACGCCATCGCCTCCTCGATCTCGATCGGCGCGGGCGCGAGCAGCCGGCACAGCGAGCCGGTGGTCGTGATGCCGTCGGTGACCTGGGCCTCGGTCGCCTGCGGGGTGCGAGCCACGACGGGGCTCAGCTCGATGACGTACCGCTCGGCGAGGGCGGCGGCTCGACGGGCCGCCTGGGTTGCTAGCCGGGGTGCGCCGAGGACTGCCGCGGTGCGTGCGGTGATGGTGGCGGCGATGAGGTCGAGTCCGGTGTCGGGCTGGTCGGGGACGGTGGTCATGGGGTCTCCAGTTGGCGGGCGGTGGGAAAGGTGGCAGCGACCGCGAACAGGGCACGTCGGTGCTGGTCGTCGGTCGCCGGCGGGTCGGTGTGGCAGGCGGGATGACGGTCGACATCGGTCCCGATGTGCAGCTGGTCGAGGCGGCAGCCGCACCGCCGGCACAGCTCGGCGGGTCTCACTTGGCACCGCCCGGCGCTGGGGTGGACAAGGGTGGACGTGTCCACCCCAACCGGCGAAACCGAGTCGGGCGACGACTCGCGTTTACGCTGGTGAGAGAGATATTTGATTTCCCACGTAGGCGCTTTCTGTCGGGGTGGGGTGGACATGTCCACCCCTCGTCCACCCCTACGACCGTCATCACGACGCCACCACCGAGAGCCGCAGAAGCTGCCCGCGCCCGGCTGTCTCGACGGTCACGACCCCCGCGGAAGCGAGCGCATCAACGGCGTCGTCGAAGTGCGCGCGCAAGCGAGAGTTGAGGCGCTTGCGCTCGTCGGCCCAGGTCGTGTCGCCGTGCTCGCGCAAGTGCTTGACGATGCTCTGCCCGGCCTTCCGGACCTCGGCGGCCTCGACGGTCTCCGACACCACGACGGCCCTCTGTCCCTCGGCGCGACCGCGGGCGGCGTTGGCGTCCTCGGCCCGGGTGGAGAGGTAGCGCACCACGCCGGCCCGGGTCCGGTCGGAGACGTCCATGAGGTCCCCGGCGAGCTGCCAGTCGTCCTCGTCGATGCCGACGCGGCCGGCGAACAGCCCGAGGGCCGCCGCAACCTTGAGCCGGGTCAGCAGCGCGTGCCCGTCGAGGGCCTCGATCTCGCCACGGTTACGGGCCTGCGCAGCCGTGACGACGGCGCCCCGGGCCACCTGTGGCACGTCCAGGTGGATGCGGCCGGTGGCGGTGGTCGCCGCGCCCGCGGGCCGGGTGGGCAACGTCCAGCGCATCGGGTCAGGTGCCGTCGGGATCTCGGTCGGCCCGGCCGGGTCGGTGGCCGGGACCCACAGGAACCGCTGCGGTGTGCCGCCGTCGGCGTCGTCGAGCAGCCCGGCCGCCCGGCCCGGCTGGACGCCCAGCACCAGGCAGAGCCGGTACTCGTGGACCGGGATGGTGATCGCCTTCTGCGGGTCGCTGTAGGCGAACCCGAGCGGCTCACCCATGTACGCCGACCGGACCTGCGGCAGCAGGGTGGCGCCCTGGCGTGCACCGAGCGCGGTCAGCGTGTCGACCTCGGCCACCGAGAACAGCAGCGCCCAGTGGTCACGCACGATGACCGAGCCGCCCTTGCGCCCGTTGTCGTCCGGGACCCGCTCGCGGTGGCCGTAGGTGCGGGCGATGCCCTCACCGGACCCGAGGCTGTACTGGGTGATGCCGTCGATGACCACGGCGTCCCGCGCGGCTGCCTCGGCGGCGCCCTTGCCGTGACCTGACGGGGCGACGACGGCCGCGAACAGGTTGAGGCTGGCATCTCCACCGATGATCGGCGGCAGCACGAAGTGGTGCGGCACGGCGGTGACCACCCGGGCCAGGACGACGGCCAGCGTTGCCAGCGGGGAGCACAGCCGGGCGCGGGCGAAGTCCCGAACGTGTGCCAGTTCGGGCCGGGAGCCCCAGAATGCCTCGGCGGGCTGCCGGTCGCTGTCCTCGAGCACGGTGACCTGCTCGGTGTGCCGGTGCTCGCCGAGCTCGGCTGACACGTGCGCGTCGTTCTTCGTGGCCACCCGGGCGACACCCCAGGCGAGCGCGTTGCGGACCTCACCGGGACTCTCCTCCCGGGTCTCCCCGGTGGCGAGCATCCGACGGAACGCGTCGGCGAGGTGCGTGCTGGCGGTGCGGTGGTCGTCGGCGGTGAGGCATCCGGCGCGGTGGGCTGCGGCGAGCCGGGTCGCCTGGCCGACCAGCCACGGGTGCCGGGCCTTCGGCTGGTCCTGCGCCCAGCCGGTGACCATCGCGGTGACGTAGCCGCAGCTGCGCTCCCCGTGGGTCCAGGTGCCGGGTGCGCTGACGGTCGCGCCCAGCGGCTCGGAGTCCTCCTGGTAGGTGGGCACCGCGTACTCGTCGAGGACGTCGCGCAGCCGGGCAAGGGTGACCGGCGAGCCGCCGGGGTAGTCGGCGACGACCTCGATCGGCTTGGCCGGGTTCTTGTTCTTCCTGGTGCCCGGGACGCGCAGCACCCGCGGTAGGTCGTAGACGTTGTCGACGTGCCCGCCGTGCCGCTCGGCGACCATCGCGACCAGCCGGCCCCACCGGCGCAGCAGGACCGCCGCGGCGCCCCATTCCGGTGAGGTCTCGTCGGTCCAGTCGGTGCCGTCGCCGCGCTCGAGGGGCCAGTGCGGCTGCAGCCCGTGCCCGGAGTCGACCACGGCGGACGGGACGGTCCCGACCATGTCGGCCAGGTCGGCGATGACGGCGTCCGCGGTGGCGTAGTCCTTCACGCCGTCCGGCTTGGCGTCGAGGTCCGCGAACAGCTCGCGGATGCCGGTCACGTCCGCGGCGGTGCCGCGCCCGGTGCTCACCCGCTCGTGCAGCACGGCGGTGCCGTACCAGCAGTCGTGGCCACCGTTCCAGGTCGCGATGGTGGCGGCGCTGCTCACCGTGGTGACCTGCGAGGTGAAGTGACCGTTCAGGTAGTTGATGCTCAACCGCTCGTCAGGGTCACGACCGAGCACGTCGAGCAGAGTGCCGAGCCCGTCCGCGGTCATCGGGTCACCCGCCCGGTCTCAGCGGCGAAGCAGGATCGGCAGGCGCCGAACGACACCAGGAACGGCCCGGCGGCGCCGATGACGGCCCACAGCTTCGGGAACGGCCGGCGGCACACGTCGCAGACGGTGCCCTCCGACGACGTGCGCGTCATCGCCAGCTCGACAGTCGCGCAGACGTGGCAGTAGAGCCGGCCAGGTCGCCACCCGAAGATCCACGCGGGCGCCGGGCCACGACCGGACAGGTGTCGGCAGGACCGCAGCCGACGGCGCTCGTCCGCGCGTCGGATGCCGTCGAGCAGCTCGCGGGCGAACGGGCCAGGCTCGGCGTCGTGGCGGGTGAACATCTCCGAGACCATCGGGTCGGCCATCACCTGCTCGATCACGGTGCGCGCGTCGCGGGTGGCGGCACCGACCTGGTCGGCGTCCGCGGTGGCGGTCATCGCGCCACCTCGACCGGGACGAGCCTGGCCAGCACGACAGAGGCCTCATGGCCGGCCTCACGCGCCCGCTCGGCGGAGCGCTCGGCACTGGCCAGGGTCAGGAACACCCGACGGCGGTAGCGGCCCGCGCTGGTGCAGACCACGACGACGAGTGCGCCGTCGACGTGGGCCAAGTAGTCGCGGTCGGGGTGCTGCCGCTCTGCGCTCTGGCGTGGGATAGTGGCGGTGTCGTCCGCGATGTCGACGCTGTTGGGCCCTCGGTTCGCCGCCGGGGGCTCGCGTCGTCCCGGGGGTGCCCCCGCGCATGCGTCATCGGCGCCTGTCTCTCGCTGCGCGTGGTTCCAGCGAGGTCCGTGCAGGGCTGCGGTGCCCGGGGGCGCCATTAGGCGGCGCTGCCCGCGGTCGGGATACGGCGGTCGAGCTTGTCGAGGTCCTCGGGGTTGATGCGGACGAGGCGGGGACCGACGCGGTAGGCCGGCAGCAGGCCGGCGGCGATCCACCGGCGGACGGTTCGGGTGGAGACTCCGCGCGAGGCAGCAGCCTCAGCGAGCGGGATTCGGGTAGACGTGTGAGCCATCTCGGGCAGCCTCCAAGAGACCTACCCGGTGAGGTTGGTCGGCTGCCCCAAGGCTTGGACGGGGTGTCCTGGGTGCGTCCCCGCGCGGCTGGCTTCGCCCCTTACGGAGCCCACCACTTCCGGCCGCGATCAAGTTGTCATGTGCAGACTAGCGCGGTCATTCCAAGACGCGGAGCACCCTCACGCTCGTGTCGCGTCGTGCGGCTGCGGACGTCGTCTCCTCTGCCCACATAGTCGAGATCGCCTCATGGCGCCGAGAGGTCGACCGGCCGCACTTGCAGTGCCAGGTGTAACTCCTGTCATGCCAGTCCAGTCGGCCGCTGTCGATGCCTTCCTTGGCGGTTTCCCGCTGCCGACCGATGGTGTTCTGCGCTTCGTGCCAGGGGCGATAGTCGTCCTGCTCCACGTTCGGCCGCGGGGAGACGGCGAGCTTGTCTCGCGTCCACGTCGGGTTGCCTTCCATCCGCTCAACGTCTGCGAGATTCCGACCACAAACGCACCGCAGCCTGAGTACCCTCACGGTCGCTCCACCAGAGCGGACAACGCACGCGCGATCTCCGCGTCACGCCCTTGCGCCGCGTGCTGGTACCTCAGCGCGGCGCCCGGCGTCGAGTGCCCGAGGCGGGCCATCAGCTCGGCCAACGTCGCCCCCGTCGAGGCCGCCAGGACCGCGCCGGTGTGCCGCAGGTCGTGCCACCTCAAGTCCGGGCGCCCTGCCTTGTCCCTGGCCCGGTAGAACACGCGGTACAGCGCCGACGGGGCCAAGTGGCCGCCGCTGCGCGCCGGGAACAGCAGCCCGTCCTTCCCGCCCACGATGCTGGACCGCAGGTGGTCGCGGACAGCCGGCAGCAGGTGCGGCGGGATCGTCACGTCGCGGATGCCGGCGTCGCTCTTCGGCGTCCCGACGATGACCTCTCCCCCGGCCCGCACAACACCGCGGCGGACCCGTAAGACGCCGGACGTCAGGTCGACGTCAGAGCGGCGCAGCTCGGCCAGCTCGCCGAACCGGAGACCGCACCAGGCCGCGAGCAGTGTCATCACGCGGTACCGCTCAGGCATGGCAGCGACGAGCGCCTCGAGCTCCTCGAGGGACGCGGGGCGGATCCGGCGGACACGTCGACTGCTCCCAGCGCCGCGAAGGTGGCACGGGTTGGCCAGGATCAGCCCGTCCTGCACTGCCGTGCCCAGGATGGACCGCAGCAACGAGTAGGCGTGCGCCCTGGCGGTCGGCGTCGCGGCCCCCTGGTCGGTGTGCCAGGTGCGCACCAGGTCCGGGGTGATGCTCTTGACCGGCAGTCCGCGGAACGTCGGGGCGAGCCTGGCGGCCAGGACCGCGGCGTACAGCTCGCGGGTCCGTGGCTTGAGGTCGCGGCCGGCGATCCACGACTCGGCGTAGTCGCCGAACCTAACGGCCGACCCGCGCGGGGCTGGTGGCGCCCACTCGTCGCGGATGATCTCGGAGTGCCGCAGCGACAGCCAGGCCCGCGCGTCCTGCTTCGTCTCGAAGGTGATCGGCGCCTTGTGGGTCGTCCCGTCCGGGCCGGTGAAGCGGGCCTGTACGCGGCCCGACGGCAGCACTCGGACGGAGCCGAAACTGGCACGCCGGCCCGTGCTGTTGCCGCCAGAAGCGATAGACCGTCGCCTGCCTGTAGCGCCTTCCGTGCCATCCACGTGCCAGATCATGCCAGAAGATGAGGCGATGCGTGTCCTCTTGTGTCCCCGCGTGTCAGGCGATACAGGCCGACAAGACCGCAGGTCAGCGGGCATAGTCGCAGGTGGACGGCAGAATGCAGATTGGGTCTGCACACAGGTTCAAGTCCTGTATCGCCCACCACGAAAGTGCAGGTCAGAGGCCTGTTTCCCAGTCGCGGGAATCAGGCCACGATCCGTGCGGGCACCCCGCGGGCAGAGTAACGCGGGCTCACGGCAGACAGTGGCGTGCGGACAGTCCCGGACGCGTCCGACGCGCCCGCCGGCCGAGTTGCACCACCGCTGCGACCGACCCCTCCGTTCGAGCGCCGCGGTCGACTCCCCCCGTTCCGGGTGGGTGCGGGAACACCGTTCGTCACCCCACGTCGAAGGCATCGATGTCGAGGCTGCTGGACGTCAGTCCGTGAGCGGTCCCGTCGAAGTACACCGACCACGTGCCTGCGCTGGACAGGACGACGTCCTCGTCCTGCACCGCGCCGAGGCCTGGGATCGTCAGGTCGGTCGAGAAGGACAGGTAGAAGTGTGTCGCCTCGACCCGGACGAACCCGTCCACGTTCGCCGACGAGGGCAGCTTGGCGACCGAGGCGTCCCAGACGCGGGCGAAGGCGGTCCCGTCCCAGGAGTAGATGTCGGCGTCGTCGGCCGTGCCGGTCACCCGCGGGGGGTTCACCGACCCGACAGTCGAGAAGTACAGCGTGCCGCCGTCGACCGAGATGGCGTCCACGTCCTGGCCACTGGCGGTCAGGCCGGCGGCCGTGCCGTCGAAGTACACCGACCAGGTGCCGGCACTGAAGCTGAGCACGTCCTCGTCCTGGACGGTGCCGAGCCCCGGGATCGTCACGTCGGTCGAGAAGGACACGTAGAAGCGTGTCGCGTCGACCCGGTCAAACCCGTCCACGTTCGCCGAGGAGGGCAGCGTGGCCGCCGAGGCGTCGAACGTGCGCGTGTACGACGAGCCGTCCCAGTAGTAGAGGTCCGCGTCGTCTGCCGTACCGCCCGCCCCGGGCGGGTTGGCGTTGCCGAACGTCGAGAACGTCAGTCCCGGCGGTGGTGGTGGAGGAGGTGGTGGGCTGGTCACCTGGAGAGTGCCGTCGGCGGTGCGGGTGAGGCCGCCGCCGGTGGCGGTGACGGTGAACGGGTAGCTCCCCGGGGCGGTTCCGGCGGCCGGGACGAGCGTGAGGGCGCTGGTGCCGGACCCGCCGGTGAGGATGCTCGGGTTCAGGGTCGCGATCGCCAGGCTGGTCGCCGGCCCGGCGACCGTCAGGGCGACGTCGGAGGCGAAACCGTTCGATCCGGTGGCCTGTACCTGCCAGGAGGCCGTTCCCCCAGGGTCGGCCGAGAGTATGACCGGGGTCAGCACGAGGCCGAGCTCCGCCGCTGGCGGCGGGGGTGGCGGGGGTGGCGGCGGTGGCGCCATCGCCGCGGTGTACGCCGCGACGGCGTCCAACATGCCGTGACCGTAGACCTGGTCCACGCCGGCGACGCCGCGGTCGGCGGCGCTGTCCGTGACCAGCGCCAGCTGCTGGTCGGCGCTCAGCGTCGGCGAACCTTCCAGCATCAGCGCCAGCACACCGGCGGCGTGGGGCGCAGCGACCGAGGTGCCAGAGAGGTACTGGTACTGGCCGTAGCGGTCTGCGGTCTGGACGTTCTGTCCCGGCGCCACCAGGTCGGGGAAGGCGCGGGTCCGACCGCCGCAGGCGGAGGGACCCCGGCTGCTCGAGGACATGACGAGACCGCTGGCGGAGACCGCCCCCACCGAGAGCGCCTCGGGGTAGTTCGCCGGGCTGACGCTGCTCGAGGTCGTCGAGCCGAAGTTGCCCGCCGGGAAGACCGGCAGGATGCCGGCAGTGCGTAGGGCCTGGACGTCCGGTTGGAAGGTCAGGTCGCAGCCGGGGCCCGCGCCCAGGGACCAGGAGGCGTCCACCACGCGAGGGGCGTCCGCGGTGGCCGGGTTGGCGTCGGGATCGAGCAGCCACTGGAAGGCCCGGTGCACGGCGCTCACCGTGGAACGTCCGGCGTCGTCGAAGACCCGCGCCGCGATCCAGGACGCCCCGGGAGCCGTCCCGATGGCAGTGCCGCTGCTGCTCCCACCGACCATCACGCCGGTGACGCCCGTGCCGTGACCCATCAGGTCCGTCGGTGTCGCGGGGTGCTGGGCGTAGGGGTCGAACCAGCTGTTGGTGCCCCCACGCCACGAGGCGGCGAGGTCAGGATGGGTGGCGTCCACCCCGCTGTCGAGGGTGGCCACCACGATGCCCGCGCCGGTGCCACCGGAGGCCCAGACCTCCGGGGACCGCGCACTGACCTGGTTGGCGGTGGCGCTCGCGGCGGGAGTCAGGGTGATCGTGTCGGACACCACCGAGGCGACGTCCGGGCGTGCGGCGATCTGGGTGAGGACGTCGGGGGTCGCGGTCAGGACGAGGCTGTTGGAGATCCAGAGACTCTGTCGCACCTGTACCCGTCCCTGGGCCGCCGCCGGGGCCAGCGACCGGATGAGCGGAGCCTGGTCGGCGTCCGCGGTCTTCCGCAGGCGGTCCATCACCGCCCGCAGCCGGGCCTGGCGCGTGCCGCGGATCGTGCTGAGGTCCGCGTCGTTCTTCATGGTGACCACCACGGTTCGGGTGGCCTGCGGCGCGCCCGGCTCGCGGGCGGGCGCCGCTGACGCGGGGGCCATCAAGCTCAGGGCGACGGGGCAGGAAACCGCCAGGGCGACGGCCGCCCCGACGAACCGGCGGGAGTGCATCCTCATGTCAGGCTCTTCTCTCGAGGTGCGTACTCCGGTACGCGATCAAGCACAGGAGCGACTTCGCTGCGTCGCCGGCGGCGAAGGATCAGCAGGGTCGCCGCGAGCAGCGAGAGCAGCAGCGCGCCCAGCGCTGTGGTGACCACCTCGAAGAGCCCGCCCTCGGCGGGCCTCGGCTGCACCGTCCACGAGCTCGTCGTGACGGTGTCGGAGGCGTTGGTGCGGTGCACCTGGACGACAGCCGTCCAGGTGCCCGCTCCGGGTTCGGCGGTGGTGCCTTCGTAGCGGCCCGGGTCGGTCGCGGCCAGGGGGACCAGGACGTGGCCGCCGCGCCCGCTGAGGTCGACGTCGACCCCGGTCACCGGGGCCGGGTCGGGGCGGACGATGGAGCGGAGCCTGACGATGAGCCGACCCGTCGCGGGGCCGCCGGGGACCTCCTCGAAGGTGACGAACAGGCCGTCGGCCCGTTCGGCGTGCACGGTCGTCGGGCGTTGCGCGTCGAGGAACTCCCGCGACGTCGCGGTCGAGGTCACCACGGCGGCCATCGCCACGGCCAGCCCGAGCACCACGGCCTCCGCGGTCACTGTCGCGGCGAACCGGCGGGTGGAGCTGAGGGTCAGGCGGCGTAGTGCGTTGACCGGCACCTTCGCTCCCGCGCGGGCGGCCAGCCCCGGGTGGACGACCGCGGTGTTGACCGCCGCGAGCCCGAGCGCCACCACCATGAGGCCCGTCTTGGCGGCGACGCCAGCGCCGTACACGGTCGACGTGACCGCCCCGAGACCAGGCAGGTGGTGACCGGCCTCGATCAGTCCGGTGGCCAACAGGACCACGGTGGCGGCCGCGGCCAGGGGACTGTACGCACGCCAGACTGGTCCCAGCAGACTGCCGCGTTGTCCCCTCCCGCGCCTCAGGGTCGGGACAAGGCACCAGGCGAGCACGCCCAGACCCCCGGCCCAGACACCGGCCGCCAGCAGGTGCGCGGTTGCAGCGACGCCGACCAGCGTGGACCCGCTGACCAGGGTCGCGGCATGACCGGCCCAGGCCTCGCAGACGGCCGCGGCAGTCAGCGCGAGCAGGGCCGCCGTCGCCGGCCACTGCGGCCGGGCGAGCCTCCGGCGCCAGACGAGCACGGCCGCCACGGCCACCGTCATGGCGACCTGGCGCGCCAGCCAGTACCGGCCGGCGGGGGTGTCGACCAGGAACAGCCAGGTCTGGTCCCACCACAGACCCAGCCCGACGCCCTGGTCGAAGGTGCTGAACATGGGGGTCAGCGCCCCGGCCCACCACGCGGTGAGAACGGCCAGGAGGCCGATGGTGCGGGCTCGCCGACGGACCTGCTCGCCGAGCGTGCGGAGGACCCGGTCGCCTACCGTGAGCGCGCCGATGGCGGCCAGCAGGGCGGTCAGGCCCACCCACCTCACGAGGATCAGCGCAGGGGGGGGGATCTGCGCGCCCCGTGAGGTGGGTGGAGCGGGGCGGAGACCGGCGCCGAAGACGAGGGTCCCGCTGGTGGTGTGGCCGTCGTCGAGGGAGATGACCCGCCAGTCGAGCTGGTAGGTGTCCCGCTCGAGGGGATCGGCCTCGATCTCGACGACGGTGGTGCCTCGCCTGCCGGACGCGGTCGTCGGCACGACGGCGCCGTCCTGGGTGCGAAGCACGAAGGAGCTCGAGAACGCGATGACAGGTTCGCCGAACCACAAGGTCAGGGAGGTGCGGCCGACCGGCACGACACCCCCGTCGAGCGGGTCGGAGCGTTCCAGCCCGCTGTGGGCCTGAGCGGTGGACGGCACCAGGAGGACGAGGAGCAACGCGCCCAGGAGCACCGCTGCGCTCCGAAGCGCCACCTTGCCACGCTCGACGGTCATCCCTGCATCTCCAGGTGTTCCATCCGTTCGTCGCCGATGATCAGCGTGACCTCGTCGCCCTTGTGCAGCGCGCTCTCGGCGTTGGCCATGAGGAAGAAGTACGTGCCGCCCAGCTGCAGCTCGGTGCCGTGGTGGTGCGGCGGGGTCGACATCACCAAGGTCTTGCCACTGGCCTCGGCGACGAGGGCGGGCGAGAGCTCGGGGTCGTGCACCAGTGACGCCGCCTTGTCCGGGTCGACCACCTGGTAGCGCAGCTCGACGAGGCCGCCGGCCGCCGTGACCGCCAGGAGGTCGATGCCGATGCCGTAGCGCGCCGCCATCCCGTCCGCGGTGACCAGCGTGGTGCCGTTGCGGACGTCGGAGGCGAGGTGCTGCCGCCAGGCGTGGACGCCGCCGCCGACCGCGACCAGGCTCACGACTGCGGCCAGGGCGACGAGCAGACGCAGGCCGCGCCGGCCGGTGGGAGCGGGCGGTGGTGCGGGGGCCTCGGGGGCCTCGGGGGCCTCGGGGGCCTCGGG